>JBFFZG010000171.1:0-10452 GCA_041568735.1 Promineifilaceae bacterium (SeqCode)
CCCCGATCATCATGACCGGTCCTAGCCCGTTTGTCCACTTATCCTTTTTACCAGGCAAAACTGCCATAAAATTAATCCCATGCGCCTTCTGGGGATTCTTTGCGCCTGGTTGGGGGGAATTCTGTTCTTTTCCCTGCTCGGTACGGCCGTTCTGCCGGCCAGTCGTCCGGCCGCGAATCATGGTGGAAGATCCGTCTTCCTGACAGCTGTTAAAGCCGACGCGAATCGCCGGGTAATCCCCCCACCGGCCGCCGCCAGGCTCCACCCGGCGACGACGGCCGCCGCCGCGCCACCACCGGTGGCCGCTCCCACCCCGGCCGGCGTGACCACCGGCCAGATGATCGACCTGCGTGCGGGCGCCGGCGGCAGCCACGACCGCATCGGTCGCCTCCCGGCCGGCACGGCGGTGGAAATCCTCGCCCGGGAAGCGGATTGGTTCCTGGTCTCACTGGCCAACGGCGCCACCGGCTGGCTGCCCGAGCGGGGGCTGGTGCTGCCACCCGGTTTCGATTGGACAGCCGTTCCAGAGTTCTTCTCCCGGCCGCCGATTGCCGAAATTTTGCTCCAGGTGGAGGCCGTAACCGCCCGCCACACCGATATCTATGCCGGCCCTGCGGTCGACCGGCCGCTCGTCACCCGCGGCGTCCCACCCGGGTCGCCGATGCGCCTTTCCGGCCGGGATGAGCGCGGCATGTGGGTCAGCGTGCGGGATCAGTTCGGCGAGATCGGCTGGGTTCTGGCCTCGTCGCTCGAATTCGCCCCGACCTTCCAGATTATGAGCCTGCCCCGGACCACAGGCGATCCAGAGCTGCCGCGCTACGACTGGAACCGCCACCGGTTTGAATGGGGAGGGCAGAGCCACGATATGCGCCATGCGGCGGAAATGAAGGGACTGGGCATGGAATGGATCAAAGTGCAGGCGAAGTGGCACCCGGGCAGCCGGCCGCGGGATGTCGAGGGCTTGATTCGACAGGCGCACGAGCGGGGTTTCAAGCTGCTCCTGTCGATTCCAGGAGAACCTTACCCGGAATCGATCGATTTCGCGGCCTATGTCGCCTTTGTCGGCGGTATCGCCGCGCTTGAGCCACCACCCGATGGGATTGAAATCTGGAATGAGATGAACATCGATTTCGAATGGCCGGTGGGAGAAATCGACCCGGCGGTATACGTCGAACAGATGCTGAAACCGGCCTACGAGGCGATCAAAGCGGCCGACGAGGGAATCCTGGTCATCAGCGGCGCCCCCGCACCAACCGGTTTTGACAACGGGCGGAACGCCTGGGCGGACGACCGGTACGTGGCGGGCATGGTCCAGGCCGGGGCCGCCGATTATCTCGACTGCGTCGGCGTTCACTACAACGGTGGGGCCACCTCGCCGCGGGCGATCAGCGGCCATCCGGCCGGCGATTTCTACGGCTGGTATTTCCAGCCGGCCCTGGACATGGTCTTCCGGGCTTTCGGCGGGCAAAAACCCCTCTGCCTGACCGAAATCGGCTATCTCACCGACAACGATTTCCACGATCGCTCCGTGCCCGACCGCTTCTGGTGGGCGGCCGGGACCTCGGTTGAAAATCACGCCCGCTGGCTGGTCGAGGCGAAGCAGGCGGCCGCCGACAGCGGCTTTGTCCGCCTGTTCATCATTTTCAGCATGGATATCTATCACTGGGATAATAATGATCCCCAGACCGGGTACGCCATCTTCCGTCCCCAGGGGAACTGCCCCGCCTGTGAGGCGCTCCGGGGACACCCGGCTCCGGCGGCTGATCGCTGATGTTCGATAACGTGCAACGTCCATTCCGCGTTAACAAACCGGCGATTGTCTGGCCCCTGCTCCTGGCCGGCCTGCTGGTCCTGCTGGCCTGCCGGCCAACCGCCCCTTCTGCCGCCGGACGCTTTATCACCCTGTCCAAGCCGCGGCCTGTCCCCCCGGCTGTTTTGGCCGAACCGGCAGCCCTTCCAACCGCCACCGCCTCGCCGGCGCCGCCAACCGCAGCCGCCTTGCCGCCGGCCCCGGCCGGTGAATTCCAGGCCTCGCGCGGCGCCGGTGTCCTTTCCCGCCTGCAGACAGAACCATCGGGAGCCCCGCCAACCCTCGCCAGCAGCGGCTCCCCCTTGCCGACCCCCACGGCCCAACCGGACATCCGAAGCGACAGCGCACCTACCCTGGCCCTGGCCGGGACAGACTTCGCGGCGGCTGTACGCTCTGATCCAGGGCTCGATTTTGTCAAAATCGGCTTTCACGTCGGTCCGGGTGGCGATGCCGCGGGGTTATCGACCTGGATGGAAACCCTCGACCGGGCCGGCATCCCCTTCTTCTTAAAAAGCGTCGACCATGCCGGCCCGCTTCTGGAAGCCCAACGGCTGCGGGAAAAAAGTGGGGTCCCCCACGTGCTCGTCTACCGGCGCAGCGGCGGCCCCTTCGAGCTGCCTGACTACGATCTAAACCCGGTGCAGGCGGCACGGGAGCACTGGCAGCGTCATCTGGCGGCGTTTCCGCCGGAGCTCGATCCGGCCGTGGTCTGGCTGGAGACCGTCAACGAAGTCGATAAGGAGCGGGCCGGCTGGCTCGGCCTCTTTGCCCTGGAAACCGGCCGGCTCGCCGTCCGCGACGGCTATCGCTGGGCGGCATTTGGCTGGTCCTCCGGCGAGCCGGAAATCAGATCCTGGGCGGCGCCCGGTATGGCCGCCTTTCTCCAGTTCGCCGCCAAACACCCCGAGCAGATTGCCATCGCTCTGCACGAGTACAGCTACACCACGCGCGAGATGCTGAACGATTATCCGCATCTGGTCGGGCGTTTTCAGCAGCTGTACTGGGTTGCCGACCAGATGGGAATCGCCCGGCCGACCGTATTGATTACCGAATTCGGCTGGGAATACCGCGATGTCCCACCGCCAGAGGCCGCCCTGGGACAGCTGCGACAGGCCGCCGAGCTCTACGCCAGCTATCCCCAGGTCCTTGGCGCGGCCATCTGGTATCTCGGCCCTGGTTTCGGCGCCATCGACCAACAGACGCAGCGGTTGATCGAACCGCTGACTCATCTGGCGAACGGTCTCTATTTCAGCCGGCCGCTGGAAAAGCCCATCGATGCCCGGTTCTTTAAATAATCTGGGGTCCAATGATTGGGGAGCTCCAGGTGCGGCCCGAGCCATTCCGCGACTCGATCCAATCCGGGGCGAAAGACCCGGTTGCCGCAGGGGGCGGGGGCTTCCGTGCAGGCTTAAAACACCGCGAAATGACGGGGGAATCTGGCCTGCGGTAGGTCGAAAGTCCGGGGGGCCGGCCCGCATTTGCCCCTGCCTCTCTGCTAAAATGAGGGGACGGAGATTACTGGGTTAAACTGCCAGAGGGTTTCATGACCAGACAATTTGCGCCTAAAGATCAAATTGGGAAATACATCATTGAAGAACGGCTCGGCCGCGGCGGCATGGCCGAAGTGTTTAAAGCGGTGCAGCCGAACCTGAACCGGAGCGTGGCCATCAAGATCATGCACGCCTACCTGGCCGATGATCCGAATTTCCTGACACGTTTCAAGCGGGAGGCTCACGCCATGGCGGCTATCGAGCACCCAAATATCGTTCGCGTCTATGATTTTGAGGCGCACGACGACTACTACTATATCGTCATGGAATTTCTCAGCGGCGGCACGCTGAAAGAGCGGATCGACCGGCTTTCCATCAGCGGTGAATCGATGCCGCTGGCCCTGGCCATTCGCTACGTCCTGGAAATGGCCGACGCCCTGAGCTTCGCCCACAGTCGGGGGATGGTTCACCGCGATATCAAGCCGGCTAACATCATGTTCAATGATCAGGGCGCTGCGATCCTGACTGACTTTGGCATCGCCCGGCTTCTCACCGGCACCTCCCAGACAACCGACACCGGGGCCATGATCGGCACACCGGCCTACATGTCCCCGGAACAAGGTCTGGGGGAGGCTGGAAACGAGCGCAGTGACATCTACTCATTGGGCGTGCTGGCCTACCAGCTGTTTACCGGCCGGCTTCCTCATGAAGGGGAAACCCCCCTGGCCGTTGTGCTCAAACACATCAATGATACGCCGATCCGACCCACTCTGCTGAACGGGGATCTGACAACCGATATTGAGGCTGTCATCTTAAAGGCGATGGCCAAAAATCCGGAGGATCGCTATTCGACGGGCGCGGCCATGGCTCGCGATCTGCGCCGGCTCATCAAACAGGATGGTCCCATCGGATTGGGCAGTGCAGGCCTGCCCGATCGTCTGCTCGAAGATCAGGCCACACCGCCACCGGGGAAAACCTGGACCCCGATGGCCCCGTTCGAAAATGACCCACAGCTGATGGCCTACTACAAATCCCTGCCGACCCCCCCGCCGGTCCCAAAACAGGTGGAACCAGGCAGTCCCCCAACACTCTTATCGGGGCAGCCCTATGAAATCGGCCAGGAAAACGAGGGCCACGCCGTCACGCGGGTTGCCCTCGAACCCCCGCTCTTTCCCGAGGCGGCCGCGGAGGTCCAAACGGGTGAAGTCAGGGACGAGGAGGTAACGGTGGCGGAGGTAGAATCTCCCGCCGGCCCGGCCAATGGCAAATCGAACGGGGCCGGGGGCCGTGATGAATCGGAGATCGACGCCTTTCCGGTTGAAATGTCGGCCGCCCTGGCCAGGCTCACGAGGAACGAGAAACCGGCCGAGAGCGTACTCCACGTTCAGCGGCGGGAAAAGGCGGCGCGGGCCCGGCGGATCCGCACCCTGTCCCGGAGGGCCCATCGGGCCATCTGGTTCCTGAGCCTCGCCGGCGGGCTGGTCCTGGGCTATGTACTCTTCCAGGCTTATTTCACCCCGGATGACAGTGGTCTGTCGCCAATCGAGCAGTTCAATGGGTGGCTGAACGATCTCTCCGGCGGTACGACCGCAGATGACGTCAATCTCGGCCAGATGGATGCGGAATTGGCGGTGCGAGCGGGAGTCGAACCACCGGCCGTCGTGCTCAACCTGGAGGGTCTGTCCGGCTGGGATGCGACCTGGGAAGCCCGCCTGGAGCTCCAGGCGGCCGCTGGCAGCTGGGAGGAGACGGACTTTGGCCCCTTTACCCCGGACGCAGCGGGTCTCGTTTCCTGGGCGATACCGGAAGGCCTCGAAACCGGAGCCGATGCGATTTACCGCTGGGTCGTCCGGGAACCAGGCAGCCGTGAACCGGCCGCCGTCAGTGATCCCTTTTCCCTGCCGGAAGGGCAGTCTGAAATCCTCGAAATTCAGATGGCCGTCAACAGGACCCAATAAGACCATCCCTTTTCTGATGAACCGGGATTTCCACCTCGCTGGGGGGCAGGTCCGGCATTCAACTGCCGCCCAAAGCCCGAATAACAGCGAAAAAAAGTTGCCCCTGCCCGCGCCCCCTGTTATTCTCTCCCTGTTCCCGTTCTGATATTATTCCCGGGGAGGTCGTCATGACGCCCAATCTGTTCAGCCGCGTGCGGCGCAATCATGCCCTCGAGCACGCCACGATCCACGTTCTGAGTGAGAAATTTAAGCGCTTCGGCGCCCAGGGAAATGCCACACCCCATGGCTTTTTTCTCAATATCTTTGGCGATATCCCCCCGGAAGAGATCGCCCGGGCGGCCGAAGAGGCGCTGGCTCGTCTGCGGCGCGGGGAGCACCTGCTGGCCCTGCATCCCAACTGCGGCACCGTGCATCTGACGATGGCCACCGTGGCCACCCTGGCCGCTCAGGGGACTTATGCCTTCGAAATGCGCCGGCAGGGCAAAGCGCGCACTGACGCGCTGACGTTCCTGAATATTCTGCCGACGGCCATTCTCGTCGTCGTTCTTTCACTGATCGCCGCCCGACCGCTGGGGATGTACTTTCAGACCTTCACCACCGACGGCCGCCCCGGTACGCTGGCCATTCGCGAGGTACGCCAGCTGCGGCCGACCCCCATCGCCCATTTTTTTCGGGTGCTGCTCGGCCAGAATAAACAGATTGAATCCAGGAGCTTTTTCATCTCAACCGAAGGCTGATGAAAAATCGGCGGCCGGACTGTCGCAGAGTCTGGTTTCACGAGCGGGCCGCCAGTCCGCCGGCCGCCCGCGGCACACCTCTCACCCATGTTCTACATTCTCTACGGTGAAGACACCTATTCCCAGCAGGCGACCTTGACCGAGTTAAAGAACAAACTCGGGGATCCGGAAATGCTGTCCCTGAACACGACCGTCCTGGATGGGCACGGGCTGGCGATCGGGGAAGTCATGAACGCCTGCAACGCCTTCCCCTTCCTTTCCCCCAAAAGGCTCATCATCGTGCACAATTATTTTTCCGCAAAACCGGCCCGGGAGGAAATGGACAGACTGCTGGCCTATCTGCCGGAACTGCCGGATTCTGCCCGCCTGTTCTTCCTGGAAAGCGATCAGCTGTCGGAAAAGCATCCGGCGATCAAACTGGCCCAATCCAGCTCAAATGGCTATGCGAAGTTCTTCGGACGGCTGCAGGGTCGAGAGCTCGAGCGGTGGATCTTCCAGCGCTGTGAGGCGCTCGGCGGACGCATCCACCCGCGCGCCGTTCACCTGCTGGCCGTGAACGCCGGCAGCGACCTGCAGCTGCTGGAAAATGAGCTGACCAAACTGGTGCTCTACAAAGGGCTCCGCGAGGAACCGGAGCAGATAATCGACCTCGATGTTATTCGGCTCTCCCCTTATGCCGCCGAAGCCAATATCTTCGACCTGGTCGATGCCCTCGGCAGCCGCAACAGCCGGCGCGCGGCCGCCCTGCTGCAGCAGAAGCTGGCCACCGGCAGCGAGCCCTTTCAAATTTTCGCCATGTTCATTCGCCAGTTCCGGCTGCTGATCCAGGTTAAAGAGTGCCTGGCGGCCGGGATGAACCAGCAGGAAATCGCCCGTACGATCAAGCAGCACCCCTTCGTGGTCGGAAAAATCATGCAGCAGTCGGCCAGCTTCAGCCTCGACCAGCTCGACAGCATCTACCGCCACCTGCTGGAGGTGGATATCGAGGTCAAAACTGGCCGAAATGACCTGGTCACCGCCCTCAATATCCTCGTCTTCAGCCTCGCCTGATCCCGGCCAACAGGCATACTCCAAAGCCAAAAACCATTCGATGACCGCCATCCTACCCGACAGCAAAACCCGATGAAACACTCCAGGTTCAGTCAAAAATTCGCCGCCGGCAGCGGCATTCTTCAGCTCATGGATGACCTCGGCCGATACGCCGGCCGGCCGGGCATGGTGATGCTCGGCGGCGGAAACCCCAGCCACATCCCGGCCGTTCAGGATTATTTCCGGCAGTGCATGCTGCGCATCCTCGACAGCGAAAACGAATTTGAAAGCCTGATCGGCAATTACCCGGGTCCGGGCGGACCAACCGCCTTCGTCGAAGCCCTGGCCGATTACCTCTGCCGAGAGGTCGGCTGGCCGATTACGCCGGCCAATATCACCCTGACCAACGGCAGCCAGACCGCGTTTTTCTACCTGTTTAACATGTTTGCCGGCGCCTTTCCCGACGGCTCCCGCAAACGAATCCTTCTGCCGCTCGCCCCGGAGTACATTGGCTATGAAGAAGCCGGACTGGAACCGGACCTTTTCGTCTCCTACCGGCCGGAAATCCAATTCCTGGAAAATCGACTGTTCAAATACCACGTTGATTTTTCGCGGCTGGTCGTCGACGATACGATTGGCGCAATCTGCGTCTCCCGGCCGACCAATCCGACGGGCAACGTGTTGACCCAGGCGGAAATGGACCAGCTGAGCGAGCTGGCCCGCCAGCACGACATCCCCTTCATCGTCGACAACGCCTACGGCCTCCCCTTTCCAAACATTATCTTCACCGACGAACCCCCGCCGGCCTGGGATCCCCATATCATCATGTGTCTCAGCCTGTCCAAGCTGGGACTGCCCGGGGCGCGCACCGGCATCATCATCTCCAATGAGACCATCACCCGCCGCCTCCGCGCCATGAACGCCGTCATCAGCCTCGCCCCCGGCGGCTTCGGCGGGGCGCTGGCCCTGGAAACTGTCAAGAGCGGGGAAATCGGCCGGCTGAGCAGCCAGGCCATTCGCCCCCATTACGAAAAGAAAGCCTGGCAGGCGGTCGCCTGGCTCCAGGAAGCGCTCGACGGAGTCGACTTTTTCATCCACAAGCCGGAAGGGGCCATTTTTCTCTGGCTCTGGCTCCGCGATCTGCCGCTGACGAGCCAGGCGCTCTATGAAGCATTGAAAGAGCGCGGGGTGCTGGTGATCCCGGGCCAGCACTTTTACCCGGGTCTGGCCGGTGATTGGCGCCACAAAACCGAGTGTGTGCGGATCAACTACGCCCAGGACGATGAAACGGTTCGCGCCGGGCTCCAGATCATCGGCGAAGTGGTCCGGGAGGCCTACCGGCATGGGGAAAGGCGATGATTTACGAGCAGAAAGATGCCACGCTGATCGATCTCAGCCACACAGTTGAAGACGGCCTGATCACCTATCAGGGGCTGCCGGCACCGGTCATCTGTGACTACTGGAGCCGGGAAACGTCGGCCGCTTTTTACGAAGAAGGCGTCTCCTTTCAAATTGGAAAAATTGAAATGGTCGCCAACACCGGCACCTATCTCGACGCCCCGTTTCACCGGTTCGCCGGCGGCAAAGATCTCTCGGAGCTCTTCCTTTCTTCTCTGGCTAATCTCGACGGTCTCCTGGTGCACATCGCCGATGAAATCCGCGCAATCGGCCCGGAAATATTTTCCGAATTGGATGTTTCCGGGAAGGCGGTGCTCTTTCGCACCGATTGGGACCGCCACTGGGGAAGCGATGCCTATTTTACCGGCCACCCCTTCCTCACCGGGCCGGCCGCCCGGCTGCTGCGGGACCGGGGAGCCGCCCTGGTGGGCATCGATTCCACCAACATCGACGACACGGCCGACAAATCCCGCCCGGTTCACTCAATCCTGCTCGAAGCGGAAATTCCCATCGTAGAACATCTGACCAATCTCGTTGCCCTCCCGGAAACCGGCTTCAAATTGTTTGCCGTTCCGGTGAAGGTGAAAGGGATGGGAACCTTCCCCGTGCGCGCGCTGGCCGTCGTCCCCCGGCCGGATCCTGTTCGCAAAACCTGATACCCGCCTCCTTTCAGGCGTTCTTTCCTCCGGCAAAAAAAAATCGGGTCTCTCGACCCGATTTAAATTTCTTGGCCTCCTGCGCGGCTACGGCTTTTGATCAAAAAAGAGCTCTTCGATCAGCGGCGCCACGCGGTCATTCTGCATGACCAGAACACTGGCCCCACCGGGTGTCGTGTAAGAGACGAGGTACTGGTAGTCGAGCACCGCCTGGCGAATGTTCTCACGGGGCAGGGTTGCCCCGATCGTCGCCAGCGAGACAATCTCCCCGAGACTCAGATCGGTGCGGATGCCGTCTTCGATCTTTTTGTACAGAAGCGGCAGCTTGAGAATCAGTTCATTCGCACCGAGGCTCAAAACCCGGTCCCGCATGGACAGCACGACCTGCTGCTGTCGCTGGGCCCGGCCGAAATCGCTGTCCTGGTGGCGCGTGCGCGCGTATTTGAGCGCCATCTGACCGTCGAAATGATGCTGCCCGGCCTGGATGTAGAGCGGATCATACCCGTAATTCATATCGGGAAATTCCGGGTCGTATATCGCCACCGGGACATTGATGTCGATCCCGCCGAGCGTGTCAACCGCCTGGATAAAGGCCGCGAAATCGATCATCAGATAATAATCGATCGGGATACCGAGATTGTAAGATACCGTCTGCATGGCCAGCTCGGCTCCCCCGCGCGGTCCGTCGACACCCGCCCCTTTGACAAACGCGGTGTTAATTCGATCCCGCCCCCAACCGGGGATTTCGGCGTAGAGATCGCGTGGAATCGACAGGATGGACGCCTGGTCCGTTTGCGGGTTGACCGAAAGCACCATCATCGTATCGGTTCGGGAGACGAACGGCTCCCCTGGCCGGCGGTCGATTCCCATGACCAGAACGGTAATCCGCTCCGCGTCGTTGATCTGGGACTCCTGGGCAAGCGACGTGGCCACGGCCGCTGACTGCTGCTCGGCCGGCAGCCCGGCGATCTCGGTGACGAGGACCGGCGGCAGCTGGTCGACACCTTCGAGAACTGGAGGGTCGAAGCCCTCGTGGTGAACTCCCTCGCCGATCACTGGTCCGCCGGGATCGGAGCCGAGACCGCGGGCGCCACGTTCACGAACCAGGACTTCACACTCTCGGTCGGGCCGGCCCTCGAGTACAGCTTCTGGCCCTACGAGGAGGCGCCCCGCCGCCGACTCACCGCCATCTACCAGGCCGGCGTGCAGCACTTCCGCTACGAGGAAGAGACGATCTTCGGCCGGACCGAAGAGACCCGTTTGACGGAGTCCCTGGAGATCGCGTTGTTTCAGCGCCAGACTTGGGGCACGTCCCGTGTCAGCGTGCAGGGCTCCCATTTCTTCCACGACTTCTCGAAGAACCGGCTCCGGACG
>JBFFZG010000172.1:0-10398 GCA_041568735.1 Promineifilaceae bacterium (SeqCode)
AGCGCATCGCCGTCGCGCCGGCTGCGGCCAGCGTGCTCCACCTGGGGGAAAACGGGCAGGTGCGGATTCTTCGTCTGAACGACGACGGGCCGCTGCAGCCGCCGCCCAAACCGGAAGAAAAAACGGCCGGCCAGTCCGAACCCGGGTCGAATGACGCCGGACCCCATCCTGAACCCGAATCGCAAGAGGAATTATAACGAATCATGCCACAGCATATCGAGCTCAATCCGCTCAGCCACCTGACCGTCAGCGCCGTTGGGGAACCAGGCAAGCGGGTGTTTTATCTGCAGGGGAGCAAAGGGCGCAACGTCGTCTCCCTCATCATCGAAAAACAGCAGGCCGCCATGCTCGCCGCCAGCTTTGAGTCGCTGCTGGCTGATCTGGCCAAGAAAAACCTCCCCCTGTCTTCCGGGACCCCGGAAAATTTTTCCGGCGATATGCGGCTGCGTGAACCCCTCGAACCCCTTTTCCGCGTCGGCAATCTCGGCCTGGGGTACAGCGACGAGACGAATAAGATCGTCGTCGTCGCCTACGAGCTCGTGGAGGAAGGCGAAGACCCGAATATGGTCAGCTTCTGGGCCTCGCCGGAGCAGGTGCGCGGCCTGATCTCGCAGATCGAAACGACGGTCAAGGCGGGCCGGCCGATCTGCGGCAACTGCGGCGAGCCGATCGATCCGGAGGGGCATTTTTGCCCCCGGCGGAACGGCCACCATCACGCCTGAGCCCGCGGCCGGACAGCCGGTCTGCCGGCGGTGATGGTATAAAAGTCATATGGCAACCTTACCAGCAGCCGCTATACTCTATCATTTAAGCTGTGGGACGATCGAAATGGAGGGGTACGTTCCCTGGGGATCGAATTACACCTTCGTGTGCACGGTGACCCACGACGATCGCTCCCTGCAGGCGGTATACAAGCCGCGGCGCGGCGAACGGCCGCTCTGGGATTTCCCCCCGGGCACCCTCTGCCAGCGAGAACGGGCCGCTTATTTGATCAGCGAAGCCCTTGGCTGGCGGCTGGTTCCTCCGACGATTCTGCGCGACGGACCCCATGGCTGGGGTTCGGTCCAGGTGTTCATCGACCACGACCCGAACGAAAATTACTTTACCTTTAAAGACAAAGCGGCCTGCGTCCGGCAGCTGCGCCAGATCGCCCTTTTCGACCTCGTCATCAACAATGCCGATCGCAAGGGCGGCCACGTCATCAGCGATGACGACGGCCGCCTGTGGGCGATCGACCACGGCATCGCCCTCCACGAGGAACCCAAACTGCGAACGGTGATCTGGGATTTCGCCGGGGACGACATCCCCCCGGAAAGCCTGCAGGAGGTCAAACAGTTTGCCGATGACCTGCAGAGCGAAGGAGATTTGTGCCGGCAGCTGAGTGAGCTGTTGAGCCGGCGGGAGGTCGACGCGCTCGGCGGGCGCTGCGGCCATCTGCTGCGCAGCCGGCGCTATCCGCAGCCCGGTCCCGGCCGGCCCTATCCCTGGCCGCTCGTCTAATTTTGCGAAATTATGGCTGAAAAAATCCTCGTTATCGACGATCATTACGAAACGGTCAACCTCGTTTCGGTCATCCTCAAACAGCACGGCTACCGGCTGCACATGGCGCGCTCCGGGATCGAGGGACTGCAGCTCGCCCAGCAGGAAGATCCCGATCTCATTCTGCTCGACATCATGATGCCCGACATGGACGGCCTCGAGGTCTGCCGCCGCCTGCGGGCGCAGGAGCGGTTTGCCAAGACCCCCATCATCATGTTCACGGCCAAATCGATGGCCGATGAAAAGTGGGAGGGCTTCCAGGCTGGCGCCACCGACTACCTGGTAAAACCGACCAATACCGAGGAGCTGACCACCCGGGTGCGGGCGGTCTTAAACCGCTCCAGCAAAATCCTCAAACGCCAGCCGGAGGCCCCGGAACAGGGGGACCGCCGGGCCGGCGCGGCCGGCGGGAACTTCCGGCCGATTGTGGTCACCTTTGTCGGCGCGCGCGGGGGAGCGGGCACTACAACCGCGCTCATCAACGCCGCCTATGTCATGTCCCGTCTCTATCCCACCCTGCTGGTCGATCTCGATCTGAAGCAGGGGCACGTGGGGCAGTACCTGAATATCGCCCAGAGCAACGGCCTCAACCGGCTCCTGGCCGGCGGCGTGGTGACCATGCGCGCCCAGCTCCAGAATGAGCTCAAGCCCTTCGACCAGCAGCTGAGCCTGCTGCTCGCCCAGCCAGATCTCGGTCAGGCCCGGCCCGCTTCCGACCCGAAGCAGATCACCCACCTGGCCGACGCCCTGGCCCGCTCCGGACGGCAGGTGATGATCGATGCCGGCTGCGGTATTTCGCCGCTCAACACCCCCCTGCTCGAGCGCAGCGACCACATCGTCGTCGTCCTCAAACCGGAGCGGCTATCCATCGCCGCCGCCAAAACCCTCATCAATCATCTCGATTCAATCGCCCTGCCGACGACGACGATTCACCCCCTGCTGCTGGACTTTTCGGAAGGGGCGCCCATTCCCAGAGCGGCGATAGAAAAATTTATCGGACGCAAGATCATCGATTCGATCCAGATTTCCGCACAGCAAATGACCCAGGCGGTCAATCGGGGGCTGCCGCTGGTCAAAGTCCACAGCGACACCTCCCTGCCGAAATCTTTTTCTGTGGTGGCCAAGGCGCTGGTGGCCGCATGAACAGTCATGGCAGGAGATCGACAACACCTGATTGAGCGTGCCGGCCGCCTCCTGCAGGCTGCCGACCGGCTGGTGGCCCTGACCGGGGCCGGCGTCAGCACGCCGTCCGGCATCCCCGATTTCCGCAGTCCGGATTCCGGGCTGTGGCGGGACGCCGATCCAATGGCGGTGGCCAGCCTGGAGGCGTTTCGCCGGCGGCCGCTGGCCTTCTACGACTGGCTGCGGCCGCTCCTCGAAATCGGCCTCGCCGCCCGGCCGAACCCGGCCCATGAGGCCCTGCGCGACCTGGAAAAATTCGGCCCGCTCAAGACCCTGATCACCCAGAATATCGATCTCCTGCACAGCCTGGCCGGCTCCGAAAACGTCCTGGAAATTCACGGCCATCTGCGGGAGCTGATCTGCCTGCGCTGCGGGGCGATCTGTGAGGCGACGCCCCATTTGCACGAGTTTGTAGCCGGGGGGACAATACCCCGGTGTTCGCTTTGCGCGGCCGTTTTGAAGCCGCGGGTCATCTTATTTGGCGAACTGCTCTCGCAGCACCTGCTGAACCGGGCGGCCGCGGCCGTCACCTCGAGCGATGTCCTGCTCATCGCCGGCTCTTCCCTCGAGGTTTACCCGGTCAACGAGCTGCCCTGGCTGGCTCGCCAAACTGGATCGCGCCTGATCATCGTCAATCTGCAGCCGACGCCCGCGGACGAAATCGCCGACGTGGTGATTCGCGGCAATGTGACGGAGGTTCTGCCCGCCCTGGCCGCCTCCTTTCAACCGCAGACGTTATGAATCAAACCGGTAAACTGCTTCCTTCGATCAGCTCCGAGCACCTGCAGCGGCTGTTAATGGCCAGCAAGGCGCTGAGTTCATCGCTGGATGTTCGCGAAATTATCGACCTGGTCATCGACGTCGCGGCCGATCTGACCGATTCCCAGGCGGCTTCCCTGCTGCTCTCCGAACCGGACAGCGACAATCTTCGCTTCGTGGCGACGAGCGATCCGGAGTCATCCCCCATCCTGGGGATTCCCATTCCCCGTGAAGACAGTGTTGCCGGCTGGGTGGTGAGCAACAACGAGCCGTTCATCTCCCATCACCTCCAGCCGGACGAGGGACAAAACCACTACCGGGAAATCATCCTGAAGACCGGGTGGATCGCCAAATCGATGCTGGCCGTGCCGCTGCGCCACAAGGGGGAGATGCTGGGCGTGCTGGAGGCGGTCAACAAGTTCGGAGATGCCGAGTATACGGACCACGATGTGGCTGTCGTCCAGGCGCTGGCCTCGCAGGCGGCCATGGCCATCGCCAACGCCCGGCTGTTCCAGCAGTCAGATGCCATCGCCGAGGTCATGCACGAGCTGAAAACCCCGCTCATGGCGCTGACGGCCGGCCTGGAGCTCATGGAGCGCAACGACCTGCCGGAGGAACAGCGGCAGCAGATTATCGGCAGCATGCACAGCGAAACCCGGCGCATGAGTAAAATGACCCAGGATTTCCTCGAGCTTTCCCGGCTCGACTCCGGCCGGATTCAGCTCAGCCGGGACCAGGTCAACCTCATGGAAATCATCCAGGCGGTGGTCGAATCGCAGAAACCGGCCGCGGAACAGGCGAATCTGACGATCGGGATTTTCATCCCGCCCGATCCACCCCTGCCGTTGATTGTCGGCGATACCAACCGGCTCAAGCAGGTGCTGCTCAACCTCGTCAGCAACGCGATCAAGTACAACCGGCCGGGCGGCCGGGTGGCCATCCGGGCCCGGCGCGAAAACGGGGTCGTGCGCATCTCCGTCGCCGACACCGGGAGGGGGATCGCCCCGGAGGATCTCGAGCACCTGTTCAAGCGCTTCTACCGGGTCCCCAACAGCGAGGGGTATGCCGAAGGGAGCGGGCTCGGCCTGTCGATCGCCCAGAAGATCGTCGAGGCCCACGGCGGCCACATCAGCGTGGAAAGCGAGTCGGGTAAGGGAACGATCTTTCACTGCGTCTTACCGATTGGCGGTGGGATGAAAGAATATCACTGAGGGCGGCCGCCTTTGCCCTGTGAATTATCAATCTTAAGTTATTTTCCCTTGATCCTGCGGGATATATAGAAGATAATCAATATGATGATCAGGCGCCCGATTCAACCGCGGGCGTCTTTCATGATGGAACGAATTTATGGCTGAAGAAAATAACGTACAAAAAGAGAAAGTTGTTATCATCGGCTCCGGTCCGGCTGGCCTGACGGCCGCCATGTACACCGCGCGCGCGATGTTAGATCCGGTCGTCATTGTCGGCGACCAGCTGGGCGGCCAGATCGCCCTTTCCAGCGAAGTGGAAAACTATCCCGCCTTCGACGAAGTCGTGACCGGTCAGAAGCTGATCGAACACATGGTTCGCCAGGCGGAGAAGTTCGGGGCGCGCCTGGTTTACGACCACGTCACCGAGGTGGATTTCACGAAAGGATCTCCCTTTAGGATCCAGACCTACAACAAGACCTACCTGGCCGACGCCGTCATCGTCACGGCCGGCGCCTCTCCCCGCAAGCTGGGTATCCCCGGCGAAGATAAATTCTGGGGACGGGGCGTCAGCACCTGCGGCACCTGCGACGGCTTCTTCTACCGGGACAAAAAGGTCGTGGTCATCGGCGGCGGCGACAGCGCCATGGAAGAAGGGATCTTTCTGACCAAGTTCGCCAACGAGGTGACGGTCATCCACCGCCGGGACGAGCTGCGGGCAGGGCCCGTCCTGCAGAAACGGGCTTTCGCCAATCCCAAGATCAAATTCATCTGGGACACCGTGGCCGAGGAAGTCCTGGGCGATGAAGCGGTCGAAGGCGTTCGACTGCGCAACGTCAATTCCGGGGAAACCTCAGAAATCGAAACCGACGGCTTCTTCATCTTTATCGGCCACATCCCCAACAGCCAGTACTTTGCCAACCAGCTGGAGCTGGATGAAGAGGGGTATGTCATCACCGACGAATTGATGCGGACGAGCATCGAGGGGGTCTTCGCGGCCGGCGAGATCCAGGATTCGATCTTCCGGCAGGTCGCCACGTCGGTCGGCCAGGGGACGGCGGCGGCCATGTCCGCCGAACGGTGGCTGGCTGCGCAAGAGGCGTAAAATGTAAGGGTTGGGCGTTGGTAGATAGGAATTGGGAAATTAGAGGACCCTTCGTCCCAACGCCCAACCCCTGCCTCCAACGCCCAATCCCTACCTCCAACGCCCAACCCCTACCCCCTACCCCCAACGCCCAACCCCGACGCGCACCCCAACCCCAACGTACCGATGAAATTCTGGATTGCCTGGCTTATCTACTACTGGGGCGGTGTCCACCGCTATTTCGGGCTGACCAACGGGGTCGTCCAGGAGTTTGAGCGGGCGGCCGCCTGCTTCAGCCGGGCGCTCCGCCTGGTGCCGGATTTCCGGGACGCCCGCCTGGCGCTGGCTAAAGTCCGCGGCCGGGAGCTGGGCCAGCACGAAAAGGCGATCGCCGATCTCAACATCCTCCTCGGCCGGCACCCCCAGGACGCCGACGCCCTCTTCACCCGCGCCCAGTTCTACCAGGATCTGGGCCGCTACGAAGCCGCCCTGACTGACCTGCAGGCCTACCTCCGCCTGCCCGACCAGCCCCATACGGATCTCGCCGCCCGGTCTGCAGCCTATTTGAGGGCGATAGTTGCCGATGGGGAACAGCCTACAGGGAACGGGGAACGGGGAACGGGGAACGGTGGCTTGTGAGCGGGACGATTCCCGCGGAGCAGTTAACAGTTTTCAGTTAACAGTAAACAGTGATCGGCCGGATGGCAGCGGAGCCCTCTTTTTACTTTCCACTTTCGACTTTCAACTTTCCACTCGGAACTCGGAACTCGGTACTCGGAACTCGGTACTCTATTTCTCGTCGAGCACGTCCAGGACCGCCGCCGCCAGGTCGTAGCGGCCGGCCGGGGGGATGACGCAGATGCCCTGCACGGCCGTGCGCAGCTCATAGATGATTTCGTGCGAAATGTCGACCCCCATGAGCTGGGGTTCGAGGGCCTGCTGCATCTGCAGGAGGTATTTTTCGGGAATGGTCATCCCGGGCATTTCGTTGTGGTAGAACTCGGCCGCGGCCGCGTTGTAGAGGGGCTGGACCGCCAGCAGGATCGGCAGCGGCTGCGCCTGCTCCGACCGGTAGGCCTCTAAAAAGGCGGCGGCCGCCTTGAAGTCAAACACCGGCCGGGACAGGGCGAAATCGGCGCCGTGCTCCTGGTTTTCCCGCAGCAGGCGCAGCTCCCGCGCCGCGTTTTTCGGGGTCAGGTTGACCACACAGCCGGCGACAAAGTGGGTCGGCTGGTCGAGCGCCTGCTCGCGCTCATCCAGGCCGGCGTTGAGCCGCTGCTTGATCAGCTGGATCAGCCCCCCCGGCATGATGTCATAGGCGTTGTCCGCCTCCGGATAATCCCCCACCTTGGCCCGATCCCCCATCATAACCAGCAGATTGCGCAGCCCCAGGGCATGGGCGGCCAGGAGATCCCCCTGGATGCGCGACAGGTTCCGGCCGCGGGTCGGGAAGTGGAGAATCGTCTCCTCGCCGACCGTCTGCTGCAGCAGGTGGGCGGCCGCCCAGGCGCTCATGCGCATCTGCGCCTGGGGCATGTCGGCCACGGTGAAAAAGTTGGCCCCCGCCTCCTGCAGCGCCCGCGCCCCGGCGATCATTTTCTGGGCGGCGATCCCGTGCGGCGGGGTCATTTCTACCGCCGCCACAAATTCCCCTTTTTTCAGCGCCTGGGCCAGGTGGGTCGGCCGGTCGGGCGAGGTGACGACTTTCTCCTCCGGCGTGTGCACTTCGAGCACCGGCAGCGGCCGCGGGTCGGCCGGCGGGTGATCAATCGCCTGCCGCATGGCGGCGATGTGCTCGGCCGAGGTGCCGCAGCAGCCGCCGACGATGCGCACGCCCAGCTGGTGGAAGGCGGCGATGTAGTCGCCGAAGTAGCGCGGAGTGGCCGGGTAGAGAACCCGCCCCCCCTCGATATCTTCCGGCCAGCCGGCGTTGGGCGAGGCTGAGAAGGGCATGTCGGGGACCATCTCCCGCATTTTCTGCAGAACCCGCATCAGCTGGGCCGGGCCGCTGCCGCAGTTGGCCCCGATCGCCTCCACTCCCAGCCGCTCGAGCTGCCAGGCGACCTCGGATGGCGTACTGCCCAGCAGGGTGCGGTCTTCCCGGGTGAAGGTCATCTGGGCCACAATCGGCAGGTGGGGATTGAGATGGCGGGCCACCTCGACGGCGATGCGCACCTCCTGCAGGTTGCTCATCGTCTCCAGGATGAGGAGGTCGACTCCCCGGGTGCCGTCGAGCGGCTCCAGGAGCGCGGTGATCTGCTCGGTGAAAGCGGCCTTGACCTGCTGCACCGTCACCCGGCCGAGCGGGGCCATCGTCACCGCCAGCGGGCCGACCGAGCCGGCCAGCAGGACCGGCCGGAACTCGCTGTCGATCACCCGCCGGGCGATCGACACGGCGGCCGAATTGATCTCCGCCACCCGGTTGCTGACGGCGTGCTTGCCCAGCTTGAAGCGGTTGGCGCTGAAGGTGTTGGTCTCGATGACATCCGCGCCGGCCTCGATATAGGCCCGGTGCACGTCGGCCACCAGCTTGGGGTTTTCCAGATTGAGCAGGTCGAGCGGCCGGTCGAGCGGCACGCCCAGGCCGTAGAGAACCGTCCCCATGGCCCCATCCATCAGGAGGGGCTTCTCCCCCTCCAGGCGCTCCAGAAACTCGCTCCGGGTGATCATGTCTCTTTCCTACCTGTCCGCCCTGTCCGCGCAGCAGCCGGCCGATGGGAAAACGACTCCCCGCAGGTTTTCCCCGGCGGGGAGCCGGACCGTTTAGTGGGTTTCAGCGGCTTTTTCAGCCGGGATCTCCACCGTTTTGCCGCGGATAAACTGTTCGGTCAGCTCGCGGGCGATATCATCGGTGTACTGCATCGGCGGTGATTTCATGAAATAGGCCGAGGGGCCGGTCAGGGGGCCGGCCAGGCCGCGGTCGAGCGCCAGTTTGGCGCAGCGCACGGCGTCGATGATCACCCCGGCCGAGTTGGGTGAGTCCCAGACCTCGAGCTTGAGATCGATCGACAGCGGCACGTCGCCAAAGGCCCGCCCTTCCATCTTGATATGGCACCATTTGCGATCGGTCAGCCAGGGGACGTAATCACTGGGGCCGACGTGGACGTTCTCCTCACCCAGCTCGTACGGCAGCTGGCTGGTGACGGCGTTGGTCTTGGAGATTTTCTTCGACTCGAGCCGGCTCCGCTCCAGCATGTTGTAGAAATCCATGTTGCCGCCGAAATTGAGCTGGTAGGTCCGGTCGAGATGGACCCCGCGGTCCTTGAACAGGTTGGTCAGCACCCGGTGGGTGATCGTCGCCCCGACCTGGCTCTTGATGTCGTCGCCGATGATCGGCAGCCCTTTTTCGATAAAGCGGTGGGCCCAGTATTCGGAGCTGGCGATGAAGACCGGTATGGCGTTGACGAAGGCGCAGCCGGCCTCCAGAATTTGCTCGACGTACCACTTGGTGGCCATTTCCGAGCCGACCGGCAGGTAGCTGACGACGACATCGGTCCGAGTTTCCCTGAGGATGCGCACGATGTCCGAAGTCGGTCCGGGCGCCTTTTTGACGACGGTGCTGACGTACTGGCCCAGCCCGTCGTGGGTCATTCCCCGGTAAACCGGCACCCCCAGGTGGGGCACCTCGGCGAATTTGATCGTGTTGTTGGGATGGGCCCAGATCGCCTCGCTGAGGTCGAGGCCGACCTTGCCCTCGACGACGTCAAAGGCGGCCGTAAATTCGATATCCCGAATGTGGTAGCCGCCGAGATTGACATGCATCAGCCCCGGCACTTCGTCGGCATCTTCGGCATCCCGGTAGTATTGAACACCCTGCACCAGCGCATTGGCGCAGTTCCCCACGCCGATAATGGCAACCCGAACTTTACCATTTGCTGTCATTTACTTTCTTCCTCCGATAATTTTGGTTTCCTGGATGAGCAAGCCGCACGGGGTCTGCGGGCGCGGCGGCTCAGGCCAATGGGGACTATAGCACCGCTTGTTAAAAAAGGGGTAAGAGCGGCCGAACGGCCGGGGAAATTACTCACATTCACCCGCACCGGGGGTCTCAGTCGATCTCGTAGCCCAGGTTGGGAGCAAGCCAGCGCTCGATCACTTCCGGGTGCTCCCCTTTACGCCGGGCGTAATCCTCGACCTGGTCCCGGCCGATCCGGCCGAGGCCGAAGTACTGGGCCTGCGGATGGGCGAAGTAGAAGCCGCTGACGGCCGCCGCGGGGGTCATGGCGAAGCTTTCGGTCAGGTGCAGATCGATTCGGTCCGGGACGTCGAGCAGGGCGAAGAGGGTCTCTTTTTCGGTGTGGTCGGGACAGGCCGGGTAGCCGGGGGCCGGCCGGATGCCGGTGTACCCCTCGCTGATCAAGCGCTCGTTGTGGGCCACCAGCCGGGCGCCGGCCACAGAGACGAGGTCGGAGTCCCCCGATCCGCCCCCGCCGGCCATTTCGGCCGCCCGGACCGGCTCGTACCCCCAGAAATCCTGCCGCACCCGCTCGTGCAGCCACTCGGCGGCCGCCTCGGCCAGCCGGTCGCCCAGCGCCTTGAGCAGGATGGCGCTGTAGTCGTCGTGGTCCGCCTCGAACGCGGCCACCCGCTCGGCGACCCCGTGGCCGGCGGTGACGACGAACGCCCCCGCGTAGTCCGCCACGCCGG
>JBFFZG010000173.1:0-10253 GCA_041568735.1 Promineifilaceae bacterium (SeqCode)
CGATCTGACCCATCTCTTCACCGGATCGGAGGGGACGCTGGGGCTGATCACGGAGGCGACGTTGAAGCTGGCGCCGCTGCCGGCCCATTTCAGTGTGGCCACGGCCGCTTTTCCGACGGTGGCGGCGGCGGCCGAGGCGGTCTTTGGCATCATGGGCAGCGGCCTCAACCCGGCCGCCCTCGAGCTCATCGACGAACACAGCGCCCGCATCCTGCAGGCGGCCGAAGGATTTGACATCACCCTGAGCTCCAATCTCTTCATGGAGTTCACCGGCGCCAGCGCCGCCAGTCTGCGGGAAGAACTGGGGCTGGTCGAGGAGATCTGCCGGGAGAGCGGCTGCACCCGCTTTGCCGCCGGCACCGGCCAGGAAGCGCGCAGCAAGCTGTGGGAGGCGCGCCACCGGCTGTTCGAGACGATGGTCCGCTCGTTTCCCGGCCATGAATGGCTGGTCACGGACGTGGCCGTGCCCATTTCCCGCTATCCCGAGCTGGCGAGCTACACGGCCGAAGCCATGAACGCCCTGGAGCTCCAGGGCGGGCTGATCGGCCACGCCGGCGACGGCAATTTGCATGCCTGCCTGTTTTACCCGGCCGGCGACGACGGCGCATTGGCCCGCACCCGGGAGCTGAACGATGGCATGGTCGCAAAAGCGCTGGCTCTCGGGGGAACGAGCACCGGTGAGCACGGGGTCGGACTGGGCAAGCAAAAATACCTGACCCAGGAGTACGGCGAGGGGGCGGTGGCCCTGATGCGCCGGCTCAAGGAGCTGCTCGATCCCCACCACATTCTCAATCCGGGGAAGGTGCTCGGCTAGCGGGGACCGCGCCCGGCCGCGGCAGGGGGGAGATTCGTCCCGATCGCTTGCCTTCTCCGCCTTTTTGTTTCATCATTCCCATTCGATTCCGGCGGGTCCCGCCCGCCGGCCGGACCGGAAGAGAAAAGAACCGATGGTCGACCAGCTTCTCGAGATTCTGCAGCACGCCAATCAGCTCAAGCGGACGATCCGCAGCGGCTGGGCGATGCGCGGCGTGCCGAACGCCGAATCGGTGGCCGAGCACAGCTACGGCGTAGCCTTCACGGCCATGACCCTGGCCCCGTACGCGGCCGCGCCGCTCGACATGGGGCGGCTGCTGGCGCTGGCCGTCCTGCACGATCTGCCGGAAGGGCTGACCACCGACATCCCCTCGCCGGTCTGGCGCCGGCTGCCGGAGGAGATCAAGCCCCAGGTTGAGCAGGCGGCCATGGACGCGATTTTCGCCGGCAGCGAGCAGCGGGACCAGATCCAGGCACTGTGGGAGGAGCTGCAGGCCAACGAGACGGCCGAGGCCCGTCTGGTGCACGACGCCGACAAGCTGGAGATGTTCCTGCAGGCCCACCACTACCAGCGGCAGTATGGGAACGCCCTGCTTGACGAGTTCTGGAGCCGGCCGCACCGGTTCCATTTTGCGGTCGCCCAGGAGATCTACGAGGCGCTGCGCGCCCGGCGCGACAGCCGGGAGGCGCCGGATGACACCGCCAAACAACCTGAATGACAGCAGACGAGATTTGTCGATGACCCGGACCTGTGACATTATCCATCAAACCAGCGGCCGCACGCTGGTGGCGGGTGCCCGCTGGTGCGACAGCTTCGCCGCCAAATTCCGGGGCTTCATGCTGCAGCCAACCCTCGACGAGGCGGAGGGGCTGGTGCTCGTGGAAAAGCGAGACAACCGGGTCAACACCGCCATTCACATGCTCTTTGTGCGCTTCGACCTGGGGGTCATCTGGGTCAACGAGGCCGGCCGGGTGGTCGATCAGGTCGTGGCCCGCCCGTGGCGGCTCAGCTACGCGCCGCAGGCGCCGGCCCGCTACGTCATCGAGTGCCATCCCCACCGGCTGGCGGACGTCGCCATCGGGGACCAGATCCGCTTTGACCTGGGGGCAGAGGTCGGGCGATGACCCTGCCGCGCGATCCGCGTGCGGGGGCTCGAGGAGCGGACCCGGCCGCCTGAACGAACCGCCCGTCCTGAAATTCTCTATGGCACACGCAACCCTCTATTTTCCCCCCGATTTTTTGTGGGGCACGGCCACCGCGGCCCACCAGGTCGAAGGGCAGAACACCAACAGCGACTGGTGGGCGGCCGAGGAGAGCGGGATGGTCGCCCACCGCTCCGGGCAGGCCTGCGGCTGGCTCGACCTGGAGACGGCGCTGGCCGATTTCGACCGGGCGGCCGACATGGGCACCAACGCCCACCGGCTCTCGCTGGAGTGGAGCCGCATCGAACCGGAGCCAAGCGTATTTAATCAAGAAGCCATCGACTACTACCGGGCGCTGTTGGAAGGGCTGCGCGCGCGGGGGATCGAGCCGATGGTCACCCTGCATCACTTCTCGAATCCACAGTGGCTGGTGGAGAAAGGGGATTTTCAATCCGATCTGATCGTCGAATATTTCCAGCGCTTCGCCCGCCGGGCGGCGGAAGCCTTTGGGGACCTGGTGCCCAAATGGGTGACGATCAACGAGCCGGTCGTCTACTTCTACCATCGCCATCTGCTGCGCTGTTTTCCCCCACCCAAAGCGCCGGCCGGCTGGTCGAACGGGCTGCGCGGCCTGCGCGGGATGCTCGTGGCGCACGCGGCCGCCTACCACGCCATCAAAGCGGTCCGCCCCAAGGCCCAGATCGGGGTGGCCAAGCACTGGGTCGCTTTCGAGCCGCACCGGCCCGGCAGCCCGCTCGACCGCTGGTGGGCCGGGATGCTCTCCCGCGGCTTTAACACCCTGTGGATGCAGGCCATGACGTCCGGCCGGATTCCTCTGTTGTTCGGCGGCGGCCGGGTAAATGGGCTGGCCGGCAGCTTTGATTTTGTCGGCCTGAACTACTACATGCGGCGGCCGGCCCGTTTTCTCTCCCTGGGTCTCCCGCCGCCGGCCCCGGACGCCCTGATGAGCGACGGCGGCTTCGGCGAAATTTATCCCCGGGGGCTCAAGGCGGCTATCCGGGCCAACCTCGCTTACGACCGGCCGATCTACATCACGGAAAACGGCCTGCCGGACAGCCAGGATCGCCTGCGGCCGGGATTTTTGATCACCCACCTGCACCAGATCTGGCACGCCATCAACTGGAATTTTCCGGTCATGGGCTACTACCACTGGTCGCTGATCGACAATTTCGAGTGGGATCGGGGCTGGACGCAGCGCTTCGGCCTGATCGAGGTCGACCCGGAGACCCAGGTGCGCGCCATCCGCCCCAGCGGCCGGCTCTACGGCGAAATCTGCCGCTCCTTCACCCTCTCCAGCCGCATGGTCGAACGCTACGCCATCGACCTCATGCCCAAACTCTTCCCCGGCTGACAAAATCCTTTCCCCCATTTTCCCCAAAATGCGCTACCATTAACCTGTCCACTTTTCACTTTCAACTTTTCACTTTCAACTTTCCACTTTTCAACTTTCAACTTTCAACTTTTCACTTCCCCTCCCCATGCCCCCTCTCCTCAAAACCATGCGCCCCCGCCAGTGGACCAAGAACGGCTTCGTCTTTGCGGCCCTGCTGTTCGACGGCACCCTGGAGAATCTGCCGGTCCGGCTGGGCAGCACCCTGGCCGCCTTCGTTTTGCTGTGCCTGATGTCCAGCGCCGTTTACATCATGAACGACCTGGTCGACATCGAGAGCGACCGGCAGCATCCGGTCAAGCGCCGGCGGCCGCTGCCGTCGGGCCAGCTGCGGCCGGCGACGGCGCGCGCGGCCGCGGTCCTTTTTGGGCTGGGGAGCCTGGCGGCCGGCTTTCTGCTGACGCCGCTGTTCGGCCTCATCCTGCTCGTCTACGCCCTGCTGCAGATCGGCTATACCTTCCGCCTGAAGCACGTCGTGCTGCTCGACGTCATGATCGTGGCCACCGGCTTCGTTCTGCGGGTGGCAGCGGGGGTGTCGGTCATCGAGGTGCAGCGCTTTTCCCCCTGGCTCTACGTCTGTTCGGGGCTGCTGGCCCTGTTCATGGCGCTGGGCAAGCGGCGGCACGAGCTGGTGCTGCTGGGGGATGGGGCGGGGGACCACCGGGCGATCCTCGAGGAATACAGCCTCGACTTTCTCGACCGGATCATCTCCGTCGTTCTCAGCAGCACGATCGTCTCCTACGCCATGTACACCTTCCTGGCGGAGGGGCTGCCGGCCAACCATGCCATGATGCTGACGATTCCGTTCGTCCTCTACGGCATCGCCCGCTATCTCTACCTGATCCTGGTCCGGGGGGAGGGGGGGGCGCCGGAGGAGATTCTGCTCAAGGACCGGCCGTTTCAGGTCAATTTCTTGCTGTGGGGGCTGACGGTGGCGCTGGTCCTCTACGTCCTGTAATTTTTGAAAAAAAGTGGGAGTCAACAACATTAAAACCGAACAAATGTTCTTGATTTTAACCACCGCCTGTGCTATAATTTAGCTTGTTGTAGAGACCGATTTGTATCGAAAATTGACACCAGGAGGCCCGCACGAGAACATGTATCAAAAACTACTTATCGTTGGCAATTTAGGTAATGATCCGGAAATGCGCTACATGCCGGATGGGACGGCGGTGACGTCCTTCAGCGTCGCGACCAATCGCAGTTGGACCGATTCTCAAACCGGCCAGCCGGTCAAGGAAACCACCTGGTTTCGGGTGAGTGTCTGGGGCCGCCAGGCGGAATCGGTCAACCAGTATCTCTCAAAAGGCCGGCAGGTGCTGGTCGAAGGCCGCCTGAAACCGGATGCGGCAACCGGCGGTCCCCGCCTCTGGCAGCGGCAGGACGGCAGCATGGCGGCTTCCTTTGAGATGACCGCCGAAAACGTCCGCTTCATCGGCGGCCGGGGGGACGCCGACGGCAGCTACGACGGCGAAGGCAGCGCCGAGAGCAGCGGCCAGATGGTTCAGGAAGAGGACGATATTCCCTTCTAAAACGGGCCTCAATCCTTTGGCAGAGAGGAATGGGAGCGGATCTCCAGCTGGAGATCCGCTCTTTTTTTGTTTCTCCGAAAACGGCGCGGCGGTTCCCCCGCTGTTGCCGGGCTCCCGGGAGGAAAGTACAATGACCTCGCCGGCCGTTTCCCCCCACCATCGGGCTGATGACGGCACCGGGCGCCCCCTGCCCTGGATTTCCCAGCGGACGGCCGGCCAGATCGATGATGCCAGAACCGGAACTCTCTGCCTTTTCACTGGAAGGGCTCGCCCATCGCTGCCGCCGGGAAACGGAGCGCTTTTTCCAGCGCGGCTCGTCGGACGACCGCTACTGCTTTGCCCTCTTCCGGCAGGCGATCGCCGGCCGCTCCACCCGGGCCTGGGAGCTCGTGTTCGACCAGTACGCCCCCCTCGTCACCGGCTGGATAGCGCGCCACCCGGCCTTCGCCGGCGCCGAAGAAGAGCGGGCCTACTTCGTCAACCGGGCCTTCGAGCGGATGTGGCAGGCGATGACCCCGGAGAAATTCGGCCGGATGGCCAACCTCAAAGCACTGATCGCCTACCTCAAGCTCTGCGTCCATGCCGCCATCATCGAGCATGTCGAGCGGCGGACCAACCCCCAGGAATGGTCGGAAGCCGACATGGCCGGCGATATCAACCGGCGCACTGCCGGCCGGGAACCGGCCGAGATCGTCCAGGGAGAGCTCCACGCTTTGACCGTCTGGGAGGCCGTTTCGGCCGCCCTTAAAAGCGAGGCCGAACAGGTGATCGCCCGCTGCTCGTTCGTCTACGACATGAAGCCGGCCGAAATCGCCGCCGACTACCCCGACCTGTTCCCGGACGTGCGGGCCGTCTACCGTCAGAAAGAAAACCTGCTGTCCCGCCTCAGCCGGGATCCGCAGCTGCTGGCCATCTGGCAGGAAAATGCCTGAAAACCGGCCGGCGGCGGGTTTATTTTGAATGAAATGAACATGAAAAGGCAAAGGACCCCGCGGCCTGCGTTCCGGTGCGGGCCGGAGTAAGCATGGACTCCATGGAAGACAAACTGCGCCAGGCGCTCTACCGGCACGACTGCCCCGACCCGCTCCGCCTGGGCGAATACCACCTCGACCTGCTGCCGCCCCCGGACCGGCAGTCGATCGCCGAGCACCTGGGTTTCTGCCCCCACTGCCGCCTGGAAGTGGCCCGGCTGGCCGGCTTTTTGACGGCCACGCGCGAGACCCCCGGCCGCCCCGACGAACCCTCCTTGCTCGAAAAAGTGCAGGTCTTCCTGGTCGATCTGCTGGCCCCGACCGGGGGTGACGCCCCCCGGCCGGCCGCCCTGCGCACCGCCGGCGACCCGCTGCAGGACCAGACGCAGTTTCGCGTGCACCGGCTGGGCGATTACCTGGTCAGCATCACCATCCAGCCCCCCGGCAGCGGGGACCGGGTCGCCATCATGGGGGATCTCGCCAACCTGGAAGACCCGGCCGTTACCTTCGAGAGCTGGACCCTGCACGTCTGGCAGCACGGCCGGCTGCTGCAGGTCACCCCGATCGATGCCGGCGGCGGTTTCACCCTCGAAATCGCCCGCGGCGCCCCCTTCGAATTGATTCTCAGCGGACCGGAGGTGGAGATACACCTGCGGCACCCCGGGCATGAATGAAGCCGCCGCGGCCGACTCACCCGAGCCAATCGCCCGGCAGATCGCCCGCCTTCTGCCGGACCAGCCTCCTCTGGCCGCCCTGCTGGCCCGGATCGAAGCGGACCAGGCCCTCCCGGTCGCCCAGGCGCTGAAAAAAATCGCCCTGGCAGAGCTCCGCCGGGACGCCCAGCGGGCGACCGAAATCGCGGCCGGCATCGCCCGTCTGGGGGAAAACGGCCGCTCGCCCCACATCCAGGCCCTCTCCCGCCAGACCCTGGCCATTATTGAAACCCTCGCGCGGCGCAGCTACGAGCGGGCGCTCGACCTCTTCGACGAGGCGGCGGCCGTCTTCAAGGCCGAAGGGGATGACCTGGAGCTGGCCGTGACCCAGGTCAGCCGCATCTGGGCCCTGGCCTGCGTGCAGCGCTACGACGAGGCCTTCGCGGCCGGCGCCTGGGCCCACGAGGTGCTCGAGCGGCACGGCGCCCGGCGCAGCCTGGCTGCGCTCAACAACAATCTGGTGGCCATCCACGGCCGGCGCGGCGACGACCACCAGGCGCTGCAGCGCCTGGAAGCGGTGCTGGCCGCCTACGAAGCCCTGGGGGATGAGGGGCGGGAGCGGCTGCCGCTGGCCCTGATCAACCGGGCGATCCTGCTGCGCAACCTCGGCCGCTTCCCGGAATCGCTGGCCGCCAACGAGCAGGCCCTCACCCTGGCCGAAGAACGGGGGCAGACCGCCCACGTGGCCCGCGCCCGGCAGAATCTCGGCATCACCTGTTTCGCCCTGGGCGAAATGGCCCGGGCCCAGACGCTGCTCGAAGAGGCCCGGGCGCTCTACGCGGCCGACGGCCGCTTCCGGGACGCCATCCTGACCGACCTGTTTCTCACTGACGGGCTCCTCCACCTGCGCCGCTTCGAGGAAGTTATTGAAAAATGCCGGCAGGCGCGCGCCGCCTTTGACCAGGCCGGCACCCGGTTTGAGATCGCCCAGGCCTGGCTCAACGAGGCGATCGCCCTGGCCGGTCTCGGCCGTCTCGAGGCGGCGGCCGCCGCCGTCACCTCCGCCCGGGCGATCTTCGACGAGGAGCAAAATCCCGCCTGGCAGGCCGTCGCCGACCTCGAAATGGGCGGGATCCTGGCCCGGCAGGAGCGGCCGGAGGAGGCGCGAGCGCTGGTCGAACGGGCACTGGCGGCTCTCAGGCCGCTGGCCCTGCCGGTGCGCGAGGCGCAGGGCCATCTCCTGCTGGGGGACATTCTGCTGCAAACAGGGGACCTGGCGGCGGCCCAGGAGGCGATCGAGCAAGGGCTCCAGCTGGCCCGGGAGCGGGACGTCCCGGCCCTCACCTACCAGGCCCATTTTCTGCGGGGGCGGCTGCGCCAGGCGCAGCACGATCCGGCCGGCGCCCTGGCCGCCTTCGAGGCGGCGATCCGCCAGCTGGAGCGGCTCCAGGGGCAGATCATGGTCGAGTTTCGGGCCGATTTCCTCGTCGACAAGCAGGCGGTCTACGTCGAGGCGGTCCGCCTCTGCCTGGCCGCCGATAATCCGGCCGCCGCTCTGCAGCTGGCCGAGCGCGCCCGCTCGCGTGCCCTGCTGGAGCTGGTCACCCACCGGGTCGACCTGCGGCTGGACGCCCGCACGCCCGCCGATGAAGAGCGGATCGAAACCCTGCGCCGCCTGCGGGAGGAGCGCAACCGGCTCCACCGGCGCTGGGAAACGCACGAAATCCCGGGCAACGAAAGCCACCAGCAGCCCGATCAGCGGGCTGAACAGGAAAATCGGGAGCAGCTGCGCCGGGATATTCTGCGCCTGGAAGACGCGCTGAAGAAGAGCTGGCACCGGCTGCTCGTCCACAACCGGGCCTACGCCCGGGAGGCCTTTCTCTGGCAGGTCGACCCCACCCAACCCCTGCCGGCCATCCCGCCGGGTACCGCCCTGATCGAATATTTTAGCCTGGGGGAGACGCTCGTGGCCTTTGTCGCCGAGGGCGACCGGGTCACGGCGCACTCTCTGCCGCTGACGGCCGGGGAGGCCACCCGGCGCCAGCAGCAGCTCAAACATGCCCTGGAAACGGTGGCGCGGACTCCGGCGGCCGCCGCGGCCCTGCTGCCCAAAACGCAGGCGCTGCTGGCTGAACTCCACGCGGGGCTCCTGGCGCCGCTGCGGCCGGCCGTGCGCAGGGCCGCCCGCCTGATTTTCGTGCCGTTCGGCAGCCTCCACTATCTTCCCTGGCACGCCCTCTTCGACGGCGAGGAGAGGCGCTATCTGCTGGCCGATCACGAAGTCTCGGTGCTCCCCAGCGCCCTGCTGCTCGATCACCTGGCGGCCGCGCCGGCCGAAATCGGGGAAGAGGTGCTCCTCCTGGGCCATTCCCACCGGGGAGCCCTGCCCCAGATTCACCACGAGCTGGCCGGGATCGCGCGCGTGGTCGGCCGGCCGGCCCGGCTCGATCGCGAGGCGACCCGCGCCCACTTCCAGGCCCGGGCCGGCGCCAGCGGCCTGATCCACCTGGCCGCCCACGGAGAATTCCGCCGGGCCGAGCCCCTTTTCTCCGGGCTGCAGCTCGAAGACGGCCTGCTGACCACGCTTGATGTTTTTAACATCCGGCTCCATGCAGCCCTCGTCTGCCTGAGCGGCTGCGAAACCGGGCGAGCCGTCCTCGGCGGCGGGGATGAGCTCTTCGGCCTCATGCGCGCCTTCCTGGCCGGAGGGGCCGACTCGCTCGTCATGAGCCTGTGGCGGGTCGAGGATGAGAGCACCGCCCGGCTGATGACCGGCTTCTACGAGGCGCTGATGCGGGGCGCCGGCAAGGGGGAAGCGCTGCGACAGGCGCAGCTGGCGCTGGCGGCCGAAGGGGGGGCGTGGGCCCATCCCTTCCACTGGGCGCCGTTCTTCCTGGTCGGCGACACCGGGCCGCTGCCGCCGCATCTGCGGCCGCGCCGCTAAACGGGCATAATCACGCAGGGAGGTTTTCATGACCCAGGTCAGACGTTATCTCATCGGCACGCTCGCCTTACTGCTGCTGCTCATCGTCCTGCTGGCTTACGGCTGCCGCGGCCGGACCGTCCCCCTGATCGAAACGCCGCCACCGGGCAGCCCGCTGGCGCTGGACGACGATTTCACCCCGCGGCCGGTCGTCGTCGATCCCGCGCTCCCGTACCTGCCGGCCCAGGTCCTTCTGGCCGGCGAAGCGGACGACGTGGCGCGTCTCCTGGTGGACGAACGGCTGGCCCCTCTCGCCCTGCGGCCGCTGGGCGCGCTCGACGTCGATCCCGGCGCGCCAGGCGAGCAGCAGCCGCTCGAACCGCCGGCCGGTGCTGCGGAGGATTCACTGCCGCCCCAGAGCTATCTGCTGGCCGAAATCGGCAGCGGCGATTTTTCCGTCCCTGAGGCGCTCGACCTTCTGGTCGAGACCATTGCCGCCCTCAACGAGAGCGGAGGGGATCCGGTGGCGGTGCTGCCCTCCCCCAACTTCCTGGTGGCCAACCCCTGGGGCATCGACGCCGATCCCTGGGGCATTGACGCGGATCCCTGGGGGATCGACGCCGACCCCTGGGGGATCGATGCCGACCCATGGGGGATCGACGCCGACCCCTGGAGCGGGGAGGGGATCGGCAGCGGCTCGATGATCCAGCCGAACATCCCGCAGGAGCTCAACCTGGCCGCCTGGCAGCAGTGGTCCCTGATCGGCCCACAGAGCATCGACCTCTACCGGACACCCGGTCCGGTGCG
>JBFFZG010000174.1:0-10250 GCA_041568735.1 Promineifilaceae bacterium (SeqCode)
GCATCATGTCATAGGCTTTGGGGCGCCGCGATCGCATTCTGCTTCGTGTCTCCATGGATACCTCTCCTCGTTAAGAACCTTTTTTGCCCCGGGCCGTCTTTTTGGGCGGCGGGGGGGCTTCTACCCGCAGGCCGCGCGGGGCCGGCACGACCATGAAGGCCAGATCGGTGGTGAAAAGGGGAGCCCGGCCGTGGTAGCGGGCCCGCCGGTCGAGCCGGTCGGGGATCCGGATTTCAAACTCGATGGCGCGGACTTCTCCCGGCGCCACGGTGACCTCGTCTTCCCGGTTCAGCACCCGCAGAAAGCCGGTTTCCTCGAATATCTGGGTGTATTCTATGCCGAGCTGGACGTAGTAATCGTCGACCGACGCGAACTTGCCTTCCCGGTTTTTGAGGGCGGCGCGGGAGGCGCGGCAGTCGACCTGCTCATCCTCGATGAGCACGGCGCCGATCTGGCCAATGACCAGGGGAACATTGCCCCGGTTGTCAAAGAGCAGCCGCTTGGTGATTTTCTCACCGGGCCTGTTTTCGACGACCAGGGGATTGGGGGAGACGGACAGCTCGACGTGCTCGGCGACCTGCAGCTCGAGCGGCACGACCCGATCTCCGATCTCCAGGTCCACCCGGTAGGCGCCGGGCGGCGTGTGCGGGTTGAGATTGAGCTGCAGGGGGAACGAGCGCACCTGCCCCGGCCGGAGAACCATGGTCCCCAGGCCGGCCGCCAGGGGGTGGGCCTCCCCTTTTTTGAGCTGGGGCAGATCGCCTCGCAGGCGGGCGCTGCGCAGGACCACTTTCCCTTCGCCGCTGTTCTGCAGGGCGATTTCTCCCCCGATTTCGGCCGGGGGGCCGGCGAGGACAAGCGGCCGCTCGCCGGCGAGGTTGACCACATTCAGGGTCGACTGCGGTTGTTTTTGCCGGGCCATGAGCCTACCTCGCGTCAGTCGGCCAGGCGGATGCGCAGCCCGCCGCCCGTTTCGTCGCTGACCGGCTGCCGCCTGGGCGGCCTGGGTTCGGGATGGCTCTCGACGCCGCCCCAGGCGACCTGCGGCTTGCTCGGCAGGTTCTGGATGATGAACTGCTCTTCGCCGTGCATGGTAAAGCCCATAATTTCAATGCCGAAAAGGGTGAAGCCAAAGTGCTTTTGATAGGGCTGGCGGATGCAGGTTTCCGGCAGAGAGCCAAATTCGATCCGGGTGCAGGCATCGATGACCATCGGCCGGATGTCGAGTGAGAGGGCCGTACTGCTCGTGCTGGTGTTCTGGGTGACGATCGGTTCGGTGATGGCCAGCTCGGTGCGGCCGGTGCTCTGGGTGACGATCGGCCGCACGACATCGATCTCTGCGCGAGCTTTGATATCGTCAAGGCCGACGATGTCGGTCGTGGCATTGACATTGGTCGTGCCGCTGTTAGTGACTTTGATTTCGGAGCTCCCGCCCCCCTTTCCGCCTCCGGCCATGGTGACCTCCTTCCTGGTTTTCGCAACAGGTACAACTTAAATAAGCCGATACCAGACGGGCGGTCAGGGCCAGAGTCGCAGCTGGAATGAACGGTCGATTGTGGGCTCTGTGTGAAGCAGTCCTCCGCCGGGACTGCCGGGCTGCCGCCGGAGTGGCCGGCTCAGCGTGATAGGATCTCCAGGGCAGTATAGCATGTCCGTTCGGGGGAAATCAAGAGAGGGGTGTGGAGCTGTAGGATCCCTTAAACTCCCCTACCGTGAAGGAAGGGGGTCGGCAAATAGAGACATTTCGCATAGTAAATATACAACCACCACTCCAGCCAAAACACACGGAGTGCAAACATGATCATCTTAATGACTATGCGAAATTATTGGCCCCGTCTCCTTTTTACCGGCAGCGCGCCGACTGTCGGGCGCAGCCTGACCTCGATCCCGGTCGTCTGTGATACGTGCAGTGGCGCGCCGGCCGCCGGGGTGGATATCCCCCCCACTGCCGCCCCAGACCGGTGCTTCAATCAACAGTCAATCAATAAAGAAGGCCGGACCCATATTCAGGGTCCGGCCTCGATTCGTACACGGTTTTGCCCTCGAGATCGGGTCAAGGCTCTCCGGCCGCCGCCAGCGGCTCAGCCGCCGCGTGGATCCCCCACTCTGGTTAAGGGGAGGGCAAAGGTAAAGACACTCCCTTTTTCGATCCCCGATTCCACCCAGATCCGGCCGCGATGCAGGTCGACCACGTGCTGGCAAAAAGCCAGACCAATCCCAACGCCGCTCCGCTGACCGGGGCGGCGCTCATCCCCCACCTGATAATATTTCTCAAAAATCGACCCCCGTTCTGCCTCGGCCACCCCGGGCCCTTCGTCGCGCACGCTGACCAGGATTTCATCTCCCTGCCGCGCCACGGCCAGCTCGACCGTCCCCCCGGGAGGGCTGTACTTGAAGGCGTTGCCGATCAGGTTGTCGACAACCCGGGCCAGGAGGCGCCGGTCGACAGCCACCGCTGGCAGGCCGGCCGCCACGTCGAGCGCGAATTGCTTCCTTTCCAGGTCCGCCTGCATAAGGTAACTGGCTTTCATCTCCTCCAGAAACAATGGCAGGTCAGTCTCCTCCAGCTCCAGGGCCAGCTGACCCGCCTCGGATTTGCTCAGGTTGAGTATATCCTCGACCAGGTAATCCATCTTTTCGGTCGATCGGAGCGCGTTGGCGATCAGGTCGTGATGCTGCTGCTCGAACTCCGGCCGGCCGGCCATCTCCTGCAGCAGCTCCAGCGTGCCGCCGATGATGGTCAGCGGCGTGCGCAGGTCGTGGAGAATCATGCCGGTCAGGCTGGCGACCTGCTGCTCGGCCTCCCGCCGCCGCTTATTCTCCGCCCGCAGTTCGATTTCGGTCATGGTCAGCGCGGCCAGGTCGCGGATGATTTCGATTTCCTCGGGCAGCCAGCGGCGCGGCCGGGTGTCGATCACGCAGAACGAGCCAAGGGTCACCCCGTCTGTGGTGCGCAGGGGCATCCCCAGGTAGCCAATGACCCCCAGGTGGGGAATCGCCAGGTTGTCTTTCAAAAGCGGGTGATCCCGGGCATCTTCGACGATGAGCGCCTCGTCCGCGGCCACCACGTGTTTGCAGAAGGAATGGCTCAGCGGAGTCTGTCTCTCGGTGGCGGCCGGCTCGGGCAGCCCCAGAAGGCTCTTAAAAAACTGCCGGTCGGTGTCGACCAGGGAGACGAGGGAGACCGGGCTGCCGGTAATGCGGCTGGCCAGGCGGGTCAGCCGGTCGAAGGCCTCCTCAGCCGGCGTATCCAGGAGATCGAGGCGGCGCAGAATTTCGAGGCGAATCGGATCCCACACGGCTTCCATCACTTGATCTTCTTTCATAAACCACTCCTCCCAGTCAGACCAGGGGCGGCTTCCAGCAGCCGGGCCAGATTCCCCCACAGGCGCACTGGAAACGAGTCGCAGCCGCCCATCCCTTTTTAGTTTATCACAACCCGCCAGGTCGAGGGCGGTGGCATCGGGACGGATATCCTCGAGCCGGCCGGATCTATCCCCCTTCCGCGATGAGCTCTTCCGCGGTCACCAGCGTCAGCGCATCCGCCGTCACCCCGTGGCGCCGGAAGGCGGCCCGCAGGCGGCCGGCCAGCTGACCCTGGATCCACTCCCGGGCCCGCGCGCTGCGCACCAGCAGGACGACCGCTCCCCCTTCGGCCGAGAGCAGGCGGGCTTCCCGGAAATGTTCGCACAGGGCGGCCGGCAGGGTCTGCTCCAGCTGCGTCAGCACGCTGCCCCACAGCGCCTCGTCGGCCGCTGTGCCCCCGAAACGGGCGGCCTGGCCGGCCGGCGGCAAGACCGGCGCGTCCTCCTCGCCGTCAGCCGCGTCTTCGTGCCCGTCTACCGGTGGATGGAAGTCTTCAAAACCCTCCGGCGCCGCGTAATCCTCCTCGATCGCCCGCCGCAGCCAGCCGAGCGGCCGGCGCACCTGGTAGGGACGGGCGGCCTGTAGAAAGTCGAGATAAGCGATCTTCTCGTCGACCAGCGCCAGGCTCCCCTTCTCCGCCAGCTTCTGGGCCGTTTTTTCCGTCATGCCTCGTTCCATCAGCAGCGCAACAACCTGTTGTTGTTCTGTTTTTTGTTCTCCTGTTTCTTGTGGGTTCGATTTTCGCACCGGTCCCGGTTCGGTTTTCGTACCGGCGGCCGGTCCATTTTTCGTACCAGCCCCCGGTTCGATTTTTGGACTCCCCCCTGGTTCGATTTTCGTACCAGGGGTGTCGGGGGGATTTTCTCCCCTGGGGGCGCCGTGCGCCCACTCCCGTTCGCTCCCCATATTGGGCTGGTAGGTGGTGGTTTCGTTGCCGTTTTCGTCGCTGTAGTGTCGCTGCGCCAGGATGATGTTGAGCTCCTCCAACCGCTGCAGCGCCTTGGAGAGGGTCGAGCGGCTCTTGATGCCGGCCCCGTAATCGAGACGCCGGCCGTCCCGGGTAACGATGCCGCCAAGCATCTGATTGTAAGAGATCGAATCCGCCTCTTTTTTAAAGCCAAAAGTCCGCCGCAGAATATAGAGCAGCACCTTGTACTCGGCGCCGCTCAGGATCGGGGCGAGCTCGTCGAAAACGACGTCTGGAATCTGGGTGTACTGGGGGGAGACAAACCCGGAAAAGCGGTACCCTTCCGGGGCAGATTCGGTGGCAGACATGGGCAATCAACCAGAATAGACGACCGCGCGCTTCAGGGACGGGCGGCGGTGTGCTCCTTGGTCCGGCAAATGACTCTGGCGCCGGCCAGTCGAATCAATGGCTGGCGCCCCTTGACCGGGAACCGGGTCGAATTGTTCAGGCTGAAATCGGGGAATCAGGTCTGCCGCTTCGGCCGGCGGCCCCTGCACATCGGGAGGGAATTAATTTCCTTGACGCTTAGGGGCACGTCGTGTTAATCTAATAGGCAAACACAGCACGGGGAGAAATCCCCAATTTCAGGGCCAGCCCTTGTCAGTCCTTTCCCAAGATTTGCAAGGGCTGTTTCTTTTCTCAAACGATTAAAGCCTACCCGACCATCTTGACCAGCCGCGACAAATCCGCCTCCACAGTCGGCAGATCCAGCAGCTGGCTCCAGACCGGCCGCCAGTTGCGGCCGCTGTAGCCGAGATTGACCGTTCCTTCGGCAAAGGATCGAGCTTCGTCCGTCCATCCGGAAGAGGCAAAGCCGAGCAGGCCGACCGTCCACTTCCCTTTTTCCGGCACAATGGCCGAGGCCTTGGTCAGCAGCTCCTGCAGATCCCCCACTCCGGCCGGATCCTCCTGCCAGTGGCAGGTGCCGAGGATGATCTCATTGCGCTGCTTGTTCAGGCCGACGACGTCGATCGTTGTGTTGCCCGACCAGGCACTGCCGACTTCATTCATATAGAAAGGCAGATCGCCGTTGCCGCTCATGCGCTTCACCCACTCGTGACAGAGCTCGAGCCAGGTGTTGTCCCGGATGAACGGCGGGAGCCCTTCGACAATCATATCCAGCGCCTGCCGCTGCGCCCCGATGGCCAGCTGGGTCCGGTTGGCCGAGAGGAAGTGGTAGTAAAAGCGGAGATAGGGATCGGTGACGTAGTAGCGGCTGCGCCGGGAGCGCTCGTCCTCGGTGACCGGCACCCGCCGCTCGACAAAGCCGGTGTCGCGCAGAATGCTCAGGTAGCGGGAGACGAGCCCCTTGGAAAGGCCGGTCCGGTTGCAGATGCGGCTGGTGGTCCGGTCGTCACGCGAAATCGCCTGCATGATGCCCACGTAGTTGTAGGGCTCCGTGACGAAGTCCTGCAGGAGCCAGAGCGGCTCGTCGTGCATGAAAGCGTTTGTCGAGGACAGCAGGAGGTCGCGAATGTTCTGCATGACCGGCTGCTCCGGATCGATCCGCTCCCAGTAAGCCGGCACCCCGCCGAAGACCGAATAGATGGCCACCCGATCCTCGGCCGAGTACATCGGAAAGTATTCGTGCATCACCCCGAACGGGAGCGGCGGCAGCTTGAGCAGCGCGGTCGCCCGGCCGTAGAGCGGGGCGTCGTAGGTCAGCAGGTGGCGCTGCATCAGCCCCATCTGGGAGCCGGATAGGACGAGCATCAGGTTGGAGTTTTTCAGCCACTGATCCCAGGCCTTCTGCAGCATGCCGACGATCGTCTCGTCGGCGTCGATCAGGTAGGTAAATTCGTCGATGAGGAGGGCGATGCGCTGGTCTTTGGCCAGCTCGGCCGCGTGCCAGAAGGCCTGCTCCCAGTTGCTGTAGGTGATGCCGGCCGGCACCGGGGAATGGGGTTTTGAAAAATTGTAGAGGGCGTGGGAGAATGAGCGCAGCTGATCCCGGGGGGTCATCGGCTCGGCCACCCAGTAGAGGGCCTGGTCGGCGTGCTGGGCCCGCCAGTGGGTCAGCAGCCGGGTCTTTCCCACCCGCCGCCGGCCGTAGAGGATCAACAGCGAGGCCTGCTGCTTTTCCCAGAGCTTGTTGATGAGCAGCAAATCGGCTTCCCGGCCGACAAATGAGGTTTCGATCGATTGTTTGAGCATATTGGACGGTTCCAAATTAGTCTAATCTGGATTAGACTAATCTAGATTAGACAAAATCCCGTAGCCGCGGCGGCTGAAAAGCGTGAGTGTTCATCAGTTGGACCGAGAAGTCTAACCTGGATTAGACTAATTGTTCAACATAATAATGCCAAACTGTTTCGTTGTCAAGTAATTGTTGTACTACCCCGCATTTCGAACAGATGTCCTGCTTCACGCCGGTCCGGCTGGCCGGCCGTTCCGGATAGATTGACCCTGCGGCTAAAGGGTGATATTATTTTCATGCTTCTGGCGTGCGCCGCACAGCGGAATTTGATGGATCGGGAGACACGGTACCTTCCATGGCGAGCTGGACTTTTATCACCAATCACGGGGCCGTCCTGGCCCTGATCGGGCAGCGGCAGCAGATCACCACGCGGGAGATTTCCGGCCGGCTGGGCATTACCGAGCGGTCGGTCATGCGGATCATCAAGGACCTGGAGATGGCGGGCTATATCACCCGCACGCGTGAGGGACGCAGCAATCTCTACCAGGTCAACCGCTCGGCGCCCCTGCGCCGCTTCGCCGAACGGGATGTGGCCATCGGCGATCTCCTCCAGGCGCTGGGGGAAGATCGCAGCGCTGCCGTCCCGAACTCCTGAAAAGAAGACTGCCCGCGGCCGGAGATCCCGGCCGTTTTCATTTCATGCCCCAACGCCACAAACCTGAATGGCCGCGGCCGGCTCACGGCGCCTGCGGTTGACCTTCCCCCGCCAATCTTTTATCCTGAAACAAGTGCAGGCGCCTGCACCCCCATCCCCTCACACCTGCACCCACTGGCATCGCCGTCTGTCGATTCATAAAGGAGTATCTTATGTCAACCGCGGAAGCCTTGATGCACCAGGAAATTCTGGCCGCCAACGACCGCCTGGTCGACCGGCTGCCGGTCAGCTCGAAGCGAGCTGTCATGAGCACCCAGATCTATTTCGACGAACTGCTGCGCCATGTCGAAAAAACAGCCGGAGAGCTCCAGGACGATGAAACCCTGCAGACCCTCGTCACCCTCTTCGGCGAAATGGCCCGGCGCTACCACCTGGCTGTCAGCCAATCGCTCGAGGAAGCGCTCCTGGCAAAGCAGACGGCTTTCGCGGATTTAAAAGACGACGTGCAGAAGCTGGTCGAACCGGATGAGCTGCGCGGGGAAATGGCGGCCGGCCGCCAGGTGCTCGTCGCGGCCGCCGCCGGGCGGTGGGAGGCCTACGAGGCGCTCCTGCGGGAAGCGCCGATCGTACTGCAGGAGTCGCTGGAAAAACTGACTCGGGAATGGGACCGCATCGCCAAGATTGTCGCCGCCGCCCAGACCCTGGAGCCCGAACTGCGCCGGGCGCTGCGCCGGGTGGTGCTGGTGGCCGCCGCCGCTGTCGGCGTTCCGGCCGAAAATATCCTCATCGTGCCCGGCGAGGTCCCCGCCCTGACTTTTTTTCACTACATCGAAAATTTCGCCGTCCTGACGCTCCCCCTCTACAGCCTGCAGGCCCCCTGGGAATGGAGCATCATCTGGCATGAGCTGGCCGGCTACAAGGTCCGCCGGCTCAATGCCGAAGAAGGGCGCCTGGAAATCCAGGATTCGATGAAAGAGTTTTTCCTTTTCGGGGGGCTCATGGGTCCCTCCGATCTTGAAGAGGAAGACTTCGCCCAGGCCCAGTATTCCAATAATCCGGAATTCCTTTTAGATCTGACGAGGAAGCTGTCAAGCCTGTTTCAGCAGGTTCTGGCGGAAATGTTTCCTCGCCTGACGGATGATGAACGGGAAACCCTGTTTGCCACGCTCCAGTCGATCCTGTCCAATGCTGAGGCCCTGTCCCTGGAATCCCAGTTTCAGGCGATCATGGGTCGGCTGGTGGAAAAATTTCCCTTTACGGCCGTGCAGGAGCAGGGCTGGACACGGGATTGGATCGAAGAGCTGTTCGAAGATGCCTGGAGTGTGCTGACCTTCCACGATCCCTTCATTGAAATCTTCTTTGGCGATACCCTCGGCCACCAGCGCAGCCTCGATGAAATCCGCCATCCGCCGCTGGCCATCCGCCGCCAGGTGGCGGCCGAAATGAACCGGCTCGGCTCCCCGCGCCGGATCCAGGTCGTGGAGCTCGGCCGCCTGTCCCGGCCGGAGCGGCGCACAATCGAAATCACCGCCGAAAATGGAGCAGCTTTCGCGGAAGGGGACTACCTGGCCCTGTCCGGGGGCGGCGTGGAATGGATCGATGAGATGTTGAAGGACAGCAACGAGCCGCTGCCCTGGCACCCGACCGGCACCAACGGCCGCAAGCAAAGCCGCCCGCTCGTCCTGCGGATCCCGCTCGCCCAGCTGCAAACCGGCGAAAACCGGGCGCGCCTGGTCGTGCAGCTGCGGCAGAGTCCGCAGGCGCCCGACGCCCTCTTCTGGCGGGTTCACAACGCCGAAGGAGCCGTTGTCAGCAGCACCGGCGTTCTCTACAACGTCAATCGCTCCGAAGACGAGCCGCCGCTGAACGGCGATTTCCGCTGGTCGAGCTTCACCGGCCGGGTCCGGCCGGGGGAGATCATCCCCCTCTATTTTGTCGCCCACAACAGCGGCCGGCGCCCCTGGAACCACCGCTGTGCCGTGGTCCAGCAGGTCGATGGCGGCGGGGAAATCCTGGCCAGCCGCTGCTACCCCCTGCCGGAGAACTTCTGGGAGGAGGCGCTCGAAGATCTCACCCCGGACGAAAGGCAGGAACAGATCCTCGACTGGCTTTCGGACGCCCGCCCGCCGGTGGTGCAGCCGGATACCAGCGCCGGGCAGGCCGCGCTCTTCGTCGCCGATTTCCGGACGCCGGATGAGGCGCCGGCCGGCGGTGTGGTCTGGCGGCTGCAGGATGAAAATGGACATCATTTCGGCCGGGCGTTCAGGCAGGAGCTGGCCATCGAAGCGCGCTCGCCCGGCGAGCAGCCCCCGGCGGAGGCGATGGTCAAACTGGTGGCCCGCGAACTGTTTAAGTTCTACGCCCTGGTCAGCTCGACCGTGGTCGGGGAGCTGCCCGCGACCCGGGAGAGCGCGTTCGGGGTGATCGCCGCCCTGCAGACAGCCATGTCGGCCTGGATGCAGGGCGGGCGCCAGGAGGCCGGCCGGATTGTCGAGGAAACACTCGCGGCGATCAATGGGCAAAAATTTGGGCTGGAATCACGCGGTGAATTCCGGCTGAGGACGTTCTGGCAAAATCTCCCCTATGATCAGATGCAGGCGATTCCCTTCGTCGATATGGATTTTGGCAGCAGTACAAACGTGAATGTGAATGGGAAGGACTATATCGTTAAAGGCAGCCTCGCCTTTCTGCACCCGGCGCCGTTAATAAATGCCCCTGACCCGGTGATCTGCAGGTATAAACGAGGTAATACCACGATCACCGGCCACACGACGAAAGTGACCTGGAACAAAATGTTCATTTCTCCCCAGCTTTAGCCCGGGCCGGGTTTTCTAATCTTTCCCGGCGGCTTCAGGACTCGGATAGAGCCGGCCTGACGCAGCGAAAACCCGTGCCAGAATCGGCCAAGAAGCCCGGCACCGGCAGGTCGGCGAAGATGCCCTCGGTTTCATTCATCCAGCTGCCCCCTTTCTGGACAAAGAAATCGGTTCCCTTGAAGGTTTCGTCGGAGCCGTCCCAGACATTGGCCGGGTCGTAGCGCTCCTCGAGCCGCACGTACGAACGGGTCCACTCCCAGACATTGCCGATGAGATGGGAGACCCCTTCGCCGCTGTCGCCGGCCGGCA
>JBFFZG010000175.1:0-10219 GCA_041568735.1 Promineifilaceae bacterium (SeqCode)
GAAGAGGGGGTGGACGACGTAAGAGTCGGTCGTGAAGGCGAGCCGGCCGGCGGGAACGGCAAAAGCGGCCCCGTCGTGCCGCTCTCCCAGCAGGGGATTGTCGAAGGCGGCGGCGAACAGCCGCTCGATGAGCTGGTTCATCAGCCGGCCGCCGCCGCCGTGGGCGAGGAGCACCCGGGGATAGTCGGCGATGGGGAGGGGGCAGGCCAGGGCGAACGGGTCGAGGGTGGTCATGGCTTTTCTCCGATGGAATGGGCATCGGCCGGGCCGGCGGCGCCGAAATCGAGCGCAAGCCCGTCCAGGTCGACGCGCCGGTAGCGGTAGTAGGCGGCGCAGGCCCCTTCTGAGGAGACCATCGTTGCCCCGAAAGGGTGCTCCGGGGTGCAGCGGGTGCCAAAGGCGGAGCAGTCCGGCGGCTTGCGCACCCCCTGCAGGATCAGGCCGCTGATGCATTCGGCCGGTTCGTCCAGGTGGTGGGTATCGACGGCGAAGCGGCGCTCGGCGTCGAGGGCGCGGTAGGCGTCGCTCAGCCCCAGGCCGCTCGCCGGGATTTCCCCCACGCCGCGCCATTTGCGCGGCACGACCTGGAACACTTCCTGGATGAGGGCCTGGGCCGGACGGTTGCCTTCCCGCAGGACGACCCGGGCGTACTGGTTTTCCACCTCGGCCCGCCCTTCTTCCAGCTGTTTGACCGTCATGTAGATCCCCTGCAGGATGTCGAGCGGCTCAAAGCCGGTGACGACAATCGGCACCCGGTATCGGCCGGCCAGGGGGAGGTATTCGGTGACGCCCATGACCGTGCAGACGTGGCCGGCCGCCAGGAAGCCCTGCACCCGGTTGCCCGGAGCACTGAGGATCGCCTCCATGGCGGGGGGGACGAGCACGTGGGAGACGAGCAGGGAAAAATTGGCCAGCCCCTCCTGCCGGGCCTGGTAGGCGGCCATGGCGCAGGTGGGGGCGGTCGTTTCGAAGCCGACGGCGAAGAAGACGACTTCCCGATCGGGATGGCGGCGGGCCAGCTCGACGGCGTCGAGCGGGGAGTACACGATGCGGATGTCGCCCCCGGCCGCTTTGACGGCCAGCAGGTCGCAGTCGGCCCCGGGCACGCGGAGCATGTCGCCGAAGGAGCAGAAGATCACTTCCGGCCGGCGGGCGATGGCGATCGCCTTCTCGATCAGCTCCAGCGGGGTCACGCAGACCGGGCAGCCGGGACCGTGGACGAGGGTGATTTCCGGCGGCAGCAGTTTGTCGATACCGTAGCGCACGATGGCGTGGGTCTGCCCGCCGCAGATCTCCATGATGGTCCAGGGGCGGGTGGTGATGCGCCGGATGGCCCGAGCGAAGCGGCGGGCGGCGGCGGGATCGCGGTATTCTTCCAGGTATTTCACGGGCTTTCTTCCTCCAGCTCACTCAAATCCTCCACCTGGCTCAGGTAGGCGAAGACCTGTCGGGCCTCGGCTTCGTCGACTTTATTGAGGGCGAAGCCGACGTGGACGATGACGTAGTCGCCGATGGCGGCGTCGGGCACATAGGCCAGGTTGACTGCCTTTAAAATGCCGCCAAAACTGACGCGTCCGCTGCGCAGCAGGGGATCGGCCCCTTCGTCGATGGAGATTATTTTTCCGGGAATGGCCAGGCACATGAGGGCCTCCTTGAGCGGTTGGGCGTTTCGAGTTCAGTTGAAAAAATCGGCAGGGCGGCCATCACCTGTCCCAGGGCGATGCCCCCGTCGTTGGGCGGGACCTGCCGGTGCCAGCAGACGTCAAATCCACCGGCCTGTAAGGCGAGGACGGTTTCGGTCAGCAGGAAGCGGTTCTGGAAGCAGCCGCCGCTGAGGGCGACGCGCGGCTCCCCGCTGCGCCGGGCGACGGCCAGGGTGGCGGCCACGAGGGCGCGGTGGAAGCGGGTGGAGATGAGCCCGATGGGCACGCCGGCCTGCCGGTCGGCCAGGAGCTGCTCGAGCAGCTCGCCCCAGTCGAGCACCGGCGGCGCGCCAGGGCGGTCGACCAGGGGGAGGGGATAGGCATCTTCCGGCGGATTGGGGGGCAGGGCGAACTCCAGCTCCATGGCGGCCTCCCCTTCGAAGCGGGCGCGGTGGCGCAGCCCGGCCAGGGAGGCGACCGCATCGAAGAGCCGGCCGGCGCTGCTGGTCAGGGGGGTGTTGAGGCCGCGGGTGAGCATGGCCTTCAGCACCGCCAGCTCGTTGGGGGAGAACGGCAGGTCACCCCGGGCGAGGCCGTCCGGCCCACCGTGGGCGAAGAGGAGCCCCAGGGCCGAGCGGCGGGGTTCGCGCACGGCCTGGTCGCCGCCGGGCAGGGGAAACGGTCGCAGGTGGGCGACCCGGTCGCAGTGGGGCCCGTCGACGAGCAAGAATTCGCCGCCCCAGATCGTGCCGTCGGGGCCGAGGCCGGTGCCGTCCCAGGCGACGCCGAGGGCGCGCCCGGCCAGCCGATTGTCGGCCAGGCAGGCCAGGATGTGGGCGTGGTGGTGCTGGACATGGTGGAGGGGGCGCCCCTGTTTTTCGGCCAGGCGGGTCGAGTGGTAGTCGGGATGCCGGTCGCAGGCGACGGCCGCCGGCGTTATTTCGTATAGTCGAGCAAGATCGACGGCCGTGCGCTCCAGGGCGGCGCAGGCGGCCGCGGTATCCAGGTCGCCGACGTGCTGGCCGGTGAAAGCGTGGCAGCCGCGGGCGAGCACGACGCTGTTTTTCTGGTGTGCCCCGACGGCCAGCAGGGGACCGTTCTCCCCCAGGTCGCCGGGCAGCTCGACCGGCAGAGGGGCAAAGCCGCGCGCCCGGCGCAGGAGCATTTCCCGCCCCAGGACGACGCGCAGGATCGAATCGTCAACGTGGCGGGCGATCGGCCGGTTGTGGACGAGGAAAAGGTCGGCGATGCCAGCCAGCTGCTCGAGCGCTTCGTCTTCGCCGGTACAGAGCGGTTCGCCGGAGCGGTTGCCGCTGGTGGCCACGAGCGGGATGCCAACTTCGTCCAGCAGCAGGTGGTGGAGCGGGTTCGACGCCAGCATCACGCCCAGGCAGGGATTGCCCGGGGCGACGGCGGCGGCCGGTCGGGGCGGCCGGTCCTGCGGATCCGGCCGCCGGTCGAGCAGGACGATCGGCGCTTCCGGCGAGGTGAGCCAGCGGGCCTCCAGGTCGGAGACTCGACAGTGGGCGCGCACGGCGGCCAGGTTGGGGTAGAGCAGGGCGAACGGTTTGGCCTCGCGGTGCTTGCGGCGGCGCAGCCGGGCGACGGCCGCCTCGTCGGGGGCGGCGACCATCAGGTGGAAGCCCCCCAGCCCCTTGACGGCGACGATCTCCCCCCGGTGCAGGGCGGCGGCGGCGGCCCGCAGCGCCTCGTCCCGCCGGGCCAGGATGGCGCCATTTTCGTCCCACAGGCTCAGCTGCGGGCCGCAGGTGGGGCAGGCGATCGGCTGGGCGTGGAAGCGGCGGTCGAGCGGGTCGTCGTATTCCGCCTGGCAGGCCGGGCACAGCGGGAAAGCGGCCATCGTGGTGGACGGCCGATCATAAGGGAGGGCGTCGATGATCGAGTAGCGAGGACCGCAGTGGGTGCAGTTGATAAAGGGATAGCGGTGGCGGCGATTGCCCGGGTCCTCCATTTCCCGCCGGCAGTCGTCACAGAGGGCGATGTCGGGAGAGACCCACTGCCCGGCGGCGCCGGCCGGCCGGGAAGGGAGGATGTCGAAGCGGGTGAAGCCGTTGGCCGGCCGATCGTCGCTCCAAAGGGATTCGATGCGGGCCAGGGGGGGCGGGGTGGCCGCCAGCTCCGCGGCAAAGGCGTCGACGCCGGCCGGGCAGCCGTCGACGGCGATCTCGACGCCGGCCGGGGTGTTGCGCACCCAGCCCATAAGACCGTGCCGGTGGGCCAGCCGGTAGACGAAGGGGCGAAAGCCGACCCCCTGGACCACCCCGGAAATGTGAATTGTCCGGCCGATCGTGGTTTCGATCATCTCAGTCCCCGACCCCGGCCGCCTGGATACGCAGCCAGTCGATCCAGCCGTCGAGCCCCTCGCCCGTCCGGCAGGAAAGCGGAAAGATCGGGGCCTCTCGATTCAGCAGGCGGATGCCGGCGGTGAAATAGTCGAGGTCAAATTCGACGTAGGGGAGCAGATCGATCTTATTCAGGATGAGGGCGTCGATTCCCCGGTAGATATTGGGGTATTTGTACGGCTTGTCATCCCCTTCGGGCACGCTGGCGATGACGACACTGGCGTGGGTGCCGATGGCGAAGGCGGCCGGGCAGATCAGGTTGCCGACGTTTTCCACGATGAGGAGGTCGAGGTCGTCGAGGGGGAGGAGGGGGAGCCCGCGGGCCAGCATGACCGCGTCGAGGTGACAGGAGCCGCCGGTGTTGATCTGCACCACCGGGATCCCGAGGGCGTCAACCTTGTCGGCGTCGATCGACACGGCGGCCGTATCCCCTTCGATCACCCCCAGCCGCAGCGCCCGGGCCAGGCCTTCGATGGTGCGCAGGATGGTGCTGGTCTTGCCGGCACCTGGCGAGGCCATGATATTGACGGCGGTGATCCGGTGGTGGTCGAGCAGCGCCCGGTTCTGACCGGCCAGCCGGTCGTTGGCGCTCATGATTTCTTCGACGATGGTGATTCTGGTCATGGTTTTATCCGTTGATTTCGCTCGGGATCCGGTCGAGCGCGGGCGCGCCGGTGGGCGCCCACCCCTCGACGGCGGCCGGCGCGAAAGCCGGCAGCAGGGAGTCGACGGCGGCGGCGATCGGAGGAGAGGGCCGGTCGACGAATTCGAACTGCGCGCCATTGATCGTCAGCAGGAATGCCGGGGGACTCTGGCCGCCGAGGGCTTCGGCGAGGGCCAGGAGAGCGGCCGGGTCGAGCCGGTGGGAGGCAGCGGCGCCGGCCGGGTCGGGCTGCAGGCGGACCAGGCGCACGGCGCCGGCCGGATCGTCGGCGGCCGCGTCGACGAAGAGGACCAGGCCGGCCGTGCGGACCAGGTCGATGTGCTCCGGCAGCAGCTGGTGGCAGGAGACCGCCCGGTGTGAGGTGCCGGCCCAGAGCGTCTCGATCCGCTCGGCCAGCAGGCGGCCGGCGCCGTCGTCGCCCCGGGTGGTATTGCCGTATCCGATGAGCAGCACCGGCTTCGCCATTTCCTCAGCCACGCCGCACCTCGTCCAGGACGGCGCCGGTAGGTCCGAGCAGCTGCACGTGCAGCGCCAGCTGGCCGGCGGCGTGGGTCGAACAGCTCAGACAGGGGTCGAAGGTGCGGATGACCGCCTCGACCCGGTTGAGCATCCCCTCTTCGATTTTGGGGGAGCGAACGAACTGGCGGGCGACCTGGAGCACTCCCTTGTTCATGGCCAGGTTGTTGTGGCCCGTGGCGATGATCAGGTTGACCCAGCGGATCAGGCCGTTGTCGTCGATGCGGTAGTGGTGCATCAACGTGCCGCGCGGCGCTTCCGAGGTGCCGATCCCTTCGAGCCGGTTGGGTTCGGCGAAGGCGCGCACCCGCGGGTTGAGAATGTCCGGATGGTGAAGCAGCTGCTCGATGCGCTCGACGCAGTAGAGGATTTCGATCAGCCGGGCGTAGTGATAGTGATAGGAGCTCAGCACGGCCCCGCGCTGCAGCCCGCGAAACTCCGCCCATTCCTGGTCGGCCAGCGGGGTGCCGCAGCGGGAAATAATGTTCATACGGGCCAGCGGTCCGACCCGGTAGATCCCTTCCGGATAGCCGAGCGGCCGGTAGAAGGGGGATTTCAGATAGGAGTCGGGCTCGACCGCTTCGGCGATGTAATCGAAGTAGCGGTTTGGGTCGAGCTGGTCGGCCACGATCTGCCCCATGGCGTCGACGATGCGCAGGCTGCCGTCGTAGAGCGACAGCTCGCCGTTGGGGTCGACGAGCCCCATGAAGAGGGTGGGGAAGTTGGCGAAGCTGCGCATTTCGGCGTCGAACCCCTCGAAGATCCCCTTGTACCATTCGAGCGTGCGCAGAATGCGCTCGCGCGCCGCGGGCAGCCGCTCGAGGATGGCCTGGCGGTGGTCGACGGTCAGTGGGGCGCTCACCCCACCGGGGACGACCCAGGCCGGGTGGATGCGCTTGCCGCCGAGGAGCTCGATGATCTCCTGGCCAAATTTGCGCAGGGCGATGCCGTCCCGGGCCAGGTCGGGGGCTTTGCGGATGACGCCGAAGATGTTGCGCTCGGCCGGGTCGGCGTCGAAGCCGAGGACGAAATCAGGCGAGGAGAGGTGGAAGAAGCTGAGCGCGTGGGACTGCAGGATCTGGGCCAGGTTCATGATGCGGCGCAGGTTGGCGGCCGTTTCCGGAATCTGGACGGCCATCAGGGCGTCGCCGGCCTTGGCCGAGGCCATCAAGTGGCTGACCGGGCAGATGCCGCAGATGCGGGCGGTGAGGGCGGGCATTTCGTAGAACGGCCGCCCTTCGGTCATCTTTTCAAACCCGCGAAACTGGGTCACGTGAAAGCGGGCGTCGGCGACACGGCCTTTGTCGTCGAGCTGAATCGTGATCTTGCTGTGACCCTCAATGCGGGTGACCGGGTCGATGGTGATGGTTTTGGTTGGGGGTGTTTTCATGGTTAGTTCCGAGTTCTGAGTTTCGAGTTCCGAGTTCCGAGTTCCGAGTGGAAAGTGGAAAGATGATGGGTGGGGGCGTTTGCCGTTCCCTGTTCCCCGTTCCCCATACCTTTTCCACCAGCGATCAATATCCGGTCCTTTCCGCTTCAAGCTCCAAACCGGGTGCGGCCGGTCAGGTCGGGGCGGCGGCCGGCCAGGAGTTCGGTGATGACGTAGAAAATCGTGTCGGCCGACGGCGGGCAGCCCGGAACGAAAACGTCGATGGGGACGATGTGGTGGACCGGCACCGAGGTTTCGCGCAGGGGAGGGACGACCTGGAGGGGAATCTGCTGGTTTTCATCGGCGTTCTCCAGGTAGGCCCGGCCGTAGATCGAATCGACTTTGAACGGGTTGCGCATGCCGGGCACGTTGGCCGTCACGGCGCAGTCGCCGAGGGAAACGAGGATGCGGGTATGCTGCCGCACCTTTTTAATTTTTTCGTAATCCTCCTCGCTGCTGACCGCCCCTTCGACCAGGGTCACATCGACCATGTCGGGAAAATCCTTGGGATCGACCAGCGGGCTGTAGACGAGGTCGGCCAGTTCAGCCAGATCGATCAGCCGTTCGTCGATGTCGAGAAAGGACATGTGGCAGCCGGAGCAGCCGTCCAGCCAGACGGTGGCGAATTTCGCGCGCGCCATCATTCACCTCCTTCGCGCCCACGGCGCATGGTCGTCAGGTAGGGGAGAAATTCGGAGCGCTTGCGCATTTCGGCGACCGACTTGCCCTTTTCGAAGAGGGCGCCGGTCGGGCAGACCTGCACGCATTTGCCGCAGCTGGTGCAGCTGAGCGCCTCGCCCCAGGGCTGGTTGAGGTCGGCCACGATGCGGGCGTTGACCCCCCGGCCGAGCAGATCCCAGGTATGGGCCCCTTCGATTTCATCGCAGACCCGGACACAGCGGGTGCACAGGATGCAGCGGTTGTGATCGAGGCCAAAGGTCGGGTGGCTGACGTCGACCGGCAGGTCGGGATGGAGGTAGGGGACGCCGACGTGGGTCATGCCCAGGTGAAAGGCCATCGTCTGCAGTTCGCAGCTCCCGTTCGACACGCAGACTGCGCAGATGTGGTTGCGCTCGCAGAACATCAGGTCGAGCACCTGCTTGCGGTAGGTGAGCAGCCGCTCGGAGTTTGTCGTGACCTCCATCCCTTCGTCCGGATAGGTCATGCAGGCGGGATAGAGTTTGTTCGACCCCTGAATTTCCACCATGCAGAGGCGGCAGCCGCCGTAGGGAGTCAGCCCTTCCAAGTAGCAGAGGGTGGGAATCTTGATACCGTTCTGGCGGGCGAGCTGCAGGATCGTTTCTTCCTCGTGTGCGGCGATATCCTGGCCGTCGATCTTGAAGGTAATGATGCGGGAGCGTCTCATGCGGGAACCTCCGATGGGTTTTCGACCGGGTCGTCCGTGAGCAGGTCGAGGTATTCCTGGCGAAAATAGCGCAGGGTGCTGTTGACCGGGTTGGGAGCGGTCTGTCCGAGGCCGCAGAGGCTGGTTTCGCGCACCATCTGGCACAGTTTTTCAAGCAGGACCAGGTCTTTCCGGGTGGCCTTCCCCCGGTGGATTTTGTCGAGCAGGTGATACATCTGCACGGTGCCGACCCGGCAGGGGACGCACTTGCCGCAGGATTCGGTCATGCAGAATTCCATAAAATAACGGGCCACGTCGACCATGTTGGTCGACTCATCCATGACGATCATGCCGCCGGAGCCCATGATTGAGCCGAGGTTGACGAGCGATTCGTAGTCGACCGGGGTGTCGAGGTAGGCGGCCGGGATGCAGCCGCCGGATGGGCCGCCGGTCTGCACTGCTTTGACCGGCCGGCCGCCGGGGATCCCGCCGCCGATTTCGTCGATGATTTCGCGCAGAGGGATGCCCATCGGCACCTCGATGAGGCCGGTGTTGGCGATGGTGCCGGCCAGGGCGAAGACCTTGGTGCCGCGGCTTTTGTCCGTGCCGATGGCGGCGTACCAATCGCCGCCTCGCCGGATGATGGGAGGGACATTGGCGAAGGTCTCGACGTTGTTGATCAGGGTCGGTTCCCCCCAGAGCCCCAATTCGGCCGGGTAGGGAGGCCGCGGCCGGGGAGTGCCCCGCTTCCCTTCAATCGAGGCGATGAGGGCGGTTTCCTCGCCGCAGACGAAGGCGCCGGCCCCCAGGCGGATTTCGATCTGGAAATTGAAGGTGGTGCCGCAGATGCCGCTGCCCAGGACGCCGAGCCGGCGCGCCTGGTTGATCGCCTTTTTGAGCCGCTCGACCGCCAGCGGGTATTCGCCGCGGACGTAGATATACCCTTTCGAGGCGCCGATGGCGTAGCCGGCGATGGTCATCCCCTCGAGGATCCGGTGGGGATCGCTTTCCAGGACGCTGCGATCCATAAAGGCGCCGGGGTCCCCTTCGTCGGCATTGCAGATGACATACTTGGTCTGATTGGCGTCGGCTTTGGCCACCGTCGTCCACTTCAGCCCGGTCGGATAGCCGCCGCCGCCGCGGCCGCGCAGGCCGCTGCGGAGGATTTCGTCGATCACCTGGGCGGGGGCCATTTCAGTGACAGCTTTCAGGAGGCCCTGGTAGCCGTCCGCGGCGACGTATTCCTCGATCCGCTCCGGATCGATGGCGCCGCTGTTTTCCAGGACGATTTTCGTCTGGCGCTGGAAGAAGGGGGTGTCAGTGGGGCAGACGAGATCGGCGACGATCCGGCCGGCGGCCGCCGCTTCGACCAGGGAGGGGGCGTGGTCGGGTGTGATTTGCTCGTAGAGGGTTTCGGCAGCCTGCTCCCGGTGGCTGACGGCGACCAGGGGGCCGCGGGAGCACAGGCCGAGGCAGCCGACCCCTTTGGCCTGGCATGTTGCCGGCAGCTCCTGGGCTTCGATCTGCTCTTTCAGGGCGGCCACCACCTGGTCGCTCTGGGACGAGAGGCAGCTGGCGGCGACGCAGACCTTCAGAGTATGGTCGAATTTTTGCGCCCCGGCTTCTTCGCGAGCGGTGATTTTCGCTAACTGGTCATGCATCGTTTTGACTCCAATTCGCCAGGCTTTCCAACGTCTTTTCCGTCGTTAGATTGCCCAGCACTTCCCCGTCAAATACGGCGACGGGGGCCAGTCCGCAGGCACCGACGCAGCGGGCGGTCAGCAGGGAGAGCTGGCCGTCGGCCGTCGTTTCGCCCGGTTTGATGTCAAAGGCGTTCCGCACGGTTTCCAGGAGCTGGGGGCCGCCCTTGATGTAGCAGGCGGTGCCGGTGCAGATGACGCAGGTGTGCCGGCCGGCCGGCTTCAGGCTGAAGAGATGGTAGAAGGTGGATACGCCGTACACCTGACTCAGCGGGACGCTGAGGGAGGTGGCGACATAGCGAAGGGCGTCCTCGTCGAGACAGCCGAAAGCCTCCTGCACGGCGTGCAGGGTTTCGATCAGGGCGCTGCGCCTGAACCCATTCCGGCGCATGGCGGCCTGGACGAAGCGCCAGCGAATGTCGTCGGTGGGGGGGTCGAGCTGCTTCGGGTTGGCAAGCATAGTTCCTTCCTTCTTAAATTGAGCTGAAGGGTCACGGTTGAACGTTTTGGGCGATTTAGTTGGAAAATCAGACTTGAATATCGATGCTGTCCAGATAGA
>JBFFZG010000176.1:0-10194 GCA_041568735.1 Promineifilaceae bacterium (SeqCode)
GCCAGCGTTCCGGATCTGCCCACTGGGTAACTGTCCGGCCATCGGGCAGGTGGACCACCCAGGCCGGGTCGACCGGTGTGACCGGCCAATCGAGTCCGAGGATCTCGGCGACCCGGGTATGTGGCCCTCCCGGTCCAAAACCACCGGCCAGGGTTGCGCCGGCGTCGAAACGAAATTTTTTGTGGTAGAAGGTACCGGCCGAGCCGCCGGGATACACGTGGGCTTCGAGGACTGCGACGTCGCATCCTTCCTTGAGCAGAAGGGCGGCCGCGGTCAGCCCGCCGATACCGGCCCCGATGACGGCAACCCGCGGATTTTCCCGGCGGAAAGGTCCTCGCGATATCGGCATCAGGCGTCGAGTTCCGGTGGGTACGGAAGTATCAGCCATCAGCGGCCCGCTCCTCCCCGGCAGCCGCGGCCGGCCCCATCCTGGCGAGGGCGCGCCGGGTAGCCCAGGCCCGGTAGGCAAAGAGGAGCGTCAGATTGATCCGGGCGAATAGAAAGCGGGTCAGCAGGCCGGGGAGCCCTCGTTTATGGGTAAAGACGATATGCTCGTCCACTCGGGTGCGGGCCGGCGCCAGCGGCGTAAAGCTGTGGGTGTGCTGCCACGTCGCGGCCGGCCCGGCGGCCTGAGTATCGGTGAAGCCATGCGGCCCGACGTCGGAATGAACCGCCCGCCAGCGGATGGGAATCGGACCCAACCAGAGCGTGAACTCGGAAATCGACCCTTCACCTAAGGGATCGACCCGGTGAAAACGGGGAAACATCACCGGCGGGGTCAGCTTCTTGAGGGCCAGCGAGCTGTGATGAAACGCCCGCACCTGCTCCTGCGGGGCGTCGACGACAAACTGGTAGGTAAATTCGGGCATAAATACTCCAAACTTTGGCCGTGAATCGGCCAAACCGCCTGCAAATCAGTTCCGACATTCTCTCTGTTTGTCCATATTTTGTCAAGATATTTATCGGGATTCTTTCATTTCCGCCAGCAGCGCCAGGGTCCCGGCCACAGCCGCCTCGAGCTGTGCCTCCCGGCTGATGGTCGCCGGCCGGTCACCGCTCTGCCGGCCGTAGTAGCCGAACTGGTCGTGATTCCCCCCGTCGATGGGCACATATTCTGTACCAGCCGGCAGAAAACCGCGCGAACGCTCAAAAGCCCCCTGGCTGATCAGGCCGTCCCGCGTCCCGTAGATGCTGACCACGGGCAGCGCCGCCGCCGAGAGGTCGGCTTCCGGGCTGGCATAAGCCGCCCAGAGAACCAGGCCGGCAACGCGGCCGGGGTTATTCGCGGTAAAACTTGCGGCCATGGCCCCCCCCAGGGAATGGCCTCCGAGGGCCCAGGTATCAATTTCGGGAAAGCGATCGAAGATCCGGCCGGCCGCGCCGGGATTGAAAAAGGCCAGGTTGAGCGGCATCCGTGGAATGGCGACGAGATAGCCGGCGGCGGCGATTTCGCGCAGCGGCGGCGCATACGCCGCCGGCGGCACCAGGCCTCCTGGATAGAAGATGAAGCCGGCACGGGCTTCGGTGTTCGCCGGATAAAAAACCGTCCAGCGGCCGGTCTCGACGCGCACCCGCTCATCGCTGCGCAGGGCCGCCAGCGCGGCCGCTTCCGGTTCCGCCGAATTGGCCCAGGACCAGACGATAGGAATCGACAGCAGCCCGACCACCAGACCGGTCAGTATCAGCGGCCAGAAGCGGCGGCGCGGACGCGCTCGACCGATTTTCGGAGTAGTGTTTTCTACCATAACTCCATTTTGTCGATATTTTGTCAATATTTCGCAAGAATCGGGTTCCTTCTTTCAATCTTCACCTTGGAGCACCGCCAGCACTTCCGGCAGCAGAGCCTGGCTGGTGCCGAGGGCTTCGCCGGCGTGGATCGTTTCTCGCCCCTGCCAGTCGCCAAAATAGCCGCCGGCCTCGCGAAAGATTGGCGGAAATGGAGCGCAGTCCCAGCTGTTCATGATCGGGTCGAGCATCACTTCCGCCCGGCCGGTCGCCACCAGCAGGTAGCCGTAGGCATCGCACCAGCCCGCGTTGTAGTAGCTGGCCGCCTGCAGCCGCTGCCAGTGCTCACCCCGGCCGTGGCGAGCGAATGAAGCGGTATCGATGTGGGCCACGACGCTCTCGGCCAGGCGGCTGCGGTCGGAGACAACGCAGCGGCGGCCGTTCCACCAGCAGCCAAGCCCGTCGGCCGCCGAAAGCATCTCGTTCATAGCCGGAAAATTGGCCACCCCCAGAACCACGGCCCCATCGACCTCCAGACCGAGCAGAACGGCGTAAAAAGGCACGCCGCGAATAAAAGACTTGGTCCCGTCGATTGGATCGATGAACCAGCGATGGCTGGCTCCGGCCGTGGCCTTCAGGCCAAACTCCTCCCCGACGATGGCATGGTCGGGAAACCGCGCTTCGATCCGGCTGCGCAGAAGCTGCTCCGCCTCCCGGTCAGCAGCAGTCACCGGGGATTCATCCGCCTTCCAGATCGGGCGGATCCCCGTCTGAAAATAGCCCAGGGTCAGCCGGCCGGCTTCCCAGGCGATTTCACGGGCAAAATCGAGCAGGGCTTCGTGTGAATGGGTCATATGTTCTCCTCAGCTGGCGGCCTGCGGGCGCTGCCGGCATCCCCGGCCGGGTGGCTTTCGTTAATATCCCCTAACCATCGGCCGGCAAAGGTCCTGATCGGCCGCTGCGGCAGGTATTATAACCAGGCGATGAACCAGGTCAGTAAGTTGATTGCCGCCGCCGCCGCCGGATTTATCCTCCTGCTCGCCGCCGGGTGTACGCTGGATGGGTTCGAAGAGCCGCTGGCCCCGGAAGGTGCGGCCGCGGTTTCGACAGCATTACCCCCAGCCCCGGCGCCCGCGATAACCGGGGAAGCTTCCCCTCCGGCGCCCGTTTCGGACCCGGGGTCCCCCACCGCCGAAGCGGTCGACGAGGGAAGCGGCGATGCCGACGTTCTTTTTGTCCGAGGCGTCCAGGGAGAAGACGGCCGCTGGCGCTTCGACGTCACCGTCTTCCACACCGATACCGGTTGGGAAGATTACGCCAACGGCTGGGATATTCTCACCGAATCCGGGGCTGTGCTCAAGGCGAACCCGGACGACCATTTCACCCGGCTGCTGCTGCACCCTCACGTCGAGGAACAGCCGTTTACCCGCTCGCAGAGCGGCCTGGTCATTCCCGAGGATGTTGCCCGTCTGATCGTTCGGGCCCACGATCTGGTTGACGGCTGGGGGGGCACCACGGTCGAGATCGACCTGTCACAGAGCGAGGGGAAAAACTATCGACTGGAGAAGCAGCCCTGAAGCCGCTTCAGGCCGTCGGGGTGCCGGAGCGCCGGAGGGAGCGGCCGATTCCCATCTGCCCCGCCACGAGCGCGGCGCCAGCCAAAATCAGGATCCCACCGGTGATCTGCCAGCCGGTCAGGCTCTCGCGCAAAAACAGGGCCGACCAGAAGACGGTGAGGAGCGTCTCGACCGGTGAAAGGAGGGCGAACTGGGCGCTTCCGATGAGGTTGATGGCGGCGTAGGTGATCAGGCGGCCGAGATAGGTCGCCACCAGCGCCTGGACCAGAATGGCCGCCCACCCGATCCAGCCGGGGACTGCCAGGTTCATCCCCTCCTGAAACCAGATGATGACCACCATGACGGCCGCGCTCGAAACGAGAACGGCCGTCACCGGCCAGGTCGAATACGGCCGGAGATACCACTGCACTGAGACGAGGTGGACGGCAAAAAAGACGGCCGCCAGTCCGGTCAGAATAACCCCCTGCCAGCCGGAAACCCCGCCCGGCCCAAGCAGCAGATAGAGCCCCGCAATCCCCAGGCCCAGCCGCAGGGCGCTGACCCGGTCCGGCCGCTCCCCGCGCAGGGCGAGCAGAATCAGGGTGAAAATCGGGTAGAGCCCGATCATCAGCATCGACGATAGCGCGGCACCCAGGTAAAAGAGTCCGTTGTAGAGAAAGTAAAGGCTGATGCCGTTGACCAGCCCCGACCCGATCGCCAGCAGATAACCCCGCCGGTCCATCGGCCGGGCGGCCATGCCCCGGCCGCGCCCCTTAAACAGGGGCTGGACCAGGGGGGTCGTGGCGCCAAACAGGAGAGCGGCCACGATAAAGCGGCCGGCCAGCAGGGTGGTGGGTGCCATTCCGGCCAGAATGGCACCACGCGTCACCGGGCTGGTGATGCTGTACATGAAAATGGAGGCAATGGCCAGCAGCCAGCCGGTTTTCGCGGACATGGGGAGGATTTTAACGCCCGGCAGCCCGGCGGTCGATAGGCGTCTGCTACAATCCGTCTTGCCCGGTGGGAATGAGGAACAGGCGCTCTTTTCCTTCTGAATCGGCCGGGGAAACCATTGGCAGGAGACGGCCGTCCATCCAGGGCGCCACCAGGTCGTCGAAATGCGCACTACCCAGCCGGCCCGATTGGCCGGGCAGGGTGAGAAAGGCGGATTGCTCCGGCTTGCCCGGCGTCACGATCTGCCGGTAGCAGGAGGCCGTGCCGCCGGCGGCAAAGGGATCGATCGCCGGATTGGCGGCCGTGGCCGTCTGCCACAGGGTGTCGCTGTTCCCCGGCAGTTCAAGGGGATCGAGGGCGAAGATGCGGCCGAGAACCGGATGGATTCCGAGGGGATGCAGAAAGCGAGCCCGGTGGAGATCACCCCAGCGCCAGAGCCGCGGGTTCCCACCCAGACGGCCGCGCAGGATCTGATTGGCCAGGCGCAGGGCTTCTTCCAGGAGCGCCTGCCGGCCGGGGGACCCTGGCACCCAGCCGCTCCCGGGGTCGCGCAGTGCGCCAAGAATGGCCGCCGGCCAGTGACCCGCCCAGTCGGAAACCGGGCGCAGGGCGGGGTGGGGGCCGTAGCCGAGCAGTTCCAGCCGGGCAACGCCGGCAGGGCTGTCCGGCAGGAGGAGATCGGCCAGCGCCTGCTGGAGGGCGGCAAATACGGCCGCCCCGGCGCTGTCGACGGCCATTTCGCCAGACCAGTCCCGCAGAATCGCCAGACACTCAGCCGCCCGAGGATCCTCGGTGGAGAATTCGCGGAGGAGCTCCCGAAATTCGAGACCGGGCAGGGAGACCGTATCACGCTGCCAATCGGCCATATCAGAAATGGCGATCGGCCCCCTCTCGACCGCCTCGACAAAGAGCGCCGCCAGACGTCGGACCCGCCAGCCGCTCATCCAGACATAGCCATAATCGGGACTGCCGTCGCCGACATCGTGGTTGCAGGCCATGACGAAACCTTCTGCCGGGTTAAATACCGACGGCAGGTCGCCGGCCGGCCGGTAGCCCTGCCAGTCGAATGTTGAATCCCATCCCGGCCGGGGGGTCAGCCCATCTCCGCGCGCGCGAATCGGGATGCGGCCGGCCAGCTGCCGGCCAATGTTCCCTCGATGATCGGCGTAGATCAGGGTCAGCGGGGGTGCGTGAATGTCGGCCGCGGCCTCCTGGAATTCAGCCCAGCTGCCCACCTCCACCAGCCGCCCGAGGCCGGACATGACCAGATCAGCATCCAGGGCCGGCGAACGCAGGGCAATCAGCCGCCCGTCGGCCGGGAATAAAAGATCCCCGACAAGCGGGCCGTGATGAGTCGAACGCACCGCCAGGGTTACCGGGTCGCCCCCACGCACGGCGATGACTTCCCGGCGCTCAACAAATGGCCGCACCTCGCCGTCGACGAGGTAGGCATCTTCCCGGCCCGGGGCGGGTTTTTCGATAAACAGATCGGAGCAGTCGGTGTAGGCCAGGGTAATTCCCCAGCCGATCGATTCATTCTGGCCGACGACAATCATCGGCGAACCGGGCAGGACCGCGCCGGCCGCCCGCAGCGGCTGCTCCGGGTCGAGGCATTGGTGGCGGGCCAGGTACCAGAATCCAGGTGCCGAGAGGGGAAGGTGGATGTCATTGGCGAGCAGCGGCTGGCCGTCAGCCGTGTGGGCCGGCCCCACCGCCCAGGCGTTGCTGCCGATCCCTCGATCATCCCGGCCGCCGACCAGCACCGCTTGCCCCAGCGGGCCGTCGAGGGCGGCTTGCAGGAGCTGGAGAACCTCATCCTCTCCACGGCGGGCCTGCCACTGCAGCCCAGGATCGATCTGACCGGCCAGGATCTCCCCCACCTGCGCCCGCAGCTGCTCCCGCAGGTGTTCCCCGCTCCACCCACGGGTCAGAGTCCAGGCCTGCAGCCGGGCGACCGCCAGGGAATCCTCAATTGTCCAGGCCCGCGGCCGGTGGCGGAGGATCGAAAACTCGATGGGCAGCCCGCCGCTCGTGTCGAGAAAAGCATTGATTCCCCTGGCGTAGGCCGCGTAGTACTCGCGGGTCCGATCCGACAGGTGCTCCAGGGAGGCTTTCGCCAGATGGGCGAAACCCAGGGTTCGAGTCAGCCGATCGAGTAGGAGTCCGGCCGAGCCGACGACAGCCGACAGCTCCCCCAGGGCCACGAGCCGGTGCAGATCGAGCTGGAACAGGCGATCCTGCGCGTAAAGATAGCCCTGAGCCTGGTAGAGGTCGGCCCGGGTCCGGGCTTCGATCGAGGGAACGCTCCACCGGTCCCAGGCCACGGTGACGGGAGCCTCCAGCCCCGGCAGGAGCAGCCGGCCGGTTTGAACCGGCAGCCGTCCGCGGCTCACATACAGAAGGATCGGTTTCAGGATCTGGGCCAGCAGATTGTGAAGCGCTCTCATGGTGAAATTATTCCCCGTCGCGGCCCAGAACACAAGAGAGGCCGGTCGAATCCAATGGTTTCCAAAAGAAAACCATCCGTTGGGTTGCCGCCGGTCCGCATTTGAGAGATAAACCCATCTTCTGAGAATTTGACCATGGCAGAAAATTCCAAACAGCACGATTCAACCCATGTTTGACCTGCTGGCTCAACCCAACCGCGGCCTCTTGATTTCAGCCTTCAAGGTGATCGCCAGCCTGCTCCTGGGGGGCACCGGCCTCTGGCTGGTGACCAGGGGCACGGCACCGGCGGCAATCTGGGCCGAAGCGGTCAACGCCAGCTGGATCTGGGTGGTCGGAGGGGTGGCTGTCATCCTGGCGACGATTATGGCCAAGGCCTGGCGCTGGCGGCTGCTCTTCTTTCCCCGGAGTGACGCCCCGCCATATCAACGGCTGCTCAACGGCATTATTCTCGGACAGTTTTTCAATCAGCTTCTGCCTGTGGCCCGCCTGGGCGATATCGTGCGGATCCTCAGTCTCCCCGCCGAAATACAAAAAGGGCGGATTCTGGGCACCCTGGTTCTGGAAAAGACGCTCGACACCATCATGATGGTAGCCACCCTCTTTCTCCTGCTGCCGTTTGTCGTCATCCCGGATGTGGTCAACAACCCGACTGTCCTGGGAAGTGTGGCCGCTGCATTCTTTATCCTGCTTTACCTCCTCGCCTTTCAGTCCGGCCTGATCATCCGGCTGACCCGCTGGGCCGGCGCTTATCTCCCCGACCGGCCCGGCCGCTGGCTGGTCAAACTCGTCACGGCCGGTCTAGCCGGCCTGGCTGCTCTGAAAGACCGGCGGGCCGCCGCCGCCCTGGTCTTCAGTTCGGTGGTGATTGCCCTTTTATCGGTTTTGACGCCGTTTTTGCTCTTTCTGGCCTTTCACTTTCCCCTCAGCTTCGCGGCTGCCGCCGCCCTGAATCTGGCGATCATGATCGGCTCCCTGCCCTCTTCCGCGCCGGCCAATATCGGGGTGTTTGAATTCCTGGCGGTGGTCAGCCTGCAGCAGCTCGGACCAGATCTCAGCAGCAGCGCGCTCTTGAGCTACGCCTTCGTCTACCACCTGGTCGTCATCGGTCCGGTCATCATTCTGGGGACCTTCGTTCTGCTGCGCCAGGAGTGGCCGTTCCACTACCTCCAGCAGCGGCTGGCGCATGCAGCCGGGAAATCGGCCGGCTCCTGAGAAGTTTTTCCTTTGCGGCGGACAGCTTAACCGGCTTCAACCTCCGATTTGAGCACCGGGGTGGTCCGCAGCCGATTCTTCAGGATGACGATCAGCGCGCGCACCCCGTCGGACACCCGAATTTTTTTCCCTTCCTCGTAGGTTCGCGGCCGGTAAGTGATGGGAATTTCCAGGATATCGTAGCCGGCCAGAAAGATTTTACAGGGGAGCTCAAAGTCGAGGTCGAACGTCGTCCCCACGAGATTGAGCGATTGGAGAACATCGGCCCGGACCATTTTGGTGGCTGTGGCCACGTCGGTCAGGTGGCCTCCGAAGAAGAAATTGGTGGCGGCCGTTAAGAAGCGGACTCCCCAGTAGGCATGCGCGTACTCGTAAACAGCCCTGCCGCCCAGAATCCGGGAGCCAAAGATGGCAGCTGGCATCAGCTCCTCGACCTTCTGGCAGAAAAGGGTCTGCTCCTGCGGATCGTATTCGAAATCCGCATCCTGAATAATCATGTAATCTCCCGTCATGTGGGCAATGCCCGTGCGAATCGACGAACCTTTGCCGAGGTTCTGCGCGTGGAAAAAGAGGCGAATTTCCGGATCCGCTGCGAACTGGTGGAGAATTTCCTGGGTGCCATCGGTCGACGCATTGTCGATTACCAGAATTTCCCGCGACCAGCCCGCTCCCAGCTGAACAGCCCGGGTGCGGCGGATTACTTCCGCGATGGTTTTTCGTTCGTTGTAGCAGCAGATAATGACAGATAGTTTCATGCGCAGCGGAATTCAGTCTGATTGTCAGGGTATTTTATGGGAAAGGCTGCCGGACAGCCGGGGTTCTTACCTGTTGTGCCACATTACCGGACAGGCAGCCACCGGCAAACCGGCGAGATTATAACACACCCCCTTCCCACCCCCACCCAAATTACCAGGCGGCCGCCCGTCGACAGGTTGACAAGGTCCACGGAACTGGTTAGGATTGCCAGCAACAACTGAATATGGGCAGCTTGCAGCGCATGGGCCCGTGTTTACCGGAAGGGAAGCGGGCTGACGAGGTAGGAGGTTCCCGGCACGGCCGGGAGGAGCCTCGATTCGACATTCGTTTAATCGAGGTGAAGATCGAATGATCAGCGGGTGCCTCCTCGGGGTGGTCACGCCCCGGAAGCTTGCCCCTCAGCGAAGCGCCGCTACAAAATGGCCGGGCAACCGGCCGGACAAAAAGCGGCGCAGTGACCCGACATCCGATCGTGGACCGTGTTGCCGCCCCGGTATCGTCGGCTCTTGAGGGGCACCCTCTGGCGACGCCGGGAGTGCTACGCCCCCAAAGAAACAACACAACAAGTGCCGGCAAAAATAGTTAATCCCTGGCTTCGGGCCAATTGGCCCGGATCGGTTGGTTCATTTTACCCGGCAGCGGAGTTGCTTTATGTGTGGCATTGTCGGATACATCGGCGGCCGAGAAGCGCCGGACGTCATTTACGGTGGGCTGCAGAAGCTCGAATACCGCGGATACGATTCCGCCGGCCTGGCGGTCCTGGCCGTCAACGGCGACGTTGCCGTGCGGCGGGATGCCGGCAAGCTCAGCCAGCTGGGCCGGCTGCTGGAGGCCTCGCCTTTGAGCGGTCATATTGGCATCGGCCATACACGCTGGGCCACCCACGGCCGGCCCAGCCAGAGGAACGCCCATCCGCATATGAGCATGAACGGCCGGGTCGTCCTGGTCCAGAACGGCATCGTCGAAAACTACGCCGAGCTCAAGGACGAGCTGACAGCCGAGGGAGTTGTTTTCCAATCGGAAACGGATACGGAAGTCATCTCTCAGCACATCGAGAAGTTAATGGAAGGAGGCCTTGCTTTTATTGAAGCGGTTCGGCAGACGCTCAACCGCCTGCGGGGTGCCAACGCCATCGTCGCCATGTCGGCCGATCACCCCGACACCCTCGTCTGTGCCCGGCTCGGCAACGCCGGCGGCATCGCCATCGGGATCGGGGACCAGGAGATGTTCATCGCGTCGGATCTGCCGGCGATCCTCGAATACACCAGCCGCCTGATCTTCCTTGAAAACGGCCAGATCGGAGTTATTCAGAGCGACCGCTGGCAGATCCTCAATCTCAAAGGGGAACCGGTCACTCCAGAGGAGCATCACATCCCGTGGGACCCCATCAGCGCGGTGAAGGGCGAGTACAAGCACTTCATGCAGAAGGAGATTTTCGACCAGGCCAATGCCATTCTGGCAACCCTGGGAGGCCGCGTCGATTTTGAAAACGGAGAGGTCCATCTGCCGGAGATGAATCTGACGCCGGAGGGGGTTAGCCGCA
>JBFFZG010000177.1:0-10099 GCA_041568735.1 Promineifilaceae bacterium (SeqCode)
GCTCCGCGCTTTGATGTGACGCCGGTCAACGCCGGAATGGCGTTTGCGGACGGCCAGCTGGTCGAAACGCCGCCCCTGCCGGGCCAGGCGCTCGACCTGGCGGCGACCCAGGCCCAGATCGAAGCCGATCCGGCGGCCGTGCTGGCCGCCGGCCGGCTGCCGCTGATCATCCGGCCGGTCCCCCCGGCCATTACCAGCACCGCCTCCCTGATCGCCCGCGCCAACGAGCGGCTGACGGTCGATCTCAGCTTTCGCCTGTTCGATCCGATCAGCGGCCGGCACAGCGAGGGAGGGCTCCCGGCGGCTGATTGGACCGGCTGGCTGGCCGCCGTCCCGGCCGGGGCGAATGAGATCGAATTTTCCGTCAACCAGGCGGCCGTGCAGCCCTACCTGCAGAAGCTTGGGGCCGCCCTGGAGAAGGGCCAGTGGATCAAGGCTGACGAGGCCGTTCCCTACCTGACGGCGATCGTCGAAGCCCAGCTCGGACTCGGTTCCCCGCCGAAGTCCTCCCTGCGCATCTACCACGCCGACCGGGAGCGGGTGGTTCAGAGCGGCGATACCCTGGCCGGGATCGCCCGTGAGACCGGGTTCCCCTACCCGTGGCTGCAGCAGGCCAACCCCGGGATCGACACCCTCATCCCCGGACAGGTCATCAAGATCCCTTCCCCGGATCTTCTGCTCCCCCTGCCGGTCATCGAACACAAGCGCATCGTCATCAGTCTGGGCCAGCAGAAGCTGCGGGGTTTTGAAAATGGAGCGCAGATCTGGGAGTGGACGATCAGCACCGGGATTGACAGCAGTCCGACCTCGCCCGGTATCTTTCAGATCCAGACCCGCGAGCCGGAGGCTTATGCGAGCAACTGGGATCTGTGGATGCCGCTTTTTATGGGGATCTACCGGCCGGTGCCGACCAGCGATTTCATGAACGGCTTCCACGGCTTTCCCACCCGCAATGGCTCCCAGCTGCTGTGGACGAACAGCCTGGGCAGCAAAGTGACCTACGGGTGTATCCTGGTCGGAAATAACGACATCCAGGCGCTTTATGAGTGGGGGGAAGAGGGAACCGTGGTGGAAATTATTCCCTGAGCTCTTCCCCTGGTCTAATCGCTTCATCGGAGCCGGTGCGGGGGAAAATGACTGGCGGCCTAGGCTGGCCTCCGATCTTTCTCCGGCAGGCCCATCGAAATACAATGTGAGTGGCAGTGAAAACAGACTGAATCGAGGGGATATTTCCATTGACGAAACCGGCATTTGTCAATAAACTGTTAGACTTAAACCCCTCTAACATATGATTCGCAAATGGAGCGCCATCTGGGGAATCATTTGAGGTTTCCTGCCACCCATATTGTTTGTCCAGTGTTTGACCCTTGTCGAAGAATAGGAGAAGAATGACATGAAACGTACGACTATCTGGCTGTTTGTCGGTATCGTCGCGCTTCTGGCCGCGGTGGCGTGCCAGCCGCAAACGGTCGAAGTAACCCGCGTTGTTACCGAGACTGAAGTAGTGACTGAGCAGGTTGAAGTGACCCGGGTGATCGAGGCCGAACCCGAGGTCGTCGAAGTGGAAGTGACCCGGGTGGTGGAGGCACCAGATATGCCGACCGGCACCCTGACGGCCGCTCTGCCCCTGGAGCCGAACTCGATTAACCCACCCAACGGGGCGGACCGGATCGCCGGCCTGGTGATCATGCAGATATTTGATTCCCTTCTTGCCGTCGATTTCGCCACGAATCAGGTGGTTCCGGCGCTGGCGACCGACTGGGAAATCAGTGAAGACGGCACAGAGTACACCTTCACTCTGCGGGAAGGGGTTACCTTCCACGATGGGTCCGCCTTTAACGCGGCCGACGTCGTGGCCACCTTCGAGGCGGGCGCCGATCCGGCCAATGCCTACGGCGCCGAATACGAAGGGGTTGTCGTCGAAGTCATCGACGACATGACGGTCAAAATTACCCCGCCGAACCCGGATGTCACCTTTTTCCGCCGGATGGCCGAGCGCCAAATTATCTCCGATGAGCAGTACGCCAGCGGAGGCAACCAGGCGATTGAGGAAAACCCGATCGGCACCGGTCCGTTCAAGTTCGTACAGTGGGAGCGGGGCAGCCGTATCGTCCTGGCCGCCAATGAAAATTACTGGGAAGAAGGGAAACCGCATGTGGCCGAGCTGATTTTCCGGCCGATTCCCGAATCTTCCACCCGCCTGGCCGCGGTGCAGACGGGTGAAGTCGATATCGTTACCCGCCTGAGCTCGGAAGAGGCGAAGAGCCTCCTGGGTGTTCCCCGGGTGCAGGTGGTCCGCTATCCGGCCGACCGGGTTTACTACATCGCCTTCAACAATTTGTCCACCGGCATCGGCCAGCCGACCGAGAACAAGCTCGTCCGCCAGGCCATGAACTACGCCGTGGACCGGCAGGGGATCGTCGACGGTCTCTTCGACGGGTTCGCCCGCCTCTCGACTGGCTTTGTGACTCCGGGCAACCTCGGCTTCGACGCCTCGATTGAGCCCTATCCCTACGATCCGGACAAGGCCCGGGAGCTGCTGAAAGAAGCCGGCTTTGAGAACGGTTTTGAAATCGGCTTCTCCTGCCCAATCGGAGCATACACGAACTTCGAAGAGGTCTGCGAGGCGATCGCGGCGCAGCTCGAGGAAGTCGGGATCACCATGGTTGATGGCGGAGTGCAGTTCCTGGAAACCGGCGTCTACTGGGACCTGGAAGCCAAGAAAGAGCTGCCGCCGCTCTTTGGGGACAGCTGGTCGGCTTCCGTCGGCGAAGCGCTGCCCCGGCTGATCGGCGCCCTGGGCGGCCCGGAAAACAGCTATTCCTCCTGGTACGACGACGAAATCGGCTCCCTGCTCCAGCAGATCGGGCAGGAGTTTGACCAGGAAAAGCGGGCCGAGCTGTACAAACAGCTCCAGGCTTACATGTACGACAACCCGCCGTTCATTTACCTCTACGAGCCGAACTCGTTCGAGGCGATTACCGACCGGGTGCAGGGATACAATCCCAGCAACGTCGAGCAGTACTACGCCAAAGAGATCTTTGTCGTGTCGAACTAGACCGGTTTGATCCGGCGGGCGGGGTTTCACATCCGACGATGCCTGAAGGCGTCGCCGAGAGCGAGCCCCGCCCGTCTGAAAGCCGCGCCAATTTATGCAGCGCTACCTGCTTACCCGCCTTTTACAATCGCTGGCCCTTCTTTTTGGCGTGCTGGTCATCGTCTTTTTCCTCGTGCGCCTTACCGGCGATCCGGCTTCCCTGCTGATCAGCCGGGAAACGGCCAGCGCGGAGCAGCTGGAGCTGATGCGGGAAGCGATGGGGCTCAACCGGCCGCTGATCGTTCAGTTCGCCGAATACATCGGCAACGTCCTGACCGGAGACCTGGGCTATTCTTTCCGCTTTCGGCAGCCGGCTCTCGATATCATTCTTGAGAAACTGCCAATCACTTTTTTCCTGGCGTCTCTTTCCCTGGTAATCGCCCTGTCGGTCGCCGTGCCGCTCGGGGTCATCGGGGGTTCTTCTCCCGGTGGCCTTGTGGATGCGCTGGCCCGTTTGTTCGGCCTGATTGGCCAGGTCATTCCCTCATTCTGGCTGGCGCTCATGTTGATTCTCTGGTTTGCCGTGCGGCTGCGCCTCCTGCCGGCGTCCGGCCTGGACGGACCGAAATCGTTTATCCTGCCGGCTGTCGCCCTGTCGGTCGGTGGACTGGGCCAGCTGGTGCGCCTGACCCGCTCGGCCGTGCTCGAAATTCGCAGCGAAGATTATATCCGCACCGCCCGCAGCAAGGGAGTCTCCCGTCTGACCATCGCCTCCCGCCACGTCTTTCGCAATGCGGCCATCGCCCTGATCAGCGTGATCGGGGTGCAGTTCACCTATGCGCTGGGCGGCTCGGTCTACATCGAGTCGATTTTCACCATCCCCGGGCTGGGCTGGATGTTGAATGAAGCGATCATCAACCGGGATTTTATCCTGGTGCAGTCGCTGACGATTTTCATCGCATCGTTCGCCATCGCCATGAATTTTATTACCGATATTCTCTATGCGGTGGTCGACCCGCGGATTCGCTTTGGCAGCTGATCTTCCGCGTCTGACCCACCGCCGGCCAGTTATCATTTAAATTACACCAATTGTTATGGCGCAAACTGCCCCGCTTAACTTGAATGAATATGTCGAACCGACGATTGGCAGCCGCCTGGCTTATGTCGGCCGGCTGCTCTGGCGAGATAAAACCGCCATTATCGGTTTGCTGATCATTCTGCTGGTCGTCTTCACGGCGATTTTCGCAGAGCAGATCGCGCCGCACGATCCCCTGACGCAGAATTTGCGGGCGACCAAGCATCCGCCAGCCTGGCAGGAAGGAGGGGATTGGGCCAATCCACTGGGCACAGATAAGCTCGGACGGGACCTGTTGAGCCGGATTATTTTCGGGGCTCGCGTGTCGATCACCGTCGGCTTTTTCGGGGCCGCAATGGCCACGACCATCGGCATGATATTCGGGCTGCTGGCCGGCTACCTGGGAGGGTGGGTCGACGCGCTCGTGATGGGGCTGGTTAACCTGCTTCTTTCGGTGCCTTATCTCGTCCTCGTCATTGTCGTGGCCGCCATCCTCGGCCGCAGTCTCCTCAACGTCATTCTGCTGTTTGGCATTACCGCATCCCCCCTCTTCGCCCGGGTGACGCGGGGGGAGGTGCTGCGTATTCGCAACTCGGGCTACGTCGAATCGGCCGTGGCCATCGGGGCCGGCACCCCACGCATCCTGTTCGATCATATCCTGCCCAACCTCGTCGGTCCGCTGGTGACCCTGGCCACCTTCGAAATGTCGGCCATGATCTTCTACGAGGCGGGGCTCGGCTTCCTGGGGCTCAGCGTCCCGCCCAACGTCCCGAGCTGGGGCAACCTGCTCTCGATCGGCCGGGAGCTGCTCATGGCCGGCCTGCCCTGGCTGTCGACCTATCCCGGTCTGGCCATCGCCATCACCGCTCTGGGCATGAATCTCTTCGGCGACTGGCTCCGGGATGTTCTCGACCCGCGGCTTCGCCGCTCCAGAAAGTAGGGGAAGTGCCGAGTGGAAAGTGGAAAGTTTAAAGTGGAAAGTGATTTCTAGCGCGGCGGCGGAGGACTGGCTATCGAGTGTCGAGCACTGATCATCGACGACTGTTTACTGTTTACTGACTACTGATTATTGTCTACGGACTTCCGATCCCATCCGACATGCAGCCCATTCTAAAAGTTCGCGACCTGATTACCCGCTTTTACACCGTGGATGGGGTTATCTATGCCCTGAACGGGGTCGGTTTTGACCTGAAAGAGGGGGAGACGCTCGGGGTGGTTGGGGAGAGCGGCAGCGGCAAATCGGTGACGATGATGTCGCTGGTGGGGCTGATTCCACAGCCGCCGGGCAAAATCGAGGCGGGGACAGCTGAGCTCTACGACGCGGAACAAACAGTTGAACTGCTCCATCTCCCCGAGAAGGAAATGGAGAAAGTGCGCGGCCGGCAGATCGGTTTTATCTTCCAGGATCCGATCAGCTCTCTCAACCCGCTCATGGCAATCGGCGACCAGATCGCCGAAGCGATGATCACCCATTTTAACGTGAGCCGGGAGCAGGCCCGCCAGCGCACCGTCGATCTCCTGCGCCTGGTCGGAATCGCCGACGCGGACGCCCGCTACGACAGCTACCCCCATGAATTTTCCGGCGGCATGCGCCAGCGGGTGGTAATCGCCATCGCCGTCGCCTGCCAGCCCCGCATTGTCATCGCCGACGAACCGACCACCGCCCTTGACGTGACCGTGCAGGCGCAAATTGTGGAGCTGATCAAGCGGCTCCAGGCGGAATTCGGCATGGCGGTCGTCTGGATCAGCCATGACCTGGGGGTTGTGGCCGGCCTCGCCGATCGGGTGATGGTGATGTACGGGGGGATCGCGGTCGAAGTCGGGCCGGTCGACGAGCTGTACGAAAACCCGCACCATCCCTACACGATTGGACTGCTCGGGGCGATTCCCACCCTCGACGAGGACGGCCGGAAGGAGCTGGCCAGCATCGAGGGTTCGCCGCCTGATCTGCTGCGGCCGCTCGATCAATGCCCCTTCGCCTCCCGCTGCCCTTACGTTTTTGACCGCTGTCTGGAGATGATTCCCCCGCTGCTGGAAGTGGGACCGGATCACTTTGCCGCCTGTTTCTACGACGTGAAAAATAAGAAACAACGATCCTGATGGAAACCACGCCGACGCCACCAACCAACGAGATGATTTTGCGGGTCGAAGGCCTTAAAAAATATTTCCCCATCCGCAGGGGGATGATCTTCTCGCGCACGGTCGGCCTGGTGAAGGCGGTCGACGATATCTCGTTTGAAATTCAGCGGGGGGAGACGCTGGGGCTGGTCGGAGAAAGCGGCTGCGGCAAGTCGACGACCGGCCGGGTGATCCTGCGCCTGCAGGAGCCGACCGAGGGCAAAATTTTTTACAATGGACAGGAGATTACCGGCCTGCCGTCTGCGGAGATGCGGCGCATGCGGCCGGAGATGCAGATGATCTTCCAGGATTCGGTGGCCTCCCTGAACCCCCGCCACGCTGTGGCCAAGATCATCGGGGAACCCCTCCGCATCCAGACCGATCTGGACGAACGGGCGGTGCAGGAGCGGGTGAAGGAGCTGATGGATCTCGTCGGACTCAACCCCAAATGGCGCAAACGCTTTCCACACGAATTTTCCGGCGGGCAGCGGCAGCGCATCAATATCGCCCGGGCGCTGGCCCTGAACCCGGGTTTTGTCGTGGCCGATGAACCGATTTCCGCCCTGGATGTCTCAATTCAGGCCCAGGTTGTCAACCTGATGAAGCGGCTGCAGAAGGAGCTGGGGCTGACCTATCTCTTCATCGCCCACGATCTGAGCATGGTCAAGCATATATCTGATCGGATCGCCGTCATGTATCTGGGCCGCATGATGGAAACTGCTTCCGGCCGAAAACTCTTCGAAAACCCGCTCCACCCCTACACCCAATCTTTGATCTCGGCCGTTCCCCTGCCAAATCCGCGTCTCGAACGGAAGCGGCGGCGCATCATTCTCGAAGGGGAAGTGCCGAGCCCACGCAACGCGCCGAGCGGCTGCGTGTTCCACACCCGCTGCCCGCTGACCATCGATCGCTGCCGCACGGAAATTCCGGCTTTCCGGGAGGTCGAACCGGGGCACGGGGTGGCCTGTCACCTGGTCGACGGGGCGGGTGGGAGCCTGATCCCGACCTGAGACTCAGTTCCGATAGGCCAGCAGGCGCATGCCGTTGAGGGAGACGAGCACGGTGCTGCCTTCGTGTCCGACCACGCTCAGGGGGAGAGCGAGGTTAAAGCCGAGAACGGCCGCGATCAGGACGACGATCACCCCTGTGGCAAATGCGAGATTCTGCACCAGCACCCGGCGGGTCTGCCGGCTCAGGCCGATCATGTAGGGCAGGTGGGCCAGGTCATCCCCCATGAAGACGACATCGGCCGTTTCCAGGGCCACGTCGGTGCCGGCCGCGCCCATGGCGATGCCGATGGTGGCTGTGGCCAGGGCCGGCGCGTCGTTGACCCCGTCCCCGACCATGGCTACCGGGCCGTATTCTTTTTCAAGGGTCTTGAGAATTTCAAGCTTGTCCTCGGGGAGCAGATTGGAATAGGCGTCATCGACGCCGACCTGGGCGGCGATCGCCTGCCCGACTCGCTCATTGTCCCCCGTCAGCATGACCACTTTTGTGATCCCCTGCTGTTTGAGCCGGGCGATGGTTTCGGCTGCCCCTGGGCGAATCGTGTCGGCCAGGGCGATGAGGCCGATCACTTCCGGCGGGTCGTCCTCGAGCCGGCGGCCGACGGCCACGGCCGTCTGGCCCGCTTCCTGGAGAGTCCGGGCGGCCGGCCAGGCGGCGGTCATGTCCGCGCCGGCTTCCTGGAGGTAGGCCGGGCTGCCGACGAGGATCGACTGGCCGTCGACCGTGGCCGCCACCCCGCGCCCGGTAGCCGATTGAAAGCCGGCCGCGCGGGAAAGTTCGATATTTTCGGCCTCGGCCGCCTGGACGATGGCCAGGGCCAGGGGATGCTCAGAGCGAGCTTCGACCGCCCCGGCCAGGGCGAGGAGCTGCCGGCGGTCCAGGCCGGCTGCCAGCGGCTGTACTTGGGTGACGACCGGGCGGCCGATGGTCAGCGTGCCGGTTTTATCAAAGGCGATCACTTTGAGGGCGGCCGCCTGCTCGACATAGGCCCCGCCTTTAAACAGGATTCCCCGGCGCGCGCCATTGCCGATAGCCGAAAGGACGGTAGCCGGCGTGCTGATGACCAGGGCACAGGGGGAGGCGGCGACCATGAGGGTCATGGCGCGGTAAAAAGTTGGCTGGAAGGGATGGTCCAGGAGCCAGAGGGGAATGGCGATGGCCAGGAGGGTCATGATGATCACGCCGGCCGCATAGATCTGCTCGGCCCGGTCGATGAAACGCTCGGTCGTCGCTTTTTCCGATTGGGCCTGCTCGACCAGCTGAATCAAACGAGCCAGAGTGGAATCGCCGGCCAGCCGCGTCACGCGGACCTCCAATCCGCCCCGCATGTTGATCGTGCCGGCCAGCACTTCATCGCCGACCCGCTTGCTGACCGGCATCGATTCGCCGGTCAGGGAAGACTGGTCGACGGCGCTTTCCCCTTCGACGATCCGGCCGTCGAGGGCGATCTGTTCGCCCGGCCGGATCAGCATGATCTCGTCGATCTGAATCTCTTCTATCGGCAGTTCGACGCTATCATTTCCCTGCCGGACGAGAGCGGTGGGCGGCCGCAGGTTCATCAGAGCGCGGATGGCGCTGCGTGTTCGATCGAGGGCGACATTCTGCAGGACATTTGACAGGGAGAACAGGAAAAGCAGGAGGGCGCCTTCAAACGGCTCTCCGACGAGCGCCGCTCCCAGGGCCGCCAGGACCATGAGCAGGTCCACATCGATGCGCTTTTCCATGAGGGACTTCCAGCCGGCCTGGACGCCAAAATAGCCGCCGGCCAGGTAGGCGATCCCATAAAAGAGCCAGGCGATCATCCCCGGGCCGCTTTCCCCCTCCAAAAACCAGCCGGCGGCCAGGGCAACCAGATTGACTCCGGTCAGGATCTGCGCCAGCCGCTCCCGGTTGAGGATGGCGAGCCAGTGGGCGGCGGCCGGCCGGGAAGCTGTAGTTTCTGCGGGTAAATTCAGTTTGTTTTCAGCGGTAATCTGGCTGTTCATGCTAGGGATCCCGGTATTTTTAACCGTGGTTAAATTTCATCTTTCATTTTAAGACAAAGCCTTTTGAATGCAAGATAAATTTACGGATTCTAAGGGGATCCAGATATAATGCCCGCATGACTCTGGCCGACCAACGGCAGGCGATTCGCCTGCTGCTCGACGAACGGAATCCGGGGGATGCGATGGCGGCCTACTATGCCTTTCACCATGGGGACGATCGCACCGCCCTGGTCGTTTATCCAGCCGAGGCCGGGCCGGGACAGGCCGCCGGCTACGCAGCTATTTCGCGCACCGGTATGGATCTGTTCCGACCGCTGCTGACGATGCGCCTGCCCCTGGAGGATCTCGAAACCTGCCGCCGCCTGCTCCAGGATCTGCTGCCCTCCGGCGGCGAGGCGTTCCTCTCGTGCCCTCAGCCTTACGAACCCGTGGTGCGGGCTTTTTTTGACGTGGGCAGCGAGGAGCGGCTGATCCTCCTGGCGCTCGACCCGGCCCGGTACGAGCCGATTGTCAACGTGCTCGTGACGCGGGAAATGGCCGGCAGTTTGCCCCGTTTTGTCATCAAGCAGGAGGCCGACGGCCGGCGGGAGGCGATTGCGGCCGCGGCGATCAACTGGCAGTCACCCCATTTTGCCGAGATTGGCGTGCGAACCCAGGCCGGCTACCGCCGGCGGGGGTATGGGCGGAGCGTCGTTGCCGCCCTGGCCGGCGAGATCATCCAGCACGGCCGCCGGCCGCTCTACGCTGTCGCCCGCGACAACGCCCCTTCTATCGATCTCGCCGTTTCGGTCGGCTTCGTCGACACCGGCTACCGCCAGCTGATGATGGAAGTCCGCGCCCGCTGACTGTACCCAGCTCCCAACTCCCAGCTCTCCC
>JBFFZG010000178.1:0-10020 GCA_041568735.1 Promineifilaceae bacterium (SeqCode)
GCCGCGCAGATGCGCAGGGTTTCAGCCACGTGGGCGCGCCCTTTTTGATTGAGAGCGGCCGCCGTGGCCAGCGCAAAGCGGCGGCGCCACTCGTTGGTCGATTCGGCCCAGAGGACGAGGACTTCAACCAGGTCGAGCTGCCCGGCCACGATCGGGGCGGCGATCCCCATCGCCAGCTGGTCACAGATCTCCCAATCGGCGATCTCGTCAATCCAGCGGTCGATCGGCGGCCAGAGGGACGGTGTCAGCTGTTTTTTTTCGGCCGCGATAGCGAAAATCAGGACCAGGGCTTCCTCGCGATTGTGGCCGGCGAAGGCCCGATCGAGCAAATCGACTCCCTGCCTGGCCAGCGCCAGATCTGGCTCTCGCCGCAGTTCCCGGGCGATTGCCCGCAGGCGAGGGACCGGGATGCCGCGCACCTCCCAGCCGGTCGGCACGAGCCGCGAAATTTTTAACGCATAGGCCTTATCGACCGCTTCGACCAGCCGCTGTTGGAGCCGGTGGTAGGCTGGCTCGAGCCGGTCACCAGTCATGGGGTGGATCCTCCCTCGATCGCCGCCCGGGTCCGCGCCGGGAGCTTCTGGTAGACGAGCCGGTAGGACTGGTCGATCATGTAGCGCACATCGTCCGCCGGCACCGACCCGTCGAGCGTCACGGTATTCCAGTGCTGTTTGTTCATGTAATAGCCCGGTTTTACCGCCGAAAAATGTTCCCGCAGGAAGAGCGCTTCGTCCGGGTCGCATTTCAAGGTGATCGTGAGCGGCGCATTGACCCAGCCGATGAGCGCGAACATTTTTCCTCCGACCTTGTAGACGAGGGCCTCCGGCCCAAACGGGGTCTCTTCGACGGCCCCCGGCTTCTCTAAAAGGGTATGGCGCAGGGTTTCGAGATCATTCATGTGCCTATTTTACCCGAATCCGCCGGATTTTTTTGGGGGAGCTCGATCGCCGGGCCGCTTCTGCCGGGGCCTCATAGTTCGCTCGCCTGGCTGATCGAAGCCGGTCTGACCACTAGCATCAGGTTAATGCCGGCCGGCCGCAGATGACGGCCGCACCAATGGTGGGTACAATCGCCGGTCGATGTCTGCCCAGACCGAAAATTGGCTGCTCCGCCTGATCCTCATCGCATTTCTCCTGCTGGGGGTGGTTTTCGCCATCATCACGCCCGCTTTTGAAGCCTCGGATGAGCTCTGGCACTACCCCATGATCCGCCATCTGGCCGACGGCAACTCCCTGCCTGTCCAGGTCACCGATCCGGCGCTGGCCGGTCCCTGGAAGCAGGAAGCCAGTCAGCCACCCCTCTACTACTACCTGGGGGCGGCGCTGACCTTCTGGATCGATACGTCCGATATGGAAACCGTCCGCTGGCTCAATCCCCACGTCGACAACGGGGTCATCACGACGGACGGCAACACCAACCTGGCCATCCATCCGGATTTCTTCAATCCACGGGTGGGGACGCTTCTGGCCGTCCGGATTGTCCGCCTGTTTTCCGTCCTGCTAGGCGCCGCAGCTGTCTATTTGACCTACCAGATCGCCCGCGAGGTGACCCCGAATCGGCCGGATATCGCCCTGGGGGCCGCCGCCCTGAACGCCTTGACGCCGATGTTTTTATTTATCAGCGGGGCGGTCAACAACGACAACCTGGCCATCCCGCTGGCCTCGCTCGGGATCCTGCTCCTGATTCGGCTGGTCACCCGCACTGTGGCGGCCAGAAGCCGGAAGCGGGAGCTGCCCCGCATCCTGATCATCGGCGCGGTCATCGGCCTGGCGGTGCTGACCAAGCAGGGGACAATCGGCCTGCTGCCGCTCGCCTGGGGCACTTTTGTCATCTGGGAGTGGCGCCGGTGGCGGCTGCGCCAATCAGGGAAGGAGGGAAACGCCGCCGCTTCCCTTTCGCCCGATCTGCGCACCCTGGCCGGTTTGGTCGCCTGGTCGATTGTCGATTTCGCCCTGATGGCCATGCCGGTTCTGCTGATCGCCGGCTGGTGGTACTGGCGCAATATCCAGCTCTACGGCGATCTGCTCGGCTGGAGCGCCTTCGTCGCCGTTCTTGGCCAGCGGGAGACCCCGGCTTCCCTGGCGCAGCTGTGGGACGAGCGCTGGGGATTCATGCTGTCCTACTGGGGGCTCTTTGGCGGGGTCAATATCCCGATGTGGCGCTGGTCCTACCTGGTGCTGAATAGCCTGCTGATCGCCGCCCTGCCCGGCGGCCTGCTGTTCGCCGGCCGGGTGCTGCGCGGCGCCACCCGCGTCCATTTCCAACCGGGGGGAGAGCGGGGCGCCCGCGGCCGGGCCAATCCGCCGGCGGCGCTGCTGCTCGGCGTCGAAGCCAATTTTCCGCTCGTCGTGGTCGTCCTTTTTGCCGCCGCCGTCATCTTTGGTCTGATCCAGTGGGCGACGACGACCTGGTCCTCTCAGGGTCGGCTCGTGTTCACCGCCATTTCCGCCCTGAACATTCTCTGGGCGCTGGGGCTGGCCGGCGGGCTGCCGGTCAAATTTAGCCGGGTGGTCCTGGCCGGGGCGGCCGGTCTCCTGTTATTCCTGGCGGCCGCCTCGCCCTTCACCTTCATCCGGCCGGCCTACCAGGCCCAGCTGTCCCGCGGTGCTTCCATTCCATTTACCTGCCATCTCTCCGTCTGCCTGGAGCCCGGCGAGGTCGTCTTCGGTGACCGCCTCCACCTGATCGGCTTTGACTTTCCAGCCGGCCCCCTGCGGCCGGGGGACCTGGTCGATCTGACCCTGGAATGGGGGGTGACAGGCGAGCGCTTCACCGAGGACTGGAGCGCTTTCATCCACCTCAACGATCCGGTGATCGGCGTACCCATCGCCCAGCGGGACATGTACTTCGGCCAGGGGCTGCTGCCGACCCGCCTGCTGGCGGCCGGGGACCAGCTCACCAACCGCTACCGGCTCCAGGTTCCGGCCACCGCTGTCGCTCCGGCCGACCTGAGCCTGACCGTTGGCCTTTACCAGTTCCAGACCGGGGAGCGGCTCCGCCGGCTGGATGGGTCGGATCACCTCGAACTCGGACGGCTTTCCCTGCTCCCGACCGCCGGGGAAACCCCCAACCCGATCGCCGTCAATTTTGAGGATCGCTTTGAGCTGATCGGCTTTGCCGTCGAGCCGCGCCGCGCCCGGCCGGGGGAGACAATCGACCTGACCCTGTACGTGCGGGCGCTGGCGCCGCCGCCGGCCGACTACACCTTCTTCGCCCAGGTCGTCGACCGCGAAACGACCCGCTGGGCGTACGTCGATCTCGGCCAGCCGACGACCGGCTGGCTCCCCGGCGAAGTCCAGGCGCTGCAGCTGCCCCTGTCGCTGAGCCCGGATACACCGGCCAATATCTATCCCCTGCGCGTTGGCATTTACCGCTTTGACCAGGCGGCGGGGTTTGTCAACCTGCAGCGGATCACGGCAGACGGCCGCCTGACCGATGATTTCATCAATCTGACGCTGATCCGGGTCGATCCCTGATCGGCTCAGGTTTGAAGAACCGGCCGCTTTCTGAGACACTCTTTCGATGACCGATTTCATGAACCGCCTGTCGGCCAGCTGGACCGGACCCGCGCTCACCCGCTCCCCCCTCTTTCTCGGGCTGCTGCTCGGCGGGCTGGCCCTGGTGGGGGGACTGGTGCTGGCCTTTGGCGGGCCGCTGGCCGGGGCCGGGGTGCTCCTGGCCCTTCTGGCGGCCTTCATCATCTTGCAGAATATTGAAATCGGCTTCTGGGGGGTGATCGGGGTGGCGATTTTGCTGCCCTTCGCCACCCTGCCGTTCAAGATCGTCATCACGCCAACCTTCCTCGACCTGGCGCTGGGTGCGGTCGCCGGCGTCTGGCTCCTGCGCCTCGTCACCGGCCGGCAGACCCGGGTGGTGACCGCGCCGATTACACTCCCGCTGGTGATCTTCATCCTGGTCGCCGTGTTCGCCTTTATTTTCGGCCTGCCTAATGGGCCGCTCACCAGCCAGCTCATTCGCAAATTCGCCGAACTTCTGCTCAGCCTCGGTTTCGTCCTGATTATCATCGATTACTGCCGGGATTGGCGGCGCCTGGAGCGGCTGGTGCGCGTTTTCATCCTGGCCGGTGCGGCCGCCGGCGCGATCGGCATCGGCCTCTGGCTGCTGCCGGATGAAACGGCCAACGAAATCCTGAATCTCTTCTCTCGCTTTGGCTATCCGGCCGGTTTTGTCATCCGCTACATCGAAGAAAACCCCGAGCTGGCCGAGCGGGCGATCGGCACTTCGGTCGATCCCAACGTGTTCGGCGGGGTCCTTGTGCTCATCGGCACCCTGGCCGCTCCCCAGCTGGTGGCCCGGCGGCCGCTCTGGCCCCGCTGGCTCGTCTATATCTTGTTCGCCCTGATTTTTGGCGCCCTGCTGCTCACCTTTTCCCGCGGCGCCTTCCTGGCCCTGGTCGCCGGTTTCGGCTTCGTCCTCCTGCTCCGCTACCGGCGCTATCTGCCGGCCGTGCTCCTGACTGCGGCCGTTCTGCTGGCTGCCGCCCTGCTGGCCGGGATCGGCCAGGCCTACGTCGAGCGGCTCCTCGAGGGGTTCCAGGGAGCCGATCTGGCCACTCAGATGCGCTTTGGGGAATATCGGGATGCCCTGTCCCTGATCCGCCGCTACCCGGTCTTCGGCGTTGGCTTCTCGGGCTCGCCCGATGTCGATCTCTATCTCGGCGTGGCCATGGTCTACCTGACGATTGGCCAGCAGATGGGCGTCCTGGGGCTGCTGGGGTTTGCGGCCGTGATCGCCACGGTTTTTGGCTATGCCTTGATCCACCGCCGCCGGTTTGCCGGGGATGACCTGCGGGACCCGATCTGGTTGGGGCTGCACGGGGCGGTCTTCAGCGGGCTGATCGCCGGCATATTCGACCACTACCTCTTCAATCTCGAGTTTCTCCATGCCGTCACCGTATTCTGGATGCTTCTCGGGGCGGCTGTCGCGGCCACCAGACTAGGCGTACTTTCCCATGTCGAAAACGGGGAAAAGTGGTAAAAAGTCGACATGTGTGGCCCGGGCCTGTGATTTGAACCCGCGAGGAGGGGCAAATGGTCAAAAGAATACTGACGGTCGCGTTTTTGCTGGTATTTCTACCGGCCTGCGGCCTGCTCGGCTCCGATTCCGAGCCGGCCGATTCCACCCTGCAGGAGATCGAGCCGGCCGAGTTGGCTCCTGCCCCCGAGGCAGGCACGCCGGAACCGGAGTCGCCGCGCCAGAATGAAGCGGCCGCCTCCCCCGGCTTACCGCCAACATACACCCCGGCGCCGCAGGATTTTCTCTCCGGAGCGCCGACCTCGTCGGCACCCGGAGCCGGGGCCGGGGCCTTTCCGGTTCTCACTGGCAATGAAAAAACCCACCTGGTCGTCAAAGGGGACACCCTGGGAGCGATCGCCCAGTTCTACGGCGTTTCCCTGGACAGGCTGGTCAACGCCAACAGGCGCCAGATCAAGGATATCGATCTGATCTACCCGGGCCAGGTCCTGATTATTCCCGAACCGTAGCCAGGAAGCTCTTCTCGACAAAAAAAGCCGCCCGGTTGGGGGCGGCTTTTTTGTTGGTTCAATCTGGATTTCGCGCTATGGGAGCGGCAGGGCCGGTTCGACCGATTCTTCCTCCGAGCGCTTTTCGATCACCTGGAGGACGATCTTTTCCTCGACCAGGTTGGCTTCGACCATGCTCCCCTCGGTGACATCTCCGCTGAGCATCGAATCCGACAGCCGGTCTTCGAGCTCGGTCTGGATCACCCGGCGGAGGGGACGCGCACCGTATTCGGCGTCGTATCCTTCTTTGGCCAGCCAATCTTTGACATCGTCGGTGGCTGTCAGGTGAATTTCGTACTCCTCCAGCCGCTCGTTCAGCTCCGTGAGAATGAGATCGACGATATTGCGGATGTGTTCTTTGGAGAGCTGGTGGAAGACGATCACGCTGTCGACGCGGTTGAGGAACTCCGGCCGGAAGGCCCGCTTGAGTTCATCCATCAGCTTCTTCTGCATCTCAGAGTATTCCTGCTCGGTCTGCGAGCCGGCGTCCTGCTGGAAGGAGAAACCGAGGTTGGGCTGCTTCTTGATCGCCGCCGCTCCCACGTTGGAGGTCATGATGATGATGGCGTTGCGGAAATCGACTTTCTGCCCCTTGGCATCCGAAAGCTGGCCTTCCTCCATGATCTGCAGGAGGATGTTGAAGGTCTCCGGATGGGCTTTTTCGATTTCGTCGAAGACGACGATCGAATAGGGCCGGCGGCGAATCGCTTCGGTCAGCTGCCCGGCGTCTTCGTAGCCGACGTAGCCCGGTGGGGAGCCGACCAGGCGGGAGACATTGTGGCGTTCCATGAACTCCGACATGTCGAGCTGGATCAGGGCGTCGGCCGTGCCGAAAAGAAACTCGGCCAGGGCTTTGGTCAGCTCGGTCTTGCCGACCCCGGTCGGGCCGAGGAAGATAAAGGAGCCGATCGGCCGGCGCGGGTTCTTGAGCCCGGCGCGCGCCCGGCGCACCGCCTTGGAGATCGACTTGATCGCCTCTTCCTGGCCGACGATTAATTTTGCCAGCTCCTCTTCCATCTTGAGCAGGCGGGCCGATTCTTCTTCGGTCAGCTGCAGAATCGGGATGCCGGTCCACATCGACACGACTTCCGCGATATCCTCCGGCGTGACCTGCAGGTTGTACCCCTTGCGGCCGGCTCGGAGTTCATCCAGGCTGCGCTGCAGCGCTTCTTCTTCTTCGCGCAGAGAGGCCGCGTCGTCGAAACGTCCCTCGTCGAGGGCGATTTCCCGCTGCAGCCGCAGATCGCGCAGATTTTCGTAAACCTCGTTGATGTCGGCCATCTGCGGGGCGCGGTACATGCGGACGCGCGAGGCGCTCTCGTCGATGAGGTCGATCGCCTTGTCCGGCAGGAAGCGCTCGGTCACGTAGCGGGTGGAGAGCTTGACGGCCGCCTCCACCGCCTCGGAGGTAATCTCAAGGTTGTGGTGCTGCTCGTAAGCCCCCTTGACCCCTTCCAGGATCTGGACCGCTTCTTCCGGGGTCGGTTCGTCGACCTGGATCGATTGAAAGCGGCGCTCGAGGGCGGCGTCGCTTTCGATGTATTTGCGATATTCTTCGAGGGTGGTGGCCCCGATGCACTGCAGTTCGCCGCGGGCCAGGGCGGGTTTGAGAATATTAGCCGCGTCCACCGAGCTGCCGGCCGATCCGGCCCCGACGAGCATGTGCACCTCGTCGATGAAGAGGATGGCATCGCTCGATTTCAGCTCTTCAATGACCCGCTTCAGCCGTTCTTCAAACTGGCCGCGGTACATCGTGCCGGCCACCAGGCTGCCGACGTCGAGCTGGAGGACCCGCTTGTCCTGGAGCACTTCCGGGACGGCCCCATCGATGACCCGCTGGGCCAGCCCTTCGACGATGGCCGTCTTGCCGACGCCGGGTTCGCCGATCAGGGCCGGATTATTTTTGGTGCGGCGGGCCAGGATCTGGATGACGCGTTCGATCTCCATTTGCCGGCCGATGACCGGATCGAGCTTGCCTTCGTCGGCCATGGCGGTCAAATCAGTGGCCAGCTGGTCGACGAGGGGCGTCTTGCTTTTTTCTTTACTTCGCTGCCGGCGGGAGACGGGCTGCTCGCCGCTGGGAATGGGGCTCTCTTTCAGCATGCGCCGGGTCTGGCGGCGAATCTGCTCGGCGGTTACGCCAAATTTTTTGAGAATATCTGAGACGGTCCCGTCGTTCTGGCGAGCCAGACCCAGGAGCAGGTGCTCGGTGCTGATGTAGTGCTGGCCCATGCGACGGGCTTCTTCAACGGCCAGTTCGAGGACCCGCTTGGTTGTGGGCGCCAGCTCGATCTTGGTAAAAGGGGTGCGCGTACCGGTGCCTACCATCCGCTCAACCATCGCCTGCACCCGGCTCACTTCCAGACCGACCTCGCGTAAAACCCTTCCCGCGACGCCGCCTTCTTCCCGAAGCAGGCCGATCAGAAGGTGCTCGCTGCCGATATAATTGTGGTTCAAGCGTTCCGCTTCTTCCTGAGCCAGGCTCAGGACACGCCGCGCTCTTTGGGTAAAGCGTTCCCAATTTTTAGAGTTCACAGGGTTACCTCAGTCGTTGCTTCAAAAAGGGTCATGTCGGTGATGCCAATTGCCGTTTTGATTTCTCTATATGTACCTGAAACAGCGCGTGAATTCAATAGACTTTCAGTCTCACTTATCAACTTCGAACCAACTCGTTCATAAAACGATAGTCCCAAAAGATAAAGATTTATCTTAAGCGGGTGGTCTGATCGTCAATTGTGGCCGCCAGCCGTTAGCATTTCATTATTGTTAAAGGAATGCTGATATAGCTGTTACGCCGCTCCGGATCACTAGGGCAGGTTCTCGAGATCCTGGTCTTTGAACGCGTTGGATGTCACCTGTTTCAGGCTCAATCCGATCTGTCGCTTGTCGGTGTCGATGCGGATGATGCGGGCGACGACCTGGGTGTCCGGTTTGACGACTTCGTGGGGGTGTTTGATGTGGCCGTCAGACAGTTCCGAGATGTGAATCAAGCCTTCCAGCTCGAACTCGCCGAGGAGGCGGGCAAAGGCGCCGAAGTGGACAATTTTGGTGATTTCGACTTCGACGAGCTGGCCGGTGCGGTAGTACTGATTGATATCCTCCCAGGGATCGGCATGCAGTCGTTTGACGCTGAGGGATATGCGCTCCCGGTCGGAATCGACCTGCAGGACGAAGACTTCGATGTCATCGCCGACCTGGAATTCGCTGTGCAGATTGTCGATGCGCTGCCAGCTGACTTCGGAAAGATGGACGAGCCCCTGCACACCGCCGAGATCGACGAAGAGGCCGAAGTCCTCGATGTTGACGATCGGTCCGGTGTAGGTGGCGCCTTCTTCGATGGAGAGAAAAGCGGCCTGGCGCTGCTGATCCCGCAGTTTGCGCATCGTTTCTCGCGCCGTGAGGATCAGCCGGTTGCGCGTCCGGTCCACGTCGAGCACCTGGACCGGCAGCTCCTGGCCGACAAATTCCTGGAGGTAAGCGCTCGTTTCGAGGTGAGAGGGGGCCGGCTCCACGTGGGACATGGGAATGAAGGCCCGCAGACTGCCGAGCCGGCCGAGAAGACCCCCCTTGTTGTATCCGGAGATCTCGCAGTCGAAAGGTTCGCCGCTGGCCAGCAGCTCTTCGGCCAGCAGCCAGTCGCTTTCAGCCAGGGCCCGCTCGACGGACAGGACAATTTCGCCGTTTCGCCCTTCCGGCGTCACGACGACGACGGTGATTTCGTTGCCTTCGACAAACTGCTTCTGTAATTTGGGGGAGAGCTGTTCGACTTCGCGGCGATCCAGCACCCCTTCGGACTTGGCCCCGATATCAATCAGAACCGCATCGTCTGTGATCGAAACGATGGTTCCCTTGCAAAATTCACCTGATTCTGGGATGCGTAGGCTGAAACCTTGCTCTAAAAATTGTTCCAGGAAATGCGCGGAGCTGGTTGATTGATCGATCCCCATTAGACGTTTTCCGTATGATTTTCATCTGATTATACTGATTTTGAAGGGGCAGGCAAAAGCGGATTCTCTTCAGAAAATCGGGGGTATTCTTACCGGGAGAGACGTTAAAATTTGAATGTTCGCGGGTCGCTTTGGCCAGAACCCCCGCGGCAGCTTCACAGCGCCAAAGCGGCCGATCGAATTTGTCGATCGGCCGGTGAGTAAAGCTGACTGGTGGAGTGGGGGACGGGGTTTGTAAAACATAACGGGGCGCCGGCCGTACCGGCGCCCCGTCCACGTAAGGAAGGAGGAATCGATCCTCGAAGGAGAAGAAGTTCTTTAGTCAGTCCGCGGCCAGGGGCCGAGAATTACGGTGTCGACGGCGTGAATGACGCCGTTGCTGGCATCGACATTGGCGATGATTACCTTGCTGTCATCATTCACGTAGACGTCCCCTTTGAAGACCTTCAACCCGGCTTTCTGCCCGTTGGCCATGGTCACGTCACCGGCCGCGGCCGCGGCCAGGTCGGCGTTGACCTCCCCGACCCGGA
>JBFFZG010000179.1:0-10000 GCA_041568735.1 Promineifilaceae bacterium (SeqCode)
AACCCGGATCCTGCGTCCGGAACAATGGGGTGGGTCGGAGAAAAAAGAGAGTTGAGGGGGGTTGTGGCGGAAGTGTCTGGCCAGGTGAAGCGGAGCCGGGAGGCGCTCAGCGGTCGCTAACTGCGCCTTCTCCCGCCGGCTGGTCATCGGCGGCCAGCTCCTCACCCGGCCGGCAGATCGGAATCGTGAAGTAAAACGTGCTTCCCTGCTGATATTCGCTTTCGAACCAAATCTGGCCGCCCTGCAGTTCTACCAGCTGCTTCGTGATGCGCAGCCCCAGGCCTGTTCCCGGGCTGCCACTCGCCTGCCCTTCCGGGCTGCGGAAATACTTGGTGAAAATCTTTTCTTTATCCGCCTCGGTCAGCCCCTGGCCAGAATCTTCGATGGCCACAAGGACCAGCGGCCGCTTTGCCCGTTCATCCGGCATTAAATTAGCCGTGATCCGGATGTGCCCCCCCTCCAACGTGTACTTGTGGGCATTCGACAGCAGGTTGGTCAGGATCTGGCCAAGCCGCCCTGAATCAGCCCTGACAGGGGGCAGCAGGTCGGGAAGATCGATCACCAGCTGCTGTTTTTTTTCTTCAATCTGCCCCAAGAACCCCGCGGCGACATCGGCCAGGACGGCCGCCAGTGAAACCTTCTCCAGCTCGAGACGCAGATGCCCCGATTCGATCCGGGAAATATCGCTGAGGTCCGACACGAGGCCGGCCATTCGATCGACATTATTGATGATCGTCTCGATGAACCGCTGCTGGACATCGTTCACCGGGCCGACGCTGGGAAGCATTTTGGCGTAGTTGCGAATCGACGTCATCGGGTTTTTGAGTTCGTGCGAGACCTCGGAAATAAACTCCGTTTTGGCGTGATTGGCCTTCTGCACCTGCTCATACAGGAGCGCGTTGGACATGGCGATGGCCGACCGATCGCTGAGGCTGGTCAGAAATGAGAGCGTCCGATTGGAATAGCGCGCTTCGCTGGCGTCTTCCAGGATCAACAGGGCCAGCACCTGGCCGCCACGCCCGATAGGAATCACCACCCGGCTTTTAGTTTCGGTGAGCCAGTAATCTTCCCGATCGACCGAAGATTGGGGCAGAATGGTTTTTACCGCCTTCTGCAGGCTGTCCGACTCGATCGGGATGATCGTATTCTGGTAGTACTGCAGAGATTGGGAATGGCCGGCCACCGCCACAATAACCATTTCCTCACCGGAATCGAGGATGCGGGCAATAAAGCCGGCGTGGGCCGAGGTTCGTTTCATGGCCCAGTCCAGGGTCAGCTCCGCCGCCCGGGAAAGGCTCAGCCGGGTGTTCAGCTCCCGGGCGATGCGCTGGGAAATCGCCTGGTCCTCCAGGTGCGCTTCTTCCTGGTCCCGGAGCCGTTTTTTTTCGAGCGAGGCGCTGATGCGCGCCTTGAGAATGGATGGATTGAATGGCTTGGGCAGGTAATCTTCGGCCCCGAGCTTAATGCAGCGCACGATGCTCTCGACATCGTCGATAGCCGAGATGACAATGATTGGCAGGTTGCGGTATTCGGGATCCTGCTTGACCCGCTCCAGAAGCTGGTAGCCGTTCATTTCCGGCATCATGATGTCCAGGAGAACGAGGTCGTAGCTCCGCGCCCGGATTTTGTCGAGCGCTTCACGGCCGTTCTCGGCCGTCTCGACGATGTGGCCGTAGCGGGCAATCCGGCGTTCGAGAACGTCCCGATTATTTTCATTGTCGTCGACGATCAGGACGACGGAAGGGGTTTCAATCATCTGCGAACCGTCTCCATCCCGATATTTTAGCAGGATTTGACTGAACGGACTGCCGGATGGAAGCCAGGGCCACTCGCACAGCCGGGCCGACCATTTCTGGCTGAAAAAGGGATGAATAAAGCGAACGGGGCATGGGCCAGAGGGGGCGTTTGTCGCTATCGTTTCGGCTGCGGCAGCAGATTCCGAATTTTGGTCAACAGTTGGGCGAATTCAACCGGCTTGGTCGCATAATCGTCACAGCCAGCTTCCAGGCACTTTTCCCGGTCGCCAGCCATGGCATGGGCGGTGAGCGCAATGATCGGAATATTCAGCGTGTAGCGGTTGCGGCGAATCTGCCGGGTCGCCTCCAATCCATCCAATACAGGCAGGCTGATATCCATCAAAATCAAGTCCGGCTGTTCTTTCTGCGCCTGCTCGACGCCATCGGCTCCGTTGGTGGAATTGATGACTTCAAACCCCCGGCGGACAAGCCGGCGGGCCAGCATGTCTCGATTCAATTCATTGTCTTCAATGAGTAATATTTTCATGAAGGTGGCTTCCGACCCGGCAAACCGACTGGCCAGCGATGGAGGTGAAGATGTTCTAGATCGGACTCTGCCTCATTTAAATTATACCGTCGACCCGGGATGGTCCTTATGAGAATTTGGTACACCTCACCCCATCAATTTTCGTCCGACGATCGCCGGTGAGCGGCTTTGGGACTGCCCCTGTCGCGCCGGAATCCGGGCGGTCAAACCTCGCGGGCGAGGGGGATCTGGAGGGCGCGCCACAAAGCACCATCCTGCCGCACCCCGCGGCGATCTAATTCGCTCGTTGCCAGGAGCACGCCGCGGGTACAGCGCGCACAGAGTCCGCTGACGACCCGGGAGAGCATTTCATTGCGGATTCGGGCATCGTCGTCCAGGGTCCAGAGCTGATCCGACCCCCAGTTTTCCGAAAGGACAAAGGCGTTGCTCAGCGGCTGGCGCGGAATATCCCACCAGCCGGTGGCAGCCGTTTCCAGCCAGACCTGCACGGCCGAGATTTTTTCGCTTAAGAGGTAGCTGTAAATCGTCCCGATATAAACCCCATTGGGATCGGGCGGATCCCCCAGATCTGGTGGGTGGGCGGTGACCAGCCCGTTGCGCACGCCTTCGATGAACGCCCGGCCGATATCCCGCCGGGATTCGAGCTGGAGGCTGGGGGCCGCGCTGCGAATGCGAGTGGCCAACCGGACCAGCCAGTCGCAAACGGCGGCCGCCTGCATATCGGGCATGGGGGAAAACGCCGGCCGGGAAAGGAGATCGGTAAAGAGCTGGTGAATAAAGAAATCGAGATCCAGCCCTTCCCCCGCAAAGGAGCCGTGATCCAACAGCCAGAGGCGCAGATCGTCAATCCGGGCCAGGAAGTCTTCTCCTACCCGTAATCGGTGGTCATCGGAAAGAGACACCGGGTCAAGCAGCTCCGGCACCGCCGGCTGGTAGAGCATCTTCGCGGCCAGCGCCGCCCGCACCGGATCGAGCCCACTGATGGTCAGGGTCAGAGCTTCCGCGACATCGTAGAGGGTGGGGAAAATCTCCCAATCGGGGTGGGCGATGGCCAGCCAGGTCATCCAGGCCCGCACGCGCGGTTCTTCTCGCGGGCTGGCGCGCCGTCGGGAGAGCTGATACGGAATCCCCGCCTCACGCAGCGACTGCGTGAGCTTGTAGCGCAGGGCGCCGTCCATGTATGGGACGATGATGGCGATCTCACCCGGCTCGATCTGCTCTCGGGCCATCAGCCGGCGCAGTTCACCGCCCAGGTCGGACAGCATTTCGCGCCGGTAGCGCGTCTCGATCAGGCCGAGGAGCGCGGCGCCGGCCGCCGTTTCGTCGGGGTCCGGCCCGCTGCCCAGCAGGAAGCGGTGGACGCGCCGGGCGAGGTGGTAGACCCCCTGGGTTTCGATGAGCCGCTCTTGAAAGACGATTTCCCGGTCACAGCGCTGCCGAAAGTCGGCAGCCAGGTCGGGATCGGCCGCCAGAAACCGCTTGTACCCACCGCCATCATCCAGGGCGATCACGGCCGACTCAGTCACGCCCAGCAGCCGGCCGACGAAAAATTGGCCGGCCGCGGTCTGCTCCTCGATGTTATCGACCAGCAGGTGGCGGAACCGCTCGCTGAAGTAGCGGGAAAATTCCGGGTGTTCGACCACATGCCGGTTGAAGACGTCGATGGCCAGGGAAAGATCGAGCAGGTTGTTCGCGTGACAGATGCGCCGGAACGCCAGGGCCGCCCGTTCGGCATCGCGCAGATGCCGCCGGCGCTCCTCTTCTCCAACCCAGGCGTCGATCTGGCGCTGGATCGCCTGCTCGACCGTCAGGCGGTTGAGAGCTGCCCGGTTGAGGTTGTCGAGCAGCTGGCTGACGATCTGCTGCGGCCGCAGCCGCAGATCGGCGAAATGACCGCTGTCGAGCAGCGGCGTCACCACCTCCCACATCAGGAGCTGCGCCAGGTCGTACGACAGCCAGGTGGGGGCCGTATGGGCGTGCCGGAAGCCGGCCTGCCGGGCGACCAGCGGCCAGAACAGGGAAACCATTTCCCGCGCGAGACCGACGTAGTTGCTCACTTTCAAATCGGCCACAGGGCCCACATCGGCCTGGTAGATGTCGGCCAGAAAATGGTCCCGATGTTCCGGCTCGGCCACGAGGACCAGAATGGTATAGGCCGGCGTCTTATTGAGCAGCAGCTGCTTCAAACGGGCCTTGACCGCGGTCGTTTTCCCGGTCCCGGCCGGTCCAAAAAGGAGAATCGATCCGCCGGCCGCTGCCGCCTGCTGCTGTCGAGCTGTCAGGTTCATCAGATTGTTCCGTGTAGGCTAGGGCGTCCAATCCCACAGGACGCGGAATCGGAGCCGGACTGCTCCCATCTGCAGTTCGTCCCCGTCAATGAGGAGGGTGCCATATTCCGGCACACGCTGCCCATTCACCAGGGTTCCACTGGTGCTCTCTTCATCAAAGATGCGGTAGGTGTGCCCTTCGCGAATGATCGTGGCGTGGAGGCGCGAGACGGTTGAATCCTGCTCGAAGGGAATATCGACCTGGCTGGGCGCCCGGCCGATGTGCATTTCGTAGGCGTTGAGCCCGATCGGAGAAACCACCGGCGTTACGGCTTCGATGACGTCGAAGGCGAACCCGGCCGGTTCGCTCGGCGGCGGCGGGCGGGGATCGAATTCGAGATCGGGTTCATAATCGGTGATCTGCCGCTGCGGCCGGCGACGGCGGCGCGGCCGCCGCCGCGGCACCAGGTCATCCAGGAATGGCAGCCGGAATCCACCGCTGCCGCGCAGAAAATACCAGCCGCCGAGAACGGCCGCCAGCACGGCGCCGGCCAGGCAGGCCAGAAGCCAGGTCATCCAGGGCAGGCCGGGCGGCGCCAGCAGCTCCGGAACCACCAGATTTTCCCCCTGGACAGCCGTCAGGGTCAGGATCGGGCTGGCCATTTCCCGGCCGGTCGAATCGACCGCGGTCAGCCAGACCTGGTTGCCGCCCAGGCGGAAATTGTTGAAGGAGCCATCGATCTCTGCCAGATCGCCCGGATCGATATCGGCGATCGGCACGCCGTTGCTCCAGAGCTGCAGGGCACTCAGCGTCCGCTCCTCCCCGTCGACCCAGGCCACTGTGCCGGGCAGGCGGAGGCGGATGGGTGAATCGAGATTCGGCACGGTCAGCGTTCGGCTGTCGGCCGGCACCGTCAGGGTCAGCAGGCCGGCCGCCGGTGAGATGGCGATAGAAACGCCGGCCTGAACAGCCGGGTTGTCCGCCAGGCTGAGGGCGATCGGCACGGCCTCGCCGGCTTCCGGTGCCGTCAGCTCGTACCCAAGCAGGGTCTGGCTGCGAAACTGGCTCACCCGGCGCCAGATTTCGCCGGTGTTGCCATCGGAAAGACGGGTGGCGATGCCTCCACTGGCGGCTGCCAGCTGGTTCATGAAACGCCCCCCTTCATCCAGCGTGGCCAGCGCGGCATTATCGACCAGAATCGTGTGCAGGGGAATGCCGAGTTCGGCCGCCCGCTCCAGGATCTCCAGCTCTGAAAACTGGCTGCTGACCACGTCCGTTCCATCCGAAACGACGACGATGGAAGCGGCCAGCGCCGGGTCTGGTTTGAGCACCTCGATCGAATTCAACAGCCCCCCGATCGAATCGACCAGCGCGGTCGGTCCATTGACGACGGGCAGTGGATCGACGAGGAAATTGGTGATCGTATTGTAAAATGGGGTTGGTTCGAGGATTTGCTGGGCGGTCAGGACGCCGACATCATAGATGGCCACGAAATCGACCTGCTCACGCATAAAATCGGCGCCGGCATACTCGCTCAAAGCGGCCTGGATGGCCGGCAGCTGGGCTTCGACCCCGGCCGGCGTGTCGACGAGAAAAACCGTCAGGGAGCCGACGTCCTCCGTGCCTTCAATTGCAACGGTGTTGATTTGCTCGCTGCCGTGATGGACGACTACCGGCTGAGCGGCAAAATCAATAGGCGACCCATCGGCATTCTTCCCGAGCACCCGCAGCTGAATCTGAGGCAGGCGGGAAACATCGACCGCTGTGATTCGCAAAGAGGGGGCGGCCAGCCCGACCTGCTGCTCCCAGTAAGCTCCGGCTCTGGAAAAAAGCGTCAGGAGGATGACCAGCAGAGCGACCGGCCCCCAAAGCCGTATTCCGAACATCTTCACCTTGGCATTGATCATCATTCCAGATTCAGGGTTGAAAATTCACTTGATGACCGGATCATTGTACCACATCAAGGGAAAAACCCCGCCGATCTTCTGGTCGAAACGTTGGGGACGCGGTAGACTTGAATCAATCAGGTCAGGGCAGCAATTTGCTATGGAAAGAGTCACGCTCGAACCCAACGGGCCGCTCCGTGTCAGCCAGGCCACACACGAGGGAATGACGGGCAAAAACAATGAGGACGCCCTCTTGTTTATCGCCTACCGCTCCCGGCCGGTTGCAAGCGCGCCCGTGTTTTATCTGAGTATTGTCGCCGACGGCGTTGGGGGACAGACGGCGGGGGAATACGCGAGCAAGCTGGCCATTGAAACCATCACCGCCTACTTCGACCAGATCCCCGAAATCATGCCGGAAACGATCCTGTCACGCCTGAAGGAAGCGATCACGCTCGCCAACGAGCAGGTGATTGAAAAGGCGCAGTCCGATCCGATGCTCCAGGGCATGGCCACGACGGTGGTGGCGGTGGCGGTGATCGATGGTCTCCTTTTTATTTCACATGTGGGAGACAGCCGGGCCTACCTCTGGCGCCCGCCGGACCTTTTTCACCTGACGACGGATCACACCTGGGTGCAGGAGGCGGTCGATGCCGGCCTGCTGACGGCTGAACAGGGGTTTAAACACCCCAACCGCAACATCATTCGCCGGTCACTGGGCAGTATGGAGGATCTCGAGATCGACCAGGAAATGCCCCTGACGCCGCAGGCCGATATCTGGCAGGGGATGCCTCTCCAACCGGGCGATCTGATTCTGATCTGCTCCGATGGGCTGACCGACATGATTTCTGACCGCGATGTCGCCCTGACTCTCGATCACCATCGAGGCGAGCTGGACGCGGTGGCCTCCTCCCTTATCGACAAGGCCAACGAGGCGGGTGGGCGGGACAATATTTCGGTGATCCTGCTCCAGATGGCCGAAGACTTTACGGCGAACGAAGCCTCCCCCTTTCCACGCCCCTCTCCCCCGGCGGAAACGGTGGTTGGCGCCCCGGCCGTTGAAGCGGACATGGCTCACAGCATACCCCGGGTCGTCTCCGTTCCGATAAAATCCGATGCCAGAAAGGAGCGGGCGCGCCGCTGGCGCTTCTGGCTTGTCATTCTGCTATTGTTTGTGCTGGCCTACCTCACCTTCATGATCCTGGTCGTGTCCGGCGTTCTCTATATATAAATCGATTCGCGACCGGCAGCCCCCGGGCTACCATCCGAAATTTCTCGCGCTAAATCCCTTTTTCCTGGCGGTAGCGGGTTATCTGCCGGCGAATTTCCTGCCGGTCGGCCGCGGCCCTGGCCATTTCCGCCACCAGATCCTGCTGAAAACTCTTCTGTACCGATCCGACCTGATCGACCGCCCGGCGAGCCGAACGAATCGTCCGTTCGCGTAGCGGGGTAAACAGGCGGGTGCGGATGGCCGGATCGGCCTGTCCTGCCTCTGGTTTGAACCACTTGTCCAGCGAAACCATGACTTCCCGCTGACCCCCTTCGATCGTGCGCGGGGTTTCCTCCATGAGGCCAAAGAGAGCGGACATGACCCCCCGCGCCCGCCTTCCCCATTCAAACGGTACCCAGCCAAGGAGTTTGTCAAACCAGGCCTGAATCAGGTCGAGAACCGGGTCGACCTTCTCCAGCGTTTCCCGCAGAACTACGTTCACGAGGTCCCAGGTCAGCGCCAGCCGCCCGAGCTGCTCTCCCAACCAGGAGCGGGCTGATACCAGGGCCGGGAGCTCCTCTTCGAACCAGTCGAGGGCCAGTTCCCCGTCCATCAGGCTGTCGGTCAGCTCCGGCAGTTCCAGGGCCAGGTCGGCGAAATAACCGGCCACACGATTGATCCCCTTTGAAACCGTTCCCTCCACGTCGACCGTCTCCAGCTGCTCAAAGAGGGCAACCAGGCCGGCCAGCAGACCGGCCCGACTGTTAGCCGAAGCCAGCTCACCGCGCAGCAGATCGATTTCTCCACCGGCCGCCTCGCCGTCCCCCTCGGCGATCGACAGCCTGCGTTCGGCCGCATCGAGCGCCGCACGCAGCCGGGTATTTTCCGCTTCAGCCGTCGCCAGGCGGGCCAGCATGTCGGGTGAGGCAGCCTGCACCGGCGCCGCGGCCGCGGGGGCGGCGGGGGGCTGAGGCAGGGAGGAGGGGAGTGGAGCGGCACCCTGACGCGGCCGGTTGATCAGGGCCAGGGCGGAGCCGGTAGCGACCGACCCGGCCGTGGCCGCCAGGGCGGCCGTTAAAAATTGGCGTCGATCTGGAGAGGGGGTTTCACGTGCGGTCATAGGATTCCTTACCATTCTATTGGCCGGCCATCGCCATCAACCGCGATAGCCGAAACGCTTGAGCTGATCTTCCTGCTTACGCCAGTTTTTGGCGACTTTGACCCAGAGTTCGAGAAATACGCGTTCGCCGGTCAGATCCTCGATCTCGCGGCGGGCGGCCATGCCAATTTTTTTCAGCTGTGACCCACCGCTGCCGATGACAATTCGCTTGTGACTTTCTCGCTCGACAAAAATGGTGGCGCGGATTGTCAGCGGTTCTTCGTCCTCTATGAAATCGGTCACAACTACAGTCGTCCCATGCGGGATCTCCTCACGCAGCTGGATCAGCAGCTGCTCGCGAACGAGCTCTGCCGCGATATCCCGGGTGAAGGCGTCAGTTATCTGATCGGCGGGGTAATAGCGGGGCCCTTCGGGAAGGGCGGCGATAATCGCCTGGTAAACCGCCTCCACCCCGGCTCCCTGGTCGGCGGAAATAAAAAACCACGGGGTCGCTTCCGGCAGCAGTGAGCGATACCCGCTCGTGCGCTCCAGGACCTGGTCGGGGGGAACCAGGTCGTTTTTATTCATGATGAGCAGAACCGCGCCAGACGCCTTCCCCAGCAGCTCCGCCAGCCGCGCTTCTTCTTCTCCCGGCGGCTGGGAGGCATCGACCAGCCACAGAATGACGTCGGCGTCGTTGAGCGCCTCCAGGGCGCTCTCCAGCATCGTCTCGTCGAGCATGTGCAGGGGCTTTTTCATGATCCCCGGCGTGTCGACAAAAATGATTTGATGGTCGGCCTCGGTAACAATGCCAAGCTGGCTGCGGCGGGTCGTCTGGGGCCGAGGCGAGACGATGGCGATCTTCTGCTTCAGCATCTGGTTGAGGAGCGTACTCTTGCCGACATTCGGCTTGCCGACCACGGCCACAAATCCGGATTTATGTCCCGCCGGCAGCTTCTGCTCCAGAAGGGATGCCTTCTTCTCCTGAGTTTCTCTATCCAAAATACCTCTTCGATTGAACCGGGTCGCCGGCCGGCGTCCGGTGAATTATCCTGCGCGGCTGCCGGCAGGGCAGTTTCTGTCTGAGCCGGTAAATTTTAACATCCGGGGATGTTTCTTTCACGATTCCCTTAGAGAGTTCCTATTCATCCCCGCCAGGCCGGTCCGGCCGCATCAGGCGGCTCGCCAACCGGGCCAGCACGATTAAGAGGGCGCCGCACCAGGCGGCCAGGGTATCGATCCGCCAGCCGGCCAGCT
>JBFFZG010000180.1:0-9990 GCA_041568735.1 Promineifilaceae bacterium (SeqCode)
TCCGCCAAGCCACGTCTCCCCCGTGGCTTGTTTTTTTTACCTCGACAGCGCGGCCGGCTGTGCGCCGGGACCGCGCCGAGAAAAAATCCCTAAAATACTCCTGTAAATAGCCGCGGTTGGATCACCGGCGCGATCAGCTGGCTGCTGAGCGGAGAATCCTGTCCCGCGTTCCAGGCGGCCAGATCGGTATTGACGCGTTCGAGGTCGACGAGTTCCACACCGGCTGATTTCCAGTGCTTGCCCTGCTCTCCCCGCAGGGCGAGGTTCTCGGCGAACGCCTGCGCCTCTTCCGTCCAGCCGCTGGCTGAAAAGGTGATGTAATAAATATCCCAGTCCCCTTCTTTGGGCAGGAGGGAACCGGTGCGGCGCACGAGCGACTGCAGCACCCCCCGATTCAGGGGTCTGTCGGTCCAGTGGCAGTCGCCGATGATCATTTTGTTGGTCCGCCGGTCGATGGCGGCCAGGCCGACTTCCTGGGTGCGCGTCCAGGCGCCGCCGATTTTTTCCAGGTCGAAGGGAAGCATGCCGATCTGGCTCGCCTTGACCAGCCATTCCCGGCAGAGCTCCCGCCAGGTATTCTGCTCGATGAAGTCGTTGAGATTTTTTTGAATCAGTTCGAGTGTTTTCTGCTGGGCTCCCATGGCCAGCTGGGCCTGGTGGGTCGAGAGAAAGCGGTAGTAGAAGCGCAGGTAGGGGTCCGTGACGAAATAGCGGCCGCGGCGGGAGGTGTCGAGCGACTCGGTCACCGGCACCTGCCGTTCGACAAAGCCGGTTTCCCGCAGCACGCCGAGGTACTTGGAGACATGCCCCTGGGACAGACCGGTTCGCTTGCCGATTTCGCTCTGGGTGTTGGAGCCGTGCGCGATGGCGCGCATGATGCTGACGTAATTGTAGGGGTCGGTCAGGAAGTCCTGCAGCAGCAGGCGGGGCTCCTCCTGCATGAGCGAGTTGGAGGTCAGGAGCTGGGCCTGGATATTTTCGAAGAAGGGGGCCTGCGGGTCGAGCCGCTCCCAGTAGGCCGGGATGCCGCCGAAGATGGCGTAGATGGCCACCCGTTCTTTAATGGAGTAGTCGGGGAAAAACTGCTCGGTGACGTCAAACGGCAGTGGGGGCAGCTTGAGCTGGGCGGTGGCCCGGCCGTAAAGCGGCGCCTGGTAGGAGAGGATCTGCTTCTGCATCATCCCCATCTGGGAGCCGGAAAGGGCCATGAGCAGGTTGGCCTCGCTCAGGTAGTGGTCCCAGGTTTTCTGCAGGATCCCCACGATCTTTGGATCGACGTCGATCAGGTAGGTTACTTCGTCGATGAAGATGGCCAGCCGGCGCTCCTGCGATATCTGGGCCAGCTGCTGGAAGGCCTGCTCCCAGGTGGCATAGGTGAACTCGAGCGGCGCGGGCGTCTCGGGATGGGCGAAATTATAGAGGGCCTGGGAAAAGGAGCGCAGCTGGTCAAAGGCGGACGTCGGTTCGGCGACCCAGTAGAGGGATTGGCCGGGATGGTCGCTCAGCCAGTGGGTCAGCAGGCGGGTTTTTCCGACGCGCCGCCGGCCGTAGAGGATCAGGAGGGTGCTGCGGGGAAGCTCCCAGAGCTCGTCGAGGAGTCTGAGCTCAGCTGAGCGCCCTTTGAATGTGGTTTTTCCCATAATATACGCCCCAAGTATAATACTTTCAAGTATCTTAATCGCATTTTAGCGTACTTTATGTCAATTGTCAACTGTCTGATCTGGGGCATTCCGGCGCATAGCGACATGGCAGTTGAATCGGCTCCGCTGCGTATGCCGCACAAGTATGATACTTCAGAGTATCATATTGGAAAGTATACTGACCCCCCCATTTATTGTCAAGTTAATCGCGGCGGCGAAAGACCATTTTCCCGGTTGGGCGAATCGAAGGCGATTAGAGGTGATCGGAGAGCTCTTCCAGGCTGCGCAGCCGCACCCCGGGATCATCCGGAAAGAGATCATCTCGATCGATGAGAAAGGAGCGGAAGCCGGCCGCCTGCGCCGGCAGCAGATCCAGCCGGGGGGAATCCCCCACGAAGGCGATTTCCGCCGGCGGCCGCCCGGCCGCCTCGAGCGCCCGCCGGAAAAAGGCCGGCGCCGGCTTGCTCACCCCGACCTCGGCCGAGATGACAATCGGGTCAAAGAAAACCCCGGGGAAATGGGCGGCCAGCCGGTCGCGCAGGGTGTAATCCCAGTTGGAGAGGATGCCGGGCGGCCGGTTGAGCCGGTTTAAGATATGGGTGTCGGGGTAGGGCTCCCAGGGCAGCCCGCGGCAGGCCTGGTAGATGCGCTCCGGCAGCTCGTTCCCGGCCGGCAGGCCAAGGGCGAGCAGAAGGTCGGTGTTGAAGCGGCGGTAGAAGGCGGCGTCGGTCTGGATGGGGAAGTCGGTCGCTTCGGAGAGCCGTTTGTGGTGCGCTTTCAGCCGGCGCTCGTCGACCGCCAGCCCCTCCTCCCGCAGCACCCCGAGTATGCGCTCCCAGACGGCCGGTTTGTGGAGGAGCGTCTGGGCCACGTCGAAATAGACAAGGTGGATCGCCATAGCAGGGGTTACCCGGGCAGGTCGGCCGCGGCGGGAGCGGAAAATCCCCTCTCCGACCTCACTCAATTGAATACCGGCGGCGTTCCCTGGCGCAGGACATCGGCCGGATTTTCGGCGCCGGGATAAATGACATCCTTCAAAATGCGCAGCCCGACCCCTTTGCTCACGACCGGCGCTTCCGGCTCGAGGCCGTAGCACCATTCGTCGATGGCCATTTTCACATCGTTGAAGCCAAGCCGGGCGCGGATGGAGTTGGTCCCGGAAATGCGGCCGTTAATTTCGAACGGCATGATTTCACCTTCTGGCGTAACCATGGCCTGGATGTTGTAGGATCCACACAGGGGAAAGGCCGCCATCATCTGGCAGACCAGCTGGTGTATACCGGCGTCCCAGGTATCGACGACCCAACAGAGGGCGGTATACCCGTTCTGCAGCTCCCGCTCGAACGTGATGTGGCCAACCAGGTGTCCGCGGCGGTTGACGTAGAAGGCGGTCGTCGTTTCCCGGCCAAAATATCGTTTTTGGATGAGATAGTCTTCGTCAGAGAAGGCGGCCGGGTTTTGGGGATTGAAAACCACCCCGCGCGATCCCCGCCCCCGGCGGGGTTTGGCGACAAAGTCAGCGAACTGGCCGGTGAATTCACTCGGCCGCAGCGCCTCGGCGAACGGGATGCCGTGTTTTTGGAATTCAACCCAGGTGTTGTACTTGTCGAGAAAAATTTCGGCCACGGCCGGACAGCTGACAACGACCGGGGGCAGCCGGTCGGCGTGGCAGGCCAGGTAGTAGGTTTCCATGTCGGTCGACATGAGGATTAAATCGACCTGGTGGCGCTGGCAGATGGCCTGCACCGCCGAAATGTAGTCCGGATCCTGGGCGTAAGGGACCTGATAAGTGTAGTGGCAAAGATGAGTGCCGGCCGAAAAGGCGGCGATATCGGTGCCGATGATCGTAATGGGATAACCCATTGCGGCGATGTTTTGAGCGATGCCCTGGCCGACATTCCCGCCGATGCCAGTAACCAGGATCGTCTTGGCTTCTTTCATTGCGGAATTTCCCATCCTAAAACGTGGAGCGGTCGAGCCCGGCCGGCTTCGGCGAGAATTAGACCACTAACATCTGCTCTCCCGGCACTCCCCCACCAGGTGGATCCGGACCAACTCCGGCCGCCGCACCCGGGCGTGGCACCGCGGGCCGTATCCAAAGATAAGGGTGAGGGCTGGATCGAGGAGGGTCGGTTCAAGTGCCTTTGCGAGCCGGCAGACAGGGATTGGCTTTCACCACCTGCCACGATGATTTCAGTTTAGTCGTCTAATCTAACGATTTCAATAAAGGACCATTACATATCCGGCTCACCAGGTCGAGCAGCCGCCCACACCGCGGCCGGAAACACACTGCGGTTAAGATAAAAAGGGGATCGGCGTCCGGCTCAAAATAGACCGGACGCCTCATGGATGAGTTGGACAACACTATTCTGGAGGGGCGGTCAGAGACCGGTCCAGAACGAGACGGGGAGCCGGCGGCGGCCGTCCTAGCCGCGCTGTGCCATCGGAACGAAGTCCCGTCTTTCGGGGCCGAGAAAGACCTGGCGCGGCCGGGCGATCTTCTGCTCTTTATCGGTCAGCATCTCCTGCCACTGGGCCAGCCAGCCCACCGTGCGCGGGATGGCAAAGAGGACCGGGAACATGGAGACGGGGAATTTCATCGCCTGGTAGATAATGCCGGAATAGAAGTCGACATTCGGGTAGAGGTTGCGCTCGACGAAGAATTCATCTTCGAGGGCGATTCGCTCCAGCTCAAGAGCGATGTCGAGCAGCGGATTCCGGCCGGCCACTTCAAAGACCTCGTCGGCGATCTGCTTGATGAGCCGGGCACGCGGGTCGTAGTTCTTGTAAACCCGGTGGCCGAAGCCCATGAGGAGCCGCTCGCGGTTCTTGACCCCCTTGATAAAGTCGGGGACGTTGTCCAGCGTGCCGATCTCGAGAAGCATATGCAGGACCGCTTCGTTGGCGCCGCCGTGCAGCGGGCCGTACAGCGCGGCGGCCGCCCCGGCCATGGCCGTGTACGGGTCGGTGTGGCTCGATCCGATGACGCGCATGGCGGCCGTGCCGCAGTTCTGCTCGTGGTCGGCATGCAGGATAAACAGGACATCGAGCGCCCGCTCGAGCACTGGATTCGGCTCGTACTTGAGCTGGGTCATCCGGTCGAGCATGCTGAGGAAGTTGCCGGTGTAGCTCAGGTCATTGTCGGGATAGACGAACGGGAGCCCACGCGTATGCCGGTAGGAGAAGGCGGCGACGGTCGGCACCTTGGCGATGAGCCGCTGTATCTGTTTCAGCCGGTTTGGCGGATCGTGGACTTCCCGCCCCTCAGGGTAAAATGTCGACATGGCCGCGACGGTGGCGATGAACATGCCCATCGGATGGGCGTCGTAGCGGAAGACATGCATCAGCTGCTTGATGTTTTCGTGCACAAACGTGTGATGCGTGATGTCGTACTCCCACTGCTCGTACTGGCTTTTGGTCGGGAGCTCCCCGAAGAGAATCAGGTAGGCCACTTCGAGAAAATTGGATTTTTCCGCCAGCTGCTCGATCGGATAGCCTCGATATTCGAGGATGCCTTTTTCACCATCGATATAGGTGATCGTGCTTTTTGTCGACGCGGTGTTCATGAATGCCGGATCATAGCTCATCATCCCAAAGTCTTCCGGTTTGACCTTGATCTGGCGCAGCTCCATGGCATTGATCGTGTCATGCTCATTGATGGGAATTTCGTATGTTCTGTCGGTGCGGTTGTCAGTGACAGTTAAGGTATTTTTCGTCATGTGATCTAACCTCGTATACGGTTGTGGGGAATTATCTCTTAGCTCGGGCGTTTTTAACCCGTTGGTCGCATGGCCTGATCGTTCCTTGGCGTGAACAGACGGGGCACCCGTCTACTAGTATACCGGTTTTTTCCAGGGTGCGAGTGAAAAATGTCATCCCTTTGGGCGACAAAGTTAACGAAAACGGCGGTTCGAGCCGGCCGCATCCGGGAACAAGCTCGAATCTCAGAAAGTGTTTAATAAGAGGATTACCCTGAAGATCAATCCCGGATTTAGGGATGCCATTCCTGCGCAGGGGGAATCCACCGGCTGCCGCTGCCATCAACCACGCTGATGACCGGTTGTTTCCAGTCAAACAATTGGTTTTACGGAGGACACTTCCTTCCAGATTGCATTCGATTCCCGCGTCCGCGGATAACACTTTTTCTCGGCCAGCTTTACAAATAAGGGTTGATTTTAAAACCACTCTCAGTTTTCATTCGGCGCCGGCTGCGCCTGCTCGAGCGCCTGCAGGATCGTGGGATAGATGTGCTCGACCATGACGGTGTACCCCGCGGCCGTCGGGTGGATGAAATCGGGCTGGTTGAGAGCCGGGTCTCCGGCCACCCCTTCCAGCACAAATGGGATCAGGATCGCATTTTCGGCCTCGGCCACGGCCGGGTAAATGGCGGCGAAAGCCTCGGTATAGGCGGCCCCGAGATTCTGGATAATCTGCATGCCGGCGACGACGACGACCGCGCCGCTTTCGCCAAAGCGGCGCACGATCGCCTCGACGTTGCGCCGGGTCAGCCCCAGGTCGATGCCGCGCAGGGCGTCGTTGGCTCCGGTTTCAACAATGACGATGTCCGGATTGGTGTTGAGCATCCATTCAACCCGGGCCAGGGCCGATGTCGAGGTCTCTCCGCTGATGCCGCCGTTGATCACCTTGACCCGGTAGCCGTCCGCCTGCAGCCGCCGTTCGAGCTGGGCCGGGTAGCTGTCGGCCAGATCGACCCCCAATCCTTCAGTCAGGCTGTCCCCAAAGGCGAGGATGGTCAGCTCCGGGGGCGGCGCCGTGGCCGTCGGGGAGGCCGGCGGGGGTGTCGGCGGCGGCGGAGCCTGGCCGCACCCGGCTGCCAGGAATACCAGCGGGAGCCAGACCAGGACCAGGGCCTTCAAACGGGCACGAGGAGGAATCGCAGCGGAGAGCGGATTCATTCGACCGTCTGCTCCCGTAAAAAGGTGATCGGTTTCTTGCGCAAGATTGAAGCCGACGCCAGCAGCCCGACGCTCATGACCAGGAAGACTGTCAGAACGAGCAGCAGGATGCTCGATCCCCAGTACGGCACATAGTCGAGCTCGAGCACCCGGGTGACCAGGATCCAGCCCGCCAGCTGGGAGAGAAGCAGGGCCAGAAAGGCGCTGACGAGGCCGATGAAAAAATTTTCCAGGGCGAAAACGCGCAGAACGAAGCGCTTTTTCGCCCCGAGCACCTTGAAGTAGGCGGCTTCCTGGATGCGGGCAAAGCGAGTGGCCAGCACCGAACTGATGATGATCAGGACCCCGGCGATCATGCTGAACAGGGTGAAAAAGCGGATGACCGTGGTGATGTTGCCCACCAGCTCCGCCAGCGTATCGATCGTGGCGCTGATATTAATGACCGTGATATTGGGATAGGCGGCCACCAGCCGATTTTGCAGCGCGGCGATCTCTTCCGGGGGAACGAAAAGGGTGCTGAGGATCATCTGCGGCGCGGCCGCCAGGTCCTCCTCCCGCAGAACAAAGGTGAAGCGGGGCTGGAACCCCTCCTCGGCGTCGCTGTGGGCGCGGATGCTGACCACTTCCGCTTCGAGCGGGACGCCCTGGATCTCAAAGCGGATGCGGTCGCCGGGGGCGAAGGGGTAAACGGGGAGAAAGGTTTCGTCGATGGAGACCTGGGCGACGGCTGGACCATCCCCACCGGCTGCGAACATCGCCCGGCCGCTGACGAGCCGCTCGTCGGCCAGCAGTTCATCCCCCGGCCGGTAGGTCAGCGAGAACTGGTCGGAGAGCCGCTGGCCGCGCTCATTGGACGGCTCGGGTCCACCCCCCGGCTGGCCATCCAGGGAGCGTTCGGCGGCGATTTCCCGGCCGTTGATGGCCCGAATGCGGGCGGACACGATGGGCAGGTAAGCCGGCGAGCGGCCGAGCAGGCCCGCCACCCCTTCCCGCTGGTCGGGCTGGATGTCGAGGAGAATCACGTTGGGAGCGTCGGCCGGATAGGCGGCGACAAACGAGGCGTCGAGATTGCGCTCAATCAGGTAGATGGTGAACAGAACGGCCAGCGACGTGGCCAGGGTGACGATAATGGCCGCCGTGGCGTTGCGGGGGCGAAAGAGGCCGCGCAGCGCCTGCCGGACGGGCAGGGAGCGGAGCCGGCCCCGCCGCAGGACGGACAGCACCAGCCGGGTGAGGACGGCCGTGAGCGCCACCAGGCCGATCGCGCCGGCGGCGAAATAGGCCGTCCGCTCGGGATGGCGTAGATAAAAATAAACGAGGCCGGCGAAAAAGACGACGATCGCCGCCAGGGTGCTGTAGTAAATCCAGGTGCGGGGAACCGGCAGGGTCTCCTTGCGAAATATGAAATTCGGCTTGAGCCCCTGCAGCTGGTAGAGCGGGATGAAGGTGAAGGAGACGACGACGAACAGGCCGAGCACCACCCCCTCGACGATGGCGCGTGTCGAGAGAATAAATTCGACCTGCGGCGGCAGGAAGGGGGCGAAGAGAAAGGGAAAGAGCGCCTGCAGAAGGATGCCGAGCCCAAGTCCGAGCACGGTGCCGGCCAGGCCGAGAACGGCCGCCGCGGCGAAGTACTGGGTGATGACGAAGCGGCCGGTGGCGCCAAAGGTGCGAAGGATGGCAATCGTATCTTCGCGCTCCTTCAAAAAGGCGGTCAGCGAGCTCTGAATGCCGATGCCGGCCAGCATCAGGGTAAAGATGCCGATCAGGTTGAGAAAAGTCAGCAGGTTTTCGAAGAAGCGCTGAACGGCCGACTGGTTGGTCAGGAAGGTATCGACCCGCTCCTGGCGCGGCTCGGCCGCCGCTTCCAGGGCGGCCGCGATCGGCTCGACCTGCGCTCCGTCATCTACCCGGAGGAGGGTGCGGTAGCGGACCCTGCTGCCCGGCCGGATCAGCTCGAGGGCGGGCAGATCGGCCGCAGCGATGAAGATGCGCGGCCCCAGGGAAAAGAAATCGACCGGCTGATCGGGTTCGCTGAGGACGACATCGGCGATGGTCAGGGTCGCCTCCCCCACCCGGAGCCGGTCGCCGATTCGCAGATCGAGCCGATCGAGGAGATTTTCCCCGACGACGATCCGCCCCGGCCGGAGCACCTCGGCGAACGGCCGGCCGCTGTGCAGCCCAACCGCCCCGTAAAACGGATAGCCCGGCTCGACCACTTTGAGCTCCGAGAGGAGGGTTTCCTCGCCGTCCACCTGGCGCACCACCGTGATAAATTCGTAAGTGGCGGCCACAGCCACCCCCGGTTCCCGCCCCAGCCGCTCGAGCTCCGCCGCCAGCGGTTTCTGGAAGGGAAAGCCGGCGCGGACTTCGATGTCGGCGGCCATCAATTTGCGGGCATCGCGCAGCAGGGAATTATTGACGCTTTCACCGAAGCCGCCGAGCGAGACGAGGGTGACCAGCGAAAGCGCCACGCAGGCGATAAAGACAGCCGTCTGCTTGAGCGAGCTCGTGATCTGGCGCAGGATAAATCGGCGGTGCATGGGGCTGGTACTCAGGCGGCCTGGACGGTGGAAGCCCGGCCGTTGGCGTGGATGACCATCCCATCCTGCAGCCGTATCATCCGATCGGCCAGGTGGGCGATCTGCAGATTATGGGTGACGAGCACCAGCGTCGTCCGCCGCTCCCGCTGCAGCTCGAGCAGCAGGTCGAGGATCGCCTGCCCGTTGGTCGTGTCGAGGTTGCCGGTCGGCTCGTCGGCGAAGACGATTTTCGGCTCGTTGATTAGCGCCCGGCAGATGGCCACCCGCTGTTTTTCCCCACCGGAGAGCTGGTGGGGAAAGTTTTCCGCCCGCTCGTGCAGGCCGACCCGCCCCAGGAGGGCCAGCGCTTTTTCCCGTGCCTGGCGGTCGCCGTGCAGTTCGGCCGGAAACATGATATTTTCAAGGGCGGACAGGGACGGAACGAGGTGAAAGGATTGGAAGACGAAGCCGATCGTTTCGTTGCGAAGTGGTGCCAGCTCATCCTCACTGCGCTCGGTAATGTCCTCCCCTTCGACCAGAACCCGGCCGCTCGTCGGGTGGTCGAGACCGGAGAGCAGGCTGATCAGGGTCGATTTGCCGCTGCCGCTGCTGCCGACGACGGCCACGAACTCCCCCGGCTCAATCGCCAGGGAGACATCTCGCAGAACATCCATGCGCCGGTGGCCGATTTGATAAGTTTTGGTGAGGCGGCGGGCTTCTAAAATAGGCATGCGCGTTCGCTTCCTCGACGGAACCGGCGCGAAGCGGCCGGCTGTCATCAGGTGAGGTGGACTGTCTGCCGGGAGTGTAGCCCGCCTCTGTTGGTTTTTTGCTAGAAGCGGGCTGTTTTTTAAGGAAACGGGAAGCGGGCCGGCTGCCTGGCCGGGCCCGCCGGATTGACTCTCTATATAA
>JBFFZG010000181.1:0-9974 GCA_041568735.1 Promineifilaceae bacterium (SeqCode)
CGCCTCTTCTTTGCGGATGGCGTTGATGACCAGCCGGCCGCCCGGCGCCAGGTTTTTCAACCCCTCGACGACCGGCTTCCAGGCCGGCGTCGTATCGATGATGGCCTGCGGCGGGACCGGGGGCTCGTCGGCCGTGTCGCCGGCCCAGGCGGCGCCGAGCTCCAGGGCAAAGGCCTGCTGCGACGCGCTGCGGGCGAAGACCAGCAGATCGGAGTCAGGGAAAAGCGCCCGGGCCAGCTGCAGAACGAGATGGCCCGAAGCCCCGAAGCCGGTCAGCCCGAGGGGCTGGCCGTTGGCCAGCCTGGCCAGCCGGAGGGAGCGGTAGCCGACCGCCCCCGCGCAGAGCAGTGGCGCGGCTTCGGCGTCGGAAAAAGCAGCGGGAATCGGGAAGGCGAACCGCTCGGCGACGATCATATATTCGGCGTAGCCCCCGTGCGCGTCCCGTCCGGTGGCCTGAAATTCGGGGCAGAGGTTCTCCTGGCCGGCCAGGCAGTGGGCGCAGCGGCCGCAGGCGGAAAAGATCCAGGCGATTCCCACCCGCTCCCCCTGGTCAAAGCGGCGGGCCTCCGGTCCGCGAGCGGCGATCCGGCCGATGACCTGGTGGCCGGGGATGATCGGCAGGCGGGGCGGGGGGGTCCGCCCTTCGATCTCGTCGAGCTCGGTGTGGCAGACCCCGCAGGTGGCGATGCGGACGAGGATCTCATCACCCACCGGCTTCGGCGTGGGGCGATCTTCCAGGGTCAGCGGCTGCGGCTGCTGGCGCAGGTCGCCGAGCCGGTGGAGGACCATCGCTTTCACGGATTAATTCCCCAACCCGGATGCGACCGGCCGGCCGCTCATTTCGGCGGGAGCGAGAGGGCGAAATCGAGGCCGATCTTGACCCATTCGCTGAGTGTCGACTCCTCTTCACAGCCCCCGGCTTCCACCAGGATCCATCCGGCCATCGGCCGCCCGGTCATGTCAAACGGCCGGGCGTGCGGCCGGGCCAGGGCGGCGTCATTTTCTTCCGATCCCACCCGGACGATGAGGTCATCCTTATTGACGCCGCAGGCCATGTTGCCGTTGACGAGAAATCCAACGCCACCGAACATCTTTTTTTCTTCGAATGGGACCTCACCGGTCAGCTTTTCGCGCACCCGGGCGGCGAGGGTTTCGTTGTATGCCATTCGGACCTCCTTCAGAAAATCGTGATTAGACCCATCAAAACAGACGCCAGATTTTTAACCGCATCCTCCGGATCAACCGGGGCGGGCCACCCCGGCCGCCAGGATAACCGAAGCGGCCGGCTGCACAAAAGGAACTGCCCGGCCGCGATAGCCGGCCCGCAGGGCGCCGGCTATCAGGGGCGGGGTCAGGAGCTCGACTTCGGTCTCCGGTTCGGGACCGGGTTCCGGGGAATCGCAGCCCGCTGGTCCCCAGCGCCAGACCCACCCGCCCCAGATCAGCCGCGGTTCGCTCCGGCCGTCCAGCCGGATAAAGACCCCATCCGGCAGCCGGCCGGCCGGCTGCCGGACCGTCCGCCTCGAGCGATCCGGCCGGAGTCGTTCGGCGTGCAGGAGCCGGTCGATTTCCTCAGCCGGCATGCGCTCGCCGGCGAACACGCCGGGATTGCCGCGGGCCAGCGCCTGCCGGAAGGCGTTGTAGTCCGCCCGGCGGCATTCGGCGCAGGGGCGGTGGCCGGCCGCCAGGGCGGTGACTTCGTCCAGGAAAAACAGCTCCGTGTACTGTCCCGGCGCCATGATCGGCCGGCGGCGCCCCTTGAACTCGAGGCGGCAGGCGATCCAGCGCCGGGTCTGGTACGGGCGGATGATCTGCTGCCGGTCGTTGTGGAGACAGCCGCGATTGCCCATCAGCGTTCCGCGGGCAGCCGTGGCGATGAGCGTCCCGGTGGGATCTACCCGATTCTGTCGCGGCACCGAACGCTCCCGGCCGTCAGCCGGCCTCCAGTGTTTTGCGCACGGTCAGGACCCCCTCATCCTCGTCGACGATCTCAAAGCCGGCCTGGAGATACAGTGACAGCGGCCCGTGGTAATTTTCGGCCGCCCCTTCCGCCGCCCGCCGGGGAAAGCCGACCACCGAGGTCATCCCCCGCTCTTGAAAACCCCGGCAGGCGGCGTCGAGCAGCCGCCGGGCGATGCCCTTGCCGCGGAAAGGGGGGGCGATGACGAAGCAGACGACGAGGCCGGTTCCCGGCGGCTGATCCTTTCCCTCCTGGCGGGTGGTGACCTGCGCCGGAAGCGTGGCGTTGCACCAGCCGGCCGTCCGTCCGTCGACGTAGGCGATATAGCCGGTCATTTCTCCATCCTGAATCCACCGGGAGACGTCCCGCCGATTCTGCTCGCCGGTGCGGGTGGTCCATGCTTCCCGGTCGTGCGGCGCATGGTGGAAATAGCAGTAGCAGGAAGCCCAGTGCGGATTGTCGGCGAAAGCCTCCCGATCGAAAAAGGCCATGAAATCCGGCTCCAGGTCCGGGCGGAGGGCTTTAATTTCGACGGCGGGTTCGGCGTCCATGCGGTGTCACTCCGGTGGTGGATGGAACCGCCCTGACAGCTGCGGTTCGAGTGGGGAACAAAAATAGTATAGGAGATTTAACGGGTGGATTCAACGGCCGCCGGCTGCCCGGATGGGAGGGATTCCAGGTCGATGGCGTCTGGAAAAATGAACGCGTTGTTCGGTGTGTTGGGAACAGCTGCCAGGCGGACCCCGGTTGCTTCATCGTATAGACCAACGGCCAGTCGGTAGCGGCCGCGCGGCAGATTGGCCAGATCGAGGACGCCCGTGTCCTGGATAAGTGCCCCCGGCTGCCAGGTCGAGGTCGGGCACTGCCAGGAGCAGGGTTGGGCATCGTACTGCGCGGCGATCTGATTCTGTTCGTCGAGGAGATGGAGAAAGACTTTGAAATCCCGCTCGACCGGCGATCGGGCCGTCCAGGTCAGCCCAAGGATCAGCCGGGTCTGTTCCACCTGCCAGTGGGAGCCCAGCAGGTGAATGCCGCCGCGAAATTCGACGCTGGCGCCCGGCCGCGCCAGGAAGTATCCCTCCGGCAAGGCATGCAGGCGGTCGGGCAGGATGACCGGCCGTTGGCCCGGGCAGTCCAGCGCCAGGTCGTAGCGGCCAGCCGCCGGCGGCACCGGTAGAGACAGCCGGCCGCCGGTGTAGGTGAGATCGGCTGCCTGCCAGCCGGCCGGGTCCGGCCAGAGTCGAACGCTGGCCGTCCGAATTGGCGCGCCCGCGGCCAGGAGCTGCAGGTCGCAGGCAGCATCGGCCGGCGGGTCCAGGCCGGGTTGGGCCAGCAGTGTGAGCGTTAGTTCGGGGTTTGGCCCGCCGCTTTCGGCCAGGCCGGCTTCGGCGCGCAGCAGCCGGGGGGCAGTGGTCGTGGCCAGCGAGGGATCGGACAGAATCAGCGGCGCTTCCAGGTCGTAAAGGGCGGCCGAGGCATCCTGGATTTCAGGCAGAAATGGGAGGAGACGGCTGAGCGCATCGTCCGCCGGGGGGATCGGGGGGCGGCGGTGGTGGACCAGGAAGCGCAGCCCCTGCGCCCGCAGATCTCGCAGCGCGGGGCCGAGCGGGATTTCGTTCTGAGGGAGGAGGGTATCATCCGGCAGGTAGCGGGGCCGGTCATTCTGGTTGTAAAGCGCGGCCAGGAGCGGATTTTCCGCAATCACCCGGTAAGTCTCCTCGCTGTAGCGGGAGAGATGGCCTTCGACGATCGGCCGTTCGTGGATGGTCTGGTAGTAAAGCCAGAACTTGCTGGCGGAATAGCCGAGCGGGTAGTCGATGACGCCTCCATCTCCATATTCTCGAAGGGCAGTAAAGATCGGTGAAGCAGCGGGCAGCTCGTGCGTGGGCAGCGGCCAGATGGCATATTCGACCACGAGCAGGACGGCCAGAAAGCCGGCGGCCAGAGGGCCGCTCACCCGGTGGGAGCGGCTGCTGAGAAGCCGGTCCAACCCCAGGCCGCAGAGGACGGCCAGCGAAAAGGCCAGCAGCAGGTTGAACCGGTCCGGGGAGCGGAGGGCGCTGAATAGAGACCAGCCGTTGATGAGACGGTAGGGGAGGGGTACCCCGGGGATGAGCTCTCCGGCGACCCGGAGAACCGGTCCCAGGGCGAGGAGAAGCCACAGGAAGGCGCTGCCGAGCCAGAAGGATTTTTCAGGGCTGCGTGAGCGGAAAGCGGCCGCGACGAAGGCGAGCCCCGCCAGGCCAATCGTGGGGACGAAGGCGCGGTTGGCGATAAATAAATCGTAGACCGGCAGAAAGCGGCTGCCCCACAGGGGGTGATAGTGGGGGGGAATGAGATAAGCCAGGAGGTCGGTCTGGTCCGAGAGACTGTCGGCAAAATCGGCGGAAGCCTGCAGCACCTGCGGCAGATCCCTCAGCAGGGCGGCCAGGAGAGGTGCGCAGAGGAGGGCGGCCAGGCCGGCCGTGGTCGCGAGCGGCCTCAGGAAATCGCGTGTAAAAATAGGCTGCCCCCGCAGTCGAAATCCGAGATAGACGATGCACCAGAGGGCCAGGAGGAGGGCGATCTGCAGACCGGTCCAGGCGGTCAGGGCAAAAGAGACGGCGGCGGCCAGGGCGCCAATGGCCCGCCGCCGCGGTGATTGGTCTGGTTCGGTCAGCCGGTGGAGCCCCCAGGCGGTCCAGGGCCACCAGTGAATCGAGCCCAGGTGGCCGTGGGCCAGCGCCTGGGTCAGATGGTAGGGGGCCAGGATGAAAATCAGGCCGGCGAAAAAGGCCGAAACCGGCCGCATGGACAGCGCCCGGCTCAGCGCGAACAGCCCCAGCCCGCCGATCCAGAGGCCAAACAGCAGGCTGGCATTGTAGGCCAGGACGGGTGAAACGACCTGTGCCAGCGGGTAGGCCAGCAGAGAATTAACCGGAGCGGTTGAATGCGTTACCAGGCTGGTCCCCTGGGGATAAAACAGGTAGTCGGTGTAGAAGAGCGGCCGGCCGTGGTCGACGACCTGGCGGAACCACCAGTCGTCCCAGTAGAAGATCCAGCTGTCGATGTTGTTGCCCAGCAGCCGGTTTGGACCAGCCGCGAGCGCCGGCCAGGCCAGAATCAGGAGCAGCAGCGCGTAGCTGGCGCCCGCCAGGAGCGGGGCTGTCCCGGCTCTGTATTTCGAACTGTCGGTAGGTAATGGCATCGGGTGACCACCCGGGTTCTGGCTCGATAGACCGGCTGTTTCTGGTGCGAGCGGACTGGGATGCTGGGAGAGGAAGGGCCACGCCGTTTTATCTTCCCGGATTGCGTCGAATGGGGAAAGCCGGCTAAGGAGGCATTAAGAAACCGGCCGTGGGGTCCCCTAAGTTTCCCGGAAACTGCCAGTTTCCGGGAAACTCAGCATAACCCCCACTCCACGCTAAAAACTCCCCTCTTTTTTCAATCTGGTTTATCTCCCCGGGAGGCAGGCCAATCCGGCCGGCCGAATTGACGTATTGGTAACTCTTGTGTTACCATAACCCTGTGGTTACCAAAGCGCCAACGGTCGATTTGATTATGGACGCGCTGGGACATCAGACCCGGCGGGATATCCTGGCCCTGCTGAAAGATGCGGAAATGCCGGTGGGGGATATCGCCGGCCGGCTGCCCATCAGCCGCCCGGCCGTCTCCAAACACCTGCGCCTGCTCGAACAAGCCGGGCTGGTGACCCATACGGCGCATGGAACCCGCAACATTTTTCGGCTGCAGTCGGCCGGTTTCGCGGCCGCCCGCTCTTATGTCGAAAGCTTCTGGGATGAGGCGCTGGCGCAGTTCGCCCAATTTTCCGCCGGCGCAGCAGGGGAGGACAATGGATCGCACCGGGAAGAATGAGGTCGTCTCTCGGGCAATCGTCGTAGCCGGCCGTCCCGAGGCGGCCTTTCACAACTGGACCGCCCGCATGGACAGCTGGTGGCCGAAAGGCCATTCGATGAGCGGCAATCCGGCCACGACGGTTTACTGCGAGGGAGATTTAGGCGGCCGCATCTATGAAATCACCCCCGACGGGGTCGAAATGGTCTGGGGAAGGATCATCGCCTGGAGCCCACCCGGCCACTACGCCTTCGACTGGTACCTGGGGAGCGGTCCGGAGCAGCCGACCCGCGTGGACGTGACCTTCACGGCCGACGGGGACGGCCAGACCCGGGTCAGGGTCGAACACCGGGGGCCGGAGCTGATCGGCCCGCTCTGGCAGCAGAACAGCCCCCGCTACGACCGGGCCTGGGAGCACATTCTGGAGACGTTCGGCCGGGTGGACCGGCCGAACGGATAAATGGGGTGCCCACCAGCACCAAATGAAACCGGGAGGAAATTCACATGAAAAGAGTCATGGTGCGGTATCGGGTAAAAGCCGATCGGGCCGAGGAAAATGTGCGGTACATCCAGAAGGTCTTCGCCGAGCTCGCGGCCGCGGCCCCCGACGGCATCCGCTACGCCACGTTTCGTGAGCCGGATGGGGTGAGCTTCGTGCATATCGCCTCAATCGAGACCCCATCCGGGGAAAATCCGCTGGCGTCCACGGCCGCCTTCCAGGCTTTCCAGAAAGAAATCAGGGATCGCTGCGAGGTGCCGCCGGCGGCGGTCGACCTGGAAGAAATCGGCTCCTACCGCCTGTTTGGCGGCTGAACCGGGCCCTCTCTAACGGCCAGACGAGTCAACCGGCCTCACGACTTTTGAGGAGAAAAGGAGAGATCATGCTGGAGTTTAGAGCGAGAACATCGATCGCCGCCTCGCCGGAAACGATCTGGGCGATATTAGTCGACGGGGGGCGGTGGCCGGAATGGGACCCGGGGGTCGACCGCATTGAAGGGCGCATCGCCGCCGGGGAAAGAGTGACGGCGTACACGAAGCTGAGCCCCGGCCGGGCCTTTCCGGTAAAAGTTTCGGAGTTTCAACCCGGCCGGAAAATGGTCTGGAGCAGCGGCATGCCGCTTGGCCTCTTCAAGGGGGTGCGCACTTTCACCCTGACCCCGAAAGGGGAGGGCGAAACGGAATTCACCCTCCACGAGGTCTTCTCCGGCCTGCTCCTGCCGCTGATCGGCCGGTCGATTCCCGACATGACGGAGAATTTCGCGCAGTTCGCGGCCGGCCTCAAAAAGCGGGCGGAGGCGGGCGGCTGACCCGTTCAAACCGGTTGGATCAATAATTCCATAGAAAAAAGGGTCGTTTTGTTTAAAAACGGCCCTTTTTATGATTGGGATTTTACGAACGCACGTCCCGGTCGACGGGTCCCTGGAAATCGGAACAGCGACCGTTGATCAGCCCCCAAGCTTGAGGATCATGGGTTCCAGCAATCCTTTGGTCCCGATGGAGCGCAGGTAGGCCACGTTGTACTGCAGTTCCGACAGCCGGCCAATGTTCTCCGGCTCGGTGCGGCAGATCGTGATCAAGGTGGTCGCCCCGGTGTTTGGTTCGGAAAAATGGCCGTGGGCGAAGCGGTAGACGCTGTTGGCCTGCTGCGCCCGTTCGCCGGCCCCGCTGACATCAAAGGTGGGCAGGGCGGCAATGGCCTCGAAAGCCTGGATGGCCGTCTGGCAGTCCGCCGCCGTCATGTTGTTGAACCGGCCGACCGCCCCTTCGAACTGCAGCAGGAGCTGGATAAATTTTTTCATCGTCGTCAGCAGCTGAATTTCGAGGTTGACCCCGGCCGGCGGGGCGCCTGCCTGGCTGGCGGCCGGGGCGGCCGCGCCGGGAGCCGGGGTCGGCCGCGGCGTGGCCGTGGGCGGCGGGGTCCAGGTAGGGTACGGGGTCGCGGTTGGATAGGGCGTTCCCGTGGGATACAGGGTGGCGGTCGGCAGCCAGGTCGCCGTGGGGAGGACGGTCTGGGTCGCGTAGGCGGTCGCCGCCGGGTAGGTGGTCGCCGTTGGGTAGGGGGTCGCCTCGCTCACCGGGGCGGCCGCCACCAGGGCCGCGGCTTTTTCCGCCTGGCCGGCGGCCATTTCCACGGCCGATGGCGCACACCCTTCGGTCACCAGCAGGGCGATCAAGAATAAAATCGCAGCGCGGCGCCGGTGAGCATTGAACATCAGGGGGCCGCCTCCAGCAGCTGATTGATAGCATTGCCCATGATCGTTTCGACCTCGACCGTCACGTAGTGGAAGGTTAATCCCATTCCTCCCCAATCAGTGAAGGTTTCCCCGGTGCTGACCGCCTGCTGGCAGCGCTCGATCACGGGTTGTGCACCTGTTTTATATTGATCCATGGCGCTGCGGTAGCTTTGAAAGGCGGCCTGCACTTGGCTGTCGGCCGAGCCGCTGTTCGCCAGTTCGGCCGCCAGAAGCTTGTTGTACATTAATATCACACCGGGGCAGTCGGCCGGCCGCCGCTCATAAGTGGTGCGGGTTATAAAGTTGCCTTCGGATTTGTAATCAAAACCGCCGCTGCCCGTGTAGGTTTTCATCGCGTTAGATAGATCGCGCATCAGGCCGCGAGTGTAATAGAGCCATTCCACGGTAAAACCACCCGCCGCGGGCGGGTTGGCTGCCGCAGAACCGGTTCCCTGCCCCGTCGAGCTGCTCTGGACCAGGACCGCGGTCGGGGGTGGGGTCCAGGAAGGTTCCGGCGTGTAGGTCGGCGCCGGGGTATAGGTCGGCCGGGGGGTCAGGGTCGTCTGCTCCTCGCCGGCCGGGAGGGGTGTATAAGTCGGCGCCGGCGTCAGGGTGGGACGTGGGGTGTAGGTCGGCTGCGGGGTGGCGCTCGGCCGGGCGTCGATTGTCTGCCGGGCCAGGGCCACCGCCCCGGCATCGATTGTGGCGGCGATTTCGGCCGGCGCGGGGGCACAGCTGCCGAGAAATAACCCGAGCAAACAGACAGGCAGGAGGAAGCGGTGTTTATTCAATTGCCGGTATCAGATGTAACGCGGTGTGGCTGGCCTGTTTGCCCCCCGGAGTTTATCGATGATGCCGCCCCAGGATTAGGGGGCATTATAGAAAATTTAAAAATGGCAAGTCAAGCATCCCGACGATCTATTCCACCCCCTGAACGGGTGCCCGTGCGCAGAGGATCGCCTTGATCTGAGGGAGTCCAGCCAACCGGCACACCGGCCCGGCTCTGCCGCGTCAAAAACACCATAGAAAAAAGGCCGTTCTGGCATCAAACGGCCTCTTTTTCTGACGAAAATCGCGATCTTAGGCCCTGTCAGGCCGGTTCGACGCGCACCGGGCAGACTTTGAGCTCGGCCGTGTGGGTCGTCGGATCGTAGCCGCCGCCCGTCAGGGCGTTGATCGGCACTTCGGCGAAGGAGAAGCTGGCGAAGACCGTTCCCCGCGGGGAGCGATTGGTTGCTTCGACTTTGACCCGAACCGAACCGCGCGGGCTGCTCAGCAAAGCCCAGCCGCCGTCCCGCAGCCCCCAGGCGTCGACGTCGACCGGGTTGACTTCCAGCGTTTCCTCCGAGAGGAGGTAGTCGATGCCGGCGCTGCGGCCGGTCTGCGTGCGCGTGTGGTAGGATTCCAGCCGGCGGCCGGTTGTCAGCCAGACGGGATAATCGTCGCTGATCGATTCAGCTGGATCCCGGTAGTTGATCAGGGAAAAGATCCCCCGGCCGTTGATAAACGATTCTTCGTGGAGACGCGGTGTGCCGGGGTGGTTCTTGTCCGGCACCGGCCACTGGTATTCCCCGAATTCGATGCGATCCCAGTCGAGTCCGGCGTAAACCGGAGAAAGCGAGCAGAGCTCGTTGAAGACTTCGCTGGCGTGGGTGTACTCGAAGCCAGGGATCCCCAGCCTCTGGGCGATCTGGCTGACGATCCACCAGTCCGGCTGCGCTTCACCCTGCGGCGGAACAGCCACCCGCAGCCGCTGCACCCGCCGTTCGGTGTTGGTGCAGACGCCGTCAGTTTCACCCCAGGCGGTGGCCGGCAGCACGACGTCGGCCATCATGCCGGTTTCGGTCAGGAAGATGTCGATGACGACCAGGTGGTCGAGCACGCCCAGGGCGTGTTCGCAGTGGGCCCGGTCGGGATCGGAGACCAGGGTGTTTTCGCCGTCGATC
>JBFFZG010000182.1:0-9965 GCA_041568735.1 Promineifilaceae bacterium (SeqCode)
AATATTCCGAAAACGATGGGCGCACCACCCCCCGAATTTCCTGGCGGGCGGCCGTCAGCCGCCTGCTGGCCGCCGCTTTTGGCCTGCTGCTCGGCTGGCTGCTGCTGGAACTCCTGGTGCGGCTGGCCTTTCCCACCCTGCCTTATATGCTGCAGGCCCCGCTCCGCTACGTTAAAAAAGCCCCCTGGAGCGGCGAAACCCTGCTCCCCCCGGCTGCCTGGCGAGCCGAAGACAACTTTCAAATGGTCATGGTGCCCGACCTCGTGGATTCGCTCCAGTTCCCGAATGTCAATGTCAGCTTTCACCTGACCACGAAAAACTGGCTCGACCCGAATTCCGTGGTCGGCTTCCGCGTCGATCGGCCGGAGTGGGAGCCCCGCTGGCCGGTCGACCTGGTTGTCGTCGGCGACTCCTTTGCCATGTGCTTCACGGAATATGCCGACTGCTGGGTACCGCTGCTGGAGCAGGACGGCGGTCTCAGCGCCGTCAACCTGGCGCAGGGGGCTACCGGGTCGATCAGCCACCACAACATCGCCCGGACCTTCGGTCTGCCGTATGAACCGAAGCTGGTCCTCTGGCAGTGGTACGGCAATGATTTCAATGAAGATTACGGCTTTGTCAACCGGCATCGCCAGAAGGCCGCTATGGCCGACCCAGAACCCGGGCCGGTGGAGCGGTGGCTGCAGGCCAATTCGGTCGTCTACTGGCTCTGGCGCACGGTGACCGCCAGCCATCCCAACCTGGCCGGCTACGAAGTGCAGGTCGATCCCTATTACGTCCGCAGCGGGGAGGTCGAGCTGACCTTCGGCCGGCCCTACATCCTCCAGGCGGGCGATATGACCCTGGAAAAAAACCAGGAGGGGCTGCGCCATACCCTCAAAGCCCTCGACGAGACCCGGGCCTTTTTGGCCGAACGGGGCATTCCGCTGGCGGTCGTCCTGATGCCGTTCAAAGAGGAAGTCTATGCCGACCTGACCCGGCCGCAGCTCGGCGACAGCGTGCTGCAGGGGCTCGGTCAGGGGCGGCGGGAGATGCTCGCCTGGTGCGCGGCGAACCAGGTGCCCTGCCTCGACGTCACCGAAGGGCTGACCGCCGCGGCCGCGGCCGGCGGGCAGCTCTTTTTCGTGCGCGACACCCACCTCAGCGAGGCCGGCAACGCGGTTGTGGCCGATCTCGTGCTCGCTTTTCTGCGCGAACAACAGCTCCCCCGCTGAACCGCTAAATGCTGACCTTGCGCTAATAGTCCGGAACCCGGTTCCGATGATAAAATGGATGTTTTGTAGCGCGAATGAAACATAAGTTCTATAATTCAACCATCCCGGGTTCCTGAAAAATCGCATCCGGTCCGGCGGCAGCCGCCCCCGACCAGGAGAGTCCTCCATGACGCTGGATAAGATCATCGTGCGCGGCGCGCGCGAGCACAACCTCAAAAATATCGACGTCGAAATCCCCCGGAACAAGCTGGTAGTCCTCACCGGCCTGTCCGGCTCCGGCAAGTCTTCGCTGGCCTTCGATACGATCTTTGCCGAGGGGCAGCGCCGCTATGTCGAATCCCTGTCGGCCTACGCCCGCCAGTTCCTGGGACAGATGGAAAAACCGGATGTCGACCAGATCGAGGGGCTGAGCCCGGCCGTTTCAATCGACCAGAAAGGGGTCAGCCACAATCCCCGGTCAACGGTGGGAACCGTCACCGAGGTGTACGATTATCTGCGCCTCCTGTACGCCAGGGCGGGGACGCCGCACTGCCCGGTCTGCGGCCGGCCGGTGCAGCCGCAGTCGGCCGAGCAGATCGTCGAAGACGTGCAGAAAATGGCCGAAGGGACCCGCATCCAGGTGCTGGCTCCCCTGATTCGCGATCGCAAAGGGCATCATCTCGGCGTGTTCGAGGACGTGCGCAAGGCCGGGTTCGTGCGGCTCCGGGTCAACGGCGAGGTCTACTCCGTCGACGACAAAATCGAGCTCGACCGGTATAAAAATCACACGATCGAAGCGGTGGTCGACCGGCTCGTGGTGCGCCATTTCGAGGAGCCGGACGGGGAAGAGGCCCGCGCCGACCGCACCCGGCTCACCGACTCGGTGGAAACCGCCCTGCGGCTGGGGGACGGGCTGGTCATCATCAACGACGTCACCGACCGCGACAATCCGGTCGACTTCCTCTACTCCGAGCATCTCTACTGTCCCTATGACGGCACGAGTATTCCCCAGATTGAACCCCGCAGTTTCAGCTTTAACACCCCGCACGGCGCCTGCGAATCCTGCCAGGGACTGGGCGTCAAAAAGGTGATCGACCCCGATCTCATCGTTCCCAACCCCGGGCTAAACCTGGGCGAGGGGGCCGTGGTGGCCTGGCCGACTGACGACAGGCAGGGGTATTACTGGCAGCTGCTCAAGGCGACGGCCGATCAGTTCGGCATTCCGGTCGACCAGCCCTGGTCGACCCTCAACGACGCCCAGCGCCGGCTGATCCTCTACGGCAGCAACCAGACCGCGGTCGAAATCGAATACGTCAACCGGGAAGGGGCGCGCCGGGTCTACAGCACCAAATTTGAAGGGGTGATCACCAATCTCGAGCGCCGCTACAGCGAAACGACCTCGGATTACGTGCGCACAAAGCTCGAGGAGTTTATGAGCAACCGGCCGTGCGAAACCTGCGGCGGCAGCCGGCTCAACCCGGTCGCCCTGGCCGTGACGGTGGCCGGCGCATCGATCGCCGAAGTCAGCAGCTGGCCGGTGACGGAGTCCCTGACCTGGGCCAACCACCTGGCGGATGAGACCGAGACCCCGCTGTCCCGCCGGGAGCAGATGATCGCCCGCATGATCTTGAAAGAGATCCGCGAACGGCTGCAGTTTATGGTCGACGTCGGCCTCGACTACCTGACCCTGAGCCGATCGGCCGGCACCCTCAGCGGCGGCGAGGCCCAGCGCATTCGGCTGGCCACCCAGATCGGCAGCCAGCTCATGGGAGTTCTCTACGTTTTAGACGAACCGAGCATCGGCCTCCACCAGCGGGACAACGCCCGGCTGATCCGCACCTTGAAGGGGATGCGGGATCTCGGGAATACGGTGCTCGTCGTCGAGCACGACGAGGATACGATGCGGGCCTCGGATTGGATTGTCGATCTGGGACCGGGGGCCGGCATTCACGGGGGCGAGGTCGTGGCCGAAGGGCCGCCCGAGGTCATCTGCCAGGAAATGAATTCGATCACCGGCGGCTATCTGAGCGGCCGGCTGCGCATCCCGCTGCCCAAGAAACGGCGGCCGGGCACGGGCAAATTCCTCCGCATCATCGATGCCAGCGAAAACAATCTCAAGCACGTCACCATCGACCTGCCCCTGGGCAAGCTGGTCTGCATCACCGGCGTCAGCGGCAGCGGGAAGAGCACCCTGCTGATCGATATTCTGAGCAAAAAACTGGCCCAACATTTTTACAAAACGAAGGACCTGCCGGGTAAACACCAGCGAATCGAGGGATTGGAAGAGCTCGACAAGGTGATCGAGATCGATCAGTCCCCGATCGGCCGCACCCCGCGCTCCAACCCCGCCACCTACACCAATGTCTTCGGCCCGATACGCGACCTGTTCGCCGGCATGCCGGAGAGCAAAGTGCGCGGCTACAAACCGGGCCGCTTCAGCTTCAACGTCAAAGGCGGCCGCTGTGAAGCCTGCGACGGCCAGGGGGTCAACCGGATCGAAATGCAGTTTCTGCCGGACATTTACGTCCCCTGCGACATCTGCCACGGCCAGCGGTACAATCGAGAAACGCTGCAGGTCACCTACAAGGGCAAATCGATCGCCGATGTGCTGGATATGACCATCGAAGAAGGGTTCGGCTTTTTTGAGAGCATTCCCCCGATCAAGCGCAAATTAAAGACCATGCTCGACGTCGGCCTGGGCTATATCAAGCTCGGGCAATCGGCGACCACCTTGAGCGGCGGTGAGGCGCAGCGGGTGAAATTGAGCCGCGAGCTGTCGAAGATCGCCACCGGCCGCACCATCTACATCCTCGACGAGCCGTCGGTCGGCTTACATTCCCACGACGTGGCCAAACTGATCGTCGCCCTCAACCGGCTGGTCGACAAGGGGAACACGGTGGTCATCATCGAGCACAACCTCGACATCATCAAGGTGGCCGATCACCTGATCGATCTGGGTCCGGAAGGGGGTGACCGCGGCGGCACCATCGTGGCCCAGGGCACGCCGGAAGAAGTGACCCGGATTGAAGCCTCCTTCACCGGCCAGTTTCTCAAGCCCCATCTCAACGGCAGCCGCTAGCCGCCACCGTAGCCAATCGATAGGACGATCAGCGCCTGGGCCGGGCCGTATGTCAGCCAGATCCAATCCCCCATCCCCCGAAAGCGGTGCTTGTTGAAGAGGTCGACGGCAATCATGAGGTCGCTGATCAGGAACAGGGCCGCCCCGAGCGCGAACAGCCAGAAGAGCGGCCGGTGCAGGGCGAGGCCGGCCGCCGCGCCGGCGGTCGAGGCCAGCAGGAGCGTGTAGGGGAGGGCGGCCCGGTGCAGCGCCGTCCGTCGTGCGGCCGGAGCGGGGCGCCAGACGACCAGAAACCAGCCCACACCGCCGATCAGGAGCCAGCCTCCCCAGGCGGCCAGCCGGCCGGGCCAGGGAAGGCCGAGGCCGGCGAGCAAACAGGCGGCGATATAGGCCAGGTGTCCGAGGCCGAAAGCGCCCATGCCGCCTAAAACGGCCGGCCGCGGCCAGGGAAACAGCCCGGCCATAAACAGATCTCCCACCCATCCAAGCGCCATCCCCAAGGTGATCAGCCGGCCGTAGCCGCCGGGATTTGCCAGCGCCAGCCAGCCGGCCAGGACGACGAGGACGGCTGAGGAAGCCAGCCGGGTCCAGAGCGGCATGCGCCGGTAGGGGTCCGGCCGGCCGAGCAGATAACCGCCGAAAAGGAGGAGGAACCAGAGGAGAGCGAGAGGAAGCATGGGAGTTGGGGGTTGTGAGCCGGGAGTCAGGGGTTGGGGGGGTGGAGCTTGGGGTTCTGGCGGTGGCGCAGGGCGTCCCGGCGGGTTTTCTTGGCCATGGTGGCCTGGAACGCGGCGTTGAGGTCGATCCCGGTCTGGTTGGCCAGGCAGATCAGGACAAAGAGGACATCGGCCATCTCTTCCGCCAGTCGGTCCGGCGCGGCCGCGGCCTCTTCCACTTCCTTGAAACTCTGCTCGCCGTACAGGCGGGCCATCAGGCGGGCCATTTCGCCGACTTCTTCCATCAAAATGGCCGTGTTGGTCAGTTCGTGGAAGTAGGTCACCCCCACCGTGTTGATCCATTCATCGACCCATTTCTGGGCGTCCCTCAGGGTCGGGTTCTCCATTCGCTTTCGCCTCGCTTCACCTTGACAATTCCCCCTCAGAGCCTAAAATCACCGGGGGTTGAGCAGCCATTCCCGCGCTACAATACGTTCCCAAATCAAGATCAGGCCATAGTTGTAGCCGGATTATTTCCCTCACGCCAGCTGCCGGGCGAACCGGGGGGTGATGCCCTTGATGCCCGGTCGATGTCGATCGATAAGGAAGAACAAGTCTGATGACACCTGAAAGCAATCTGCCCGACAAAGAACAGATACTGGCGCTGGTTCAGGAAAACCGGTTGAGCGAGCTGCGCGAGCTGCTCGACAACTTTCATCCGGCCGACATCGCCGACCTGCTGGAGGATCTTCCCTCGCCGGAAGCGGTTATCGTCTTCAGTAAACTGCCGATCGAAGTGGCCAGCGAAGTGCTCGACGAGACGGGCAGCCTCGTGCGGCAGGAGCTGGTGGAACAGGTCGACGATGAAAAGCTGGCCGACCTCCTCGACGAGCTGCCGATGGACGACGCGGCCGAGTTCCTCGAGGACCTGCCGGACGAAGTCTCCGACCGGCTGCTCGAGCTCATGGAACCGGAGGAGGCGCAGGAAGTCCGCGAGCTGCTCAGCTACGAGGAGGAGAGCGCCGGCCGGCTCATGACCCGCGACGTGGCCGCTCTGCGCCGGCAGTGGACCGTCGCCGAGGCCCTCGACTACCTGCGCAATCTCGAAGATATCGAAACCGTCCACTACCTCTACGTCGTCGATCGCTTCGGCCGGCTGATCGGTGTCGTGCCGGTGCGCTATCTGCTGATGCGGCAGCCGGGCGAACTGATCGAAGACATCATGCTGGACACCGTCTACTCCGTCAAGGTCACGGCCGATCAGGAAGAAATCGCCGAGATCTTTTCCCGGTACGACTACGTCGCGCTGCCGGTCGTCGACGAGGACAACCGCCTGCTCGGCGTCATCACCGTCGACGACGTCATGGATGCCCTGGAGGAAGAGGTCACGGAGGACATCCAGCGGTTGGGCGGCGCCCAGCCGCTCGACGCCCCGTACTTTTCCGTGCCAATCACGCAGCTCGTCCGCAAGCGCATCGGCTGGCTGATGCTGCTGTTCGTGGCGGCCAATTTCACCGGCGGCGTCTTTCGCGCCTTCGAGACGGAGCTGGCCGAGTTCACCATTCTGGCGATTTTCACGCCGCTGATCATGGGCACCGGGGGCAACGCCGGCTCGCAGACGGTCAACACCATCATTCGCGCCATCACTTTGGGCGAGGTGCGCATCTCGACCCTTTTTCGGGCCTGGCGCAAAGAGGTGACCACCGGGCTTTTTCTCGGCCTGCTGATGGGAACGGCCGGCATGATCCTGGGTCTGATATGGGGGGTGGGCTGGCAGGTAGGGGCTGTAATCGCTCTGACGCTGCCGGCCTCGATTCTCTGCGCCACGACCATCGCCACGCTTGTGCCGACCCTGGCGGAGCATTTTAATATCGATCCCACCGTCATCAGCGGCCCGATGATCAGCACGATCGTCGACACGGCCGGGCTGGCCATCTATTTCAGCCTGGCCAAGGTCATCCTGGGGCTGTAGCCGTGATCCCACCGGCTCTCCTCGATCGGCTGCGGCAGGCCCGCCACGTCGTCGTCCTGACCGGCGCCGGCATTTCGGCTGAGAGCGGCGTGCCGACCTTCCGGGAGGCGCTGACCGGCCTGTGGGCCCACTATGACCCGCTGGAGCTGGCCACGCCCGAAGCCTTTGCCCGCGACCCCGAGCTCGTCTGGAACTGGTACGCCTGGCGGCGGGAGCTGGTCGGACAGGCGCGCCCCAATGCCGGCCACGAGGCGCTGGCCGGCTGGCCGGCCCGATTTCCCCGCTTCACTCTGATCACGCAGAACGTCGATGGGCTGCACCAGGCGGCCGGCAGCCGCGAGGTGGTCGAGCTGCACGGCAATCTCGGCCGGGTCCGCTGCAGCGGGGCCGGCCACCCCGTTCCGGACTGGCAGCGGCTCGACGGCGCGCCCCCGGCCTGCCCTCGCTGCGGCCGCCTGCTGCGGCCGGATGTCGTCTGGTTCGGCGAAACGCTGCCGGCGGCCGCCCTGCAGTCCGCCTCAGAGGCGGCCGCGGACTGCGACGTCTTCTTTTCAATCGGGACCTCCAGCCTCGTTTATCCGGCCGCCGGCCTGGTCGAAGACGCCCTGGGGCGGCGGGCGATCGTCGTCGAAATCAACCCGGCGGAGACGCCGCTGACCGTCCATGCCACCTTTGTCCTGGCCGGCCCGGCCGCCGGCATCCTGGCCGAGCTGACCGCGCGCCTGGCAGAGCAGGATGGCTGAAAGGATCCCGCGCCGCCCCTTCGAGCGAATTATTTTCAACCGATTAGCGTAATTGCACCGACCTGTTGAGTCCGTTAAAATGGGGCGCTTGTGAATTTGAACGATTGGATCCACTTCTGTGTTTGAATCCCTGAGCGAACGCCTCCAGGCTACCTTTGACGGACTGCGCAAGCGCGGCAAGCTCTCCGAGAGCGACGTCGACGCGGCCATGCGCGACGTTCGGCTGGCCCTGCTCGAGGCGGATGTCAACTACAAGGTCGTCAAGGGGTTTGTCGGCCGGGTCAGGGAGCGGTCGATCGGCCAGGAAGTGCTGAAGAGCCTGACTCCCGGCCAGCAGGTGGTGAAAATCGTCCACGAAGAGCTGGTGGCCACGCTCGGCGAACCGGGCCGGCTCAACCTGGGGATGCAGTCCCCGGCAGTCATCATGATGGTCGGCCTCCAGGGAGCCGGCAAAACAACGATGTCGGCCAAGATCGCCCTCCACCTGCGCAAGAAGGGGGGGCGGCCGCTCCTGGTGGGGGCGGATGTCTACCGGCCGGCTGCCATCGAACAGCTGGAAACCCTGGGCAGGCAGCTAAACATTCCCGTCTACCACGAAGGTCCGGAAGGCCAGCCGCCGGACGTCTGCCAGCGCGGGGTCGCCCTGGCCCAGAAAGAAGGGCACACGGCCGTTATTCTCGATACTGCCGGCCGGCTTAACATCGACGAAATGATGATGGCCGAAATCAAGGCGATCAAAACCCACGTGCGGCCGATTGAAACGCTGCTCGTGGCCGACGCCATGACCGGCCAGGAAGCGGTGCGCGTCGCCACCGACTTCAACGAAGCCGTCCAGATCACCGGTCTGGTCATGACCAAGATCGACGGGGATGCCCGCGGCGGCGCCGCCATCTCGATGCGAGAAGTGACCGGGGTACCGATCAAGTTCCTCGGCACCGGCGAAAAATTGAGCGACCTGGAGCTTTTCCATCCCGACCGGCTGGCCAGCCGCATTCTCGGCATGGGCGATGTGCTGACCCTGATCGAGCGGGCCCAGGAAGAAATGGACCAGGAAGAGGCCGCGCGCGCCGGCAAGCGGCTCATCGAAGGGGATTTCACCCTCGAAGATTTCCTGGCGCAGATGCAGCAGATTAAAAAATTAGGACCGCTCGGCAAAATCATGGAAATGATCCCCGGCTTTGGCCAGATGGCCAGGGACGTCGACATGAACGAAGCCGAGAAGGATCTGAAGCGGATCGAGGCGATCATTCGCTCGATGACCCGGCAGGAGCGGCGCAATCCGAAAGTGATTAAGGCCAGCCGCAAGCGGCGGATCGCGGCCGGATCGGGCACGACGGTGCAGGATGTGAACAAGCTCCTGCGCGATTTTCGCGACATGCAGCAGATGATGCAGCAGATGCGCAAGCGCGGCGGTTTGCGGGCGCTGGGCGGTATGCTTGGCGGTGGCAGCAACCCCTTCGGATTTTAGCCGGCGGGCAGCCTTCCTCACATGCAGTAGGCCGGTTTGACAATTAAATCCCGGAAGCTCCCGTTAAAAAGTAGAGCGCAGGTCATGAGAAATTTCTTTTCAAGGGCTGCTCTGTGCGTTTTACGGGTGCGCGAGCACGTCCGGAACGTTATCTGTGACCTGGTGATCCCGGCAGGGAAAGCCACACCGACAGGGGGTCACAGTTCCCATCCACCCTTTTTCAGTTAAATGGAGAGATTGTCATGCTACGTATTCGTCTCAGCCGTCGCGGCAAGAAAAAGCAGCCCCACTACCGGGTTGTCGTCACCGATGTTCACAACAAGCGGGACGGCCGCTTTGTCGAGAATATCGGCTACTACAACCCGCTGACCGATCCGGCCACCGTTCATATCAAGGAAGACAGGGCCCTGCACTGGCTCAGTGTTGGCGCCCAGCCTTCCGATCCGGTCCGCCGCTTCCTTGTGAAACAGGGGACGTACGATCGCCTCCAGCGCCTGCATGCCGTTGAGAGCCTGGAAGCGCTCGCAGCCGAGTTCATGCAGCCGGAGGTAAAAGAGGAGCCGAAGAAGAAGGGCGGCAAGAAGGTGGCCAAGGCGGCCGCCGCGGCCGAAGAAACCCCGGCCCCCGAGGCCGAAGCCGAGTCCGTGGTCGAGGAGACCGTCGCAGCGGCCGCGGAAGCCGTTGAAGAGACGGTCGAGGTGGCTGAAGAGACCGTCGAAGCGGCGGCCGAAGTCGTTGAAGAAACCGCCGAAGCAGCGGTCGCGGTGGCTGAAGAAACCGTCGAAGCGGCCGCCGAAGTCGGTGAAGAAACCGCCGAAGCGGCGGTCGAGGCAGCTGACGAACCCGGCGAAGCG
>JBFFZG010000183.1:0-9964 GCA_041568735.1 Promineifilaceae bacterium (SeqCode)
GAGGCGGCCGCCTGGAGCACCATCCCGCCGCTGCTGGCGGCGGCTGTTTTCGTCTGGCAGGCGCTGCGTCCCGGCCGGGCCATGACTGCCCCGGAGCAGGCCCCCTATGCCGACACTGACACGCTGGTTCATTAAAGCGGCCTGGCTCCATCTGCTGCTGGCCCTGCTGCTGGCGGTCGGGCTGGCGCTGCCGGCCGAGGCCCGCCCCGTCCCCTGGCTCGGGCGGCTAGGTCCGGTCTATTTCCACCTTTTCATGGTCGGGTGGGTTACCCAGATGATCTTTGGAGTGATCTACTGGATGTTTCCGATTATCTCTCGCGAACAGCCGCGCGGCCGTCCTTTCTGGGGCTGGCTGGTTTTCGTCACCCTCAACGGCGGACTGCTGCTGCGGCTGGTGTTTGAACCCCTGCCGGCAGAAACGCTGGCAGCCGGAGATGGCTGGTTTCTCGTCGCCTCGGCAACCCTGCAGTGGCTCGCGGCCGTCGTCTTCGTGACGATCAGCTGGCCGCGCATCAAAGAAAAATATCGCGGAGAATGACATGCCCCGATTAAGCCGCTGGACGATTCGCCTTTCCTTTGCCTATTTCATCGCCGGTATCTCGATGGGAAGCCTGATGCTGGCCAACAAGGGCATCCATTTCGAGTCGTCGATCTGGCGGCTGCTGCCAGTCCACATCGAAATCCTCCTCTTTGGCTGGACCGTACAGCTCGTCCTGGGGACGGTGTTCTGGATCGCCCCCCGCTTCTGGGTTCCCCCACGCCGGGGGAACGAAGCCGGGGCCGTGGCCGGAATCGTCTTGCTCAACCTGGGAATTCTGCTGGTGATCGTTGGCTACGGAGCCAACCTGACGCTGCTGATCATCTTCGGCCGGATCGCCGAGCTCGGGGCGCTGGCCAGCTTTGTTCACCACATCTGGCCCCGCATCGTCTCTCGTCAGGGTTGAGGCTCTTCTCCCTGGGGTAAATCCTCGGCGATGATGACGAGTTCGTGCGGCTTGCGGATCGTCACCCGCTCCCGCTCGGCCAGGACGTACCCCTTCTGCTCCCACCCCTTCAGGATTCGGCTGACCGTGAACAGCGTCGTACCGGTCATTTCCGCCAGGTCCTGGCGGGAGAGGGGGAGATCGATGAGGATCCCTCTCTCCACTTTGCGGCCGGTCTGCCGCACCAGCCGCAGCAGGGCGCGCGCCACCCGCCGCTCCACCCGCTCCGATGTCAGCTCCTGATACCGCTGCTGCAAATTGATGAAGTAGTTGGAAATCAGCTCCATCCCGTTGAGCGCCAGCCGCGGATGGCGGAGCATGAGCTCCTTGACCACCATTTCCGCCCAGGCGATGACACGTCCCCCCTGCACGACTTCGGCTGTGACCGGATAGCGGCTCTGGCTCAGAGCGACGATGATGCCGATGCCTCCGGCGGGGCCGACATAATTGACCGTGATCTGGTGCCCCTCGGGGGAGAGGCGGACCAGCTTGACGTGCCCTTCGATGACGATGTAGAAGACGTCGGCCGGTTCCCCCTGATGGAATAAAATCTGCTCCGGGGTGATGGGGTATACGTGGCCCGCCTCAATCAGCTCCCGGCAGGCCTGGTCGTCGACACCCTGGAGAAAAAGGCATTGGGAGACAACCTCGAAGACCTCGTCTCGCACCATCACATGTCCTTGCACAGGTTCAGCCGCCTCAAATAATAAGATCTCTGAAGTATAAATCTTTACCGGAGTCGTGTCCAAGCCGGCCGGTCGGCCACGATCACCGTGCAGACGCTCCGCTCGAGAGTGATCGTTTCGATACGGCTGGTGAATCCGGCCGCGGCCAGCTGGGCCTGCCAGCGGCGCCAGACCGCCGCGGCGGCGCCCGCTTCAGATTCGGGAGCGGCCTCGCCGATCGTCTGCCCGGTCACGCGAAAGGCCCAGGCGATCAACCGGTGGAGCGGCCCCCGGCCGCGCAGATGCCCCTCGGGTAGAATGACCAGGGCGCCGCCGGGCCGCAGCAGCCGAAACAGGGCCGCCAGCGTGGCGGGTTCGGTGATAAAAGGGGTGGGAAATTGGGATAAGATCCCGTCAAATGCCTGCTCCCCAAAGGGAATGGCCGGAATCAGGCAGCGGACAAGCGGCGGGGAAACCGGCAGACCGCGGCGGCGCCAGCGACCGTGGGCCAGCCGCCCCATCTGCGGCGACAGGTCGCAGCCGATCACCCGAAAGCCGCGCCGGTGCAGCTCGACCAGCATGTGGCCGGGTCCGTGGGCGATTTCGAGCAGATCGGGGCCGCTGACAAATTCGAGCGAGGCCAGCTGCCAGCGGCGCCATTCGCCCAGGGAGACGACCCAGCTCACCAGGTCGTAGCTCCAGGCAAACTGGTTGTAGAGAAGGTGAAACCCCAGGGCCACCAGCCGCATCCAGCCACGGGCTAACAAATTCACTGGACCATTGTATACTAAATGGGAACGGTCGTTGACAATCGGCCGGGAGCGATTGGCCCCGGCTGGACGGCCCCCACAGGAAAAGGATGAGCTCATGAGAATCGTTTTGAACACCGGCGGCGGCGATGCTCCCGGGTTGAACGCGGTCATTCGCGCCGTGGTCCTGGCGGCTGACAAGCGCGGCTGGGAAGTCTACGGCATTCGCGAGGGCTACCGGGGCATTCTCGATCCGGAAGCCTTCGTCGGCGGGGGGCTGGTACGCTTGGGGCGGCAGTCGGTGCGGGGAATTACCCATCTCGGGGGCACGATTCTGGGCACGACTAACCGGGGCAATCCGCTCGAATACCCGGTGCAGGATGCCGACGGAAACTGGACGACGGTCGATCGTTCGGACGAGATCACGGCCGCCTTTACAAAATACGGCTTCGACGCCCTGGTCGCCGTCGGCGGAGACGGCTCGCTGACGATCGCCCATGAGATCGGCCGGCGCTCTGGCATCAACGTCATCGGTGTGCCGAAGACGATCGACAACGACCTGCAGCACACGATTGCCACTTTCGGCTTTGACTCGGCCGTTTCTTTTGCCACAGAATGTCTCGACCGGCTCCACACGACGGCCGAGTCTCACAGCCGCATTATGGTCGTCGAGGTGATGGGGCGCTACGCCGGCTGGATCGCCCTTTATGCCGGCATCGCCGCCTCAGCCGACGTCATCCTCATCCCGGAAATCCCCTACGATCTGCAGTGCGTGGCCGACAAGTGCCGCGGACGGGTGGTCGGGGGGGCCAAATTTTCGATCGTCCTGGTCGCCGAAGGGGCCCGGCCGCGCGGCGGGGAGCTGACCATTCGCGGCAAAACAATCGGCCAGGCGGTGCAGCTCGGCGGCATTGGGCAAAAGGTGGCCGCCGAGCTGCAGGCGATGACCGGCCAGGAGACTCGCTGCGTCGTGCTGGGCCATCTGCTGCGTGGGGGCACCCCGACGGCGCGGGACCGGCTGCTCTCTCTCCGCTTCGGCGCGGCGGCCGTGCGGGCGTTGGAAGAGGGGCAGCGGAATGTCATGGTCGCCCTGAACCCGCCGCGGGTCGATTACGTCCCGCTGGACCAGGTCGCCAACGCCACCAAATTCGTGCCGCTCGACGGGGATATCATCGCCACCGCCCGCGATCTCGACACCTGCCTGGGTGAGGTTTGACCTCCGGGCTTGCCCGGCCCGCGGCACCTCCTTACAATTTCTCCCGTGTTTGAATTCGATATCACCGCCAACGACGACAGCGGGGCCCGCTGCGGCCGCTTTCACACGCCGCATGGGATCCTCGAAACCCCGGTCTTCGCCCCGGTCGGCACGGCCGCCACGGTCAAAGCGCTTCAGCCGCGCGACCTGCGCGAGCTGGGGGCCAGCCTGGTTCTGAGCAATACCTACCACCTTTACCTCCGGCCAGGGGACACCCTCGTGCGCGATCTGGGCGGGCTCCACCAGTTCATGCAGTGGGATGGTCCCCTGCTGACCGACAGCGGCGGCTTCCAGGTATTCAGCCTGAGCCAGACCCGCAAGATCGACCAGGATGGGGTGACGTTTCGCTCTCATATCGACGGGTCGGCCCACCGCTTCACCCCGGAAAGCAGCATCGCCATCCAGGAAAACCTGGGGGCCGACATCATTATGGCCTTCGACGAATGTCCGCCTCCAAATGACTATGATTATGTCAAGCAGTCATTGACCCGTACCCACCCCTGGCTGGAGCGCTGCCAGGCGGCCAAACAGCGGTCTGACCAGGCGCTATTTGGCATCGTGCAGGGGGGGATTTTTCGCGATCTGCGAGAAGAGAGCGCCGCCTTCATGGCCCCGCTCGATCTGCCCGGCTACGCCATCGGCGGGCTGGCGGTGGGGGAAAGCAAGGCGGAGATGTACCGGGTGCTCGAGTGGCTGCAGCCGGTCCTGCCGCGGCACAAGCCCCGCTACCTGATGGGCGTCGGCGCGCCGGAGGACCTGGTTAACGCCGTCCTGCGCGGCATCGACATCTTTGACTGTGTCCTGCCAACCCGGCTGGCCCGGCACGGGACCGCCCTGGTCCGCGGGGGAAAGCTCAACCTGCGCAACCGGCAGTTCGAACGGGATGAACGGCCGCTCAGCGAAGACAGCCCCATCGCCCAGTACAGCCGGGCCTACCTGCGCCATCTGGTCAAGGCCAACGAAATCCTGGCCCATGTTCTACTTTCTTTACATAATGTCGGATTTTTGCTCGACCTGATGACCGAAATGCGGCAGGCGATCCGCGACAACCGGCTGCGGGCCTTCGCCGCCGACTTCCTGGTCGAATATCCGGAGCCGCAGGAGCAGGAATAACCGATGACTGCTCGTTCGAGCCGCCATTCATCCGGTCTGATCCTGTTAGGGGCATCGGCGATCGGCTTAACCATCGCCCGGATCGACAGCCGGCCGACCTGGGACGACACCGGTATTTCCGCCGGAGCTGTGCTGCTGGCTGCCGCCCTGTTTGCCGCGATCCGGCCGGCTCGCCCCTGGGTATGGGGGCTGGCGGTCGGCGGGTGGCTGCCCCTGCTCGGCGTTCTCCGCGGAGGAAACATCGGTTCGCTGATCGGGCTCGCGATCGCCTTCATCGGCGCCTATGCGGGAGCGGTTGTCCGCCACGCGGTCGAACCCCGGTAAAAACGTTGGGCGAGATCGGGAAGGCGCGGATGCAAGTTTCAATCATCGCCTTTGGCACGCGGGGGGATGTGCAGCCCCTTCTGGCGCTTGGCCGGGCGCTTCGGCAGCGCGGCCACCTGGTCCGCCTCATCGCCAGCCGCCATTTCGCCGGCTGGATCGAGGGCCACGGGCTGGAGGCCGTTCCGGCTTCGGTCGATATTCAGCAGGTCATGAAGTCTGAGGGCGGGGTCGAATGGGCTGAAAAGGGGACCAACCCACTCCAGCAAACCCGCCTGATGCGGCGGCTGTTCGCCCGGCACGGCCTGGCCATGATGAACGATGCCTGGGAAGCCTGCCGGGGGGCAGATGTCATCATCAGCGGATTTACCTCGGATGTGTACGCCACCTCGATTGCGGAAAAGCTCGGCTCCTACCACGTGAGCGCCCCGCTGCAGCCGATTCTGTTTCCCACCCGCAGCGGCCCGGCCAGCACGCAGGCCCCCCTGCCGGAACGAGAAAGCTGGATCAACCGGCTCTTTGGCCGGCTCCTCCTGGAGCCATTTCCCTGGCAGATGGCGGGGAAACTGACCAATCGCTTTCGCCGGGAAACGCTTGACCTGCCGCCGCAGACCGGCCGGCAGAACCGGGAGTGCCGCCGCCGGATGCTGGTGATCCATGGGTACAGCCCGCGGGTGGTCCCCCACCCGCCTGACTGGCCGGCCAACTTCCACACGGCCGGCTACTGGTTTCTCGACGAGACGGCCGGCTGGGAGCCCCCGGCCGATCTGAGCGACTTCCTGGCGGCCGGCGAGCCGCCGGTCTACATCGGCTTCGGCAGCATGACGGGCCGCGATCCCGCCCGGCTGACAGGCCTCCTCCTGGAAGCGGTCCGCCGCAGCGGCTGCAGGGCGATACTGCAGACCGGCTGGATGGGGGTCGGGGCCGGTGAGCTGCCAGCCGGTGTTTTCCGGCTGGCAGGAGCGCCCCACAGCTGGCTGTTCCCGCGGATGCGCGCCGTCGTTCACCACGGCGGGGCCGGGACGACGGCCGAAGGACTGCAGGCCGGTGTGCCCACCATCATTGTGCCCCACATGGCCGATCAGCCCTTCTGGGGCCGGCGCGTGGCCGCGCTGGGAGCCGGCCCCCGGCCAATCCCCCGCCCGCAGCTGACGGCCGCCAACCTGGCTGCCGCCATCCGCGCTGCCGAGGATGCCGGCATCCGGGCCAGGGCGGCCGCGCTTGGCGGCCAGATCGGCAGGGAAGACGGCATCGGCCGGGCGCTGATGCTCCTGGAGGCCGCCTGGAACGCGTGAAAAGGCAGGCCTGGCCATCCGGCGCCCGACCCCCCGCAGGCCGGTCTGCCGATCAGGTCCAGTTTTCCCCAAATCGGGAAAAAATTCGACAATCTTTGGCCCATTTCAGTTAAAATAAATGGCGGGGAGCCGGGCCGGAGTCGGCTTTCTAATGGAAAGAGAAAACGGGGACTGGCGTTTGATTATTGGATGACGCGGCGGGGGTTAATTGGGCGGCGAGTGAGTCAGGTGACCGCGGTGATGCTCATCACCGGGGTTGGTTTATACGCGATCTGGCCCTGGCTGCCATTCTCCCGCGCCGCCGCGCCGCCGCGCACCATCATCTTCTACGGCTTCAGCATCCTGGAAGAAGTGATGAACCAGGGGGTCTTTCCGGCTTTCCAGGAGGAATGGCGGGCGAGAACGGGAGAGCGGGTGGAGTTTGTCAGTTCTTTTGCCGGCTCCGGCACGATAACCAACCAGATCATCATGGGGGTTCCGGCCGATCTGGCCCTGCTCTCCCTGGAACTCGATGCCTACCGGCTCAGCGAGGCCGGTGTCGTCAGGGAAGCGAGCTGGCGCCGGTTTCCCGACGGCGGCGTGGTCAACCGCACGCCATTTATCATCCTGGTTCGCCCCGGCAATCCACGGGAGATCGACGATTTTGCCGCTTTAACCCGGCCGGGGATCGGAATCGTCCACCCCGACCCGCTGACCTCGGGCGGCGCGAACTGGGCCATCATGGCCGAATACGGAGCCGGCATGCGGGGCGATCCGGAGCGGCCAGGTGCCGGCCGCGATCTCCTGCTGGGAATCTGGAAGAATGTCGTGGCCCAGGCCAGCTCCGCCCGCTCCGCCCGCACCCAGTTTGAAAATGGCTTCGGAGATGCCCTGATCACCTACGAACAGGAAGTGCTGCGGGATCGGGAACGGGGACGGCTGCAGGGGGAGATCGTCTATCCGAAGAGGACGATTTTCAGCGAGCACACCCTGGTCGTCATCGACCGGAATATCGATCCGGTTGAGCAAGAACTGATCGACGCTTTCGTTCAATTCCTCTGGTCCGAGCCCGCCCAGCGGCTGTTCGTCTCGTACGGGTTTCGCAGTGTGGATGAAAAATTAAATGCCGAAAATTCGTTCTTCGGTTGGATTCAGGATCCCTTTACCATCAGCGATTTCGGCGGCTGGCCCCGGGCCAAGAAAGAGATTATTGATGGGGTCTGGAAAAACCAAATTTTGCAGGAGTTGAATCGATGAATTTTCAGCCAGCTGCCCCGCGAGCTCGTCCGCGGTACCGACCGATGCGGACGTTTGTCCCGGTCAGCACCCTGCTCCTGGTGCTGCTTCCGCTCCTTCTACTGCCTCTGGCGGCGGTGTTTGTTTTTGCTTTTCGCGGCGGACTGGCCGCCTTCTGGGCCGCCCTCACCGCGCCGGATGCCCAATTCGCCCTCCGCTTCAGCCTGCTTATCGCCATGGTCACCGCCGTGATCAATGCCGTCCTGGGGACGTACACCGCCTATATTTTGAGCAAATATCGCTTCCCGGGAGAGCAGGCGGTCGGGATCGTGGTCAACCTGCCGGTGGCAATTCCCACCGTGGTGGTCGGAACCTCCCTCCTGCTGCTGTGGGGACCTATCGGCCTGCTCGGCCGCTGGCTCGACCCCTTCGGCCTGCAGCCGATGTTCTCGCCGATTGGCGTCCTGTTGGCCCATCTGTTTGTGACGTTTCCCTATATGCTGGGCACCATTAAACCCCTGCTCGACGAACTCGAAACGACCTACGAGGAGGCGGCCTATACCATTGGCGCGACCCGATGGCAAACCTTCCGCTATATTCTGCTCCCGGCTCTGCGAGGAGGGCTGTTTACCGGAGCCCTGCTGACCTTCGCCCATTCGCTGGGCGAGTTTGGGGCCACCGTTCTCGTCTCTGGGAACCTGCGGCTGCGCACACAGACGGCTCCCCTCTATATTTTTTCCCAGTTTGAGGCTGGCAATCTGGCCACGGCCAATGCCATCGCGGCCGTCCTGGCGGTGGTTTCCTTTCTCATCTTTTTCTTTTTGCTCCGCTATACCAACGGGCGGAAGGGCAGCTGATGTCGATCATTCTCGAGCGCCTGACGAAGTGGTTCGGCCGGCAGCTGGTGGTCGACCGGGTCTCCCTGGAAGTGAGCGATGGGGAGCTGTTCGTCCTGCTGGGGTCCAGCGGCAGCGGGAAAAGCACCATCCTGCGGCAGATCGCCGGGTTGTCCCAACCGGACGACGGCCGCATTCTCCTGCACGGCCGGGATGTGACGCATCTCCCACCGCAGCAGAGGGGCACCGGCTTTGTCTTTCAAAATTATTCGATTTTTCGCCACATGAACGTGGCAGATAATATCGAATTCGGGTTGAAAATTCGCCGTTTTCCGCCCGCGGCACGGGCGCGAAAACGGGACGAACTCCTCGACCTGGTCGGGCTGGCCGGCCTGGGGGAGCGCTTTGCCGGCCAGCTTTCCGGGGGACAGCAGCAGCGCGTCGCTCTGGCCAGGGCGCTCGCTTACGAGCCCGCCGTTCTCCTGCTCGATGAACCCTTTGGCGCACTGGATGTCAAAATTCGCGCCCAGCTGCGGCGAACGCTCAAGCAGATTCAACGCCAGCTCAAGGTGACGACGATCCTGGTCACACACGATCAGGAAGAAGCCTTTGAGCTGGGGGATCGGATCGGCGTGCTCGAAAGGGGGCAGCTCCTCGAGGTTGGGCCGCCGGAGATCCTCTATGCCCGGCCCCGAACCTCTTACGTGGCCACTTTTCTGGGAGCGGGGATGGTCCTCGTCGGCCGTCAGGAAAACGGCCGGGCCCTTTTTGGCGATCTCGATCTGCCCCTCCCGGACGGGGTCCTTCGGGAAGACGGGGGCCGGGTGCAGATCCTCTTCCGGCCCGAGCAGGTCGTGGTGGGCGAGGATCAACCCCCCGAAAATGCCATCACGATCGGGCGGGGTGAGGTAGTCGACCAGGCTTTCACCGGAGCCAGCCGCCGCCTGCGCCTGCGCCTGCCGCCCCTGCAGAGAGTGCGCCAGATCGCCCCCATTCCCCCCTTTGGCGAAGGGGGCCTGCTGGTCGACGCCTTGATCCCGGCCGGCCTGCCGGTGACCACTCGTTCCCTCTGGGTATCTTTGACCGGCTGGCATCTCCTGCAGCCGCCGGCCTTTCAACTGCTGGTCCGAAAACGCGGCCGGAGACGCGCCCCAGCGGGAGCTCGAGGTCCAGCTCGAACGCCTCCGTCTCCGGCACGTCGACGTAGAAGGGAATCGAGCGCTCGCCGAACAAAGCCCCCAGGCCCACGCTGATGACGAAGTCGCCGGGACGGTCGACGACGAGCTCGTAGTGGCCGTGCTCGTCGCTGCGCGCCGCCTTGATCCCCTGCAGGATCGCGCCGCCCTCCTCGATCGCGTAGACGTGGGCGTCGACCACCGGATCGCGCGCCTCGGTGACCTACGTCGTCGTCCTCCGCTGGCTCGGCTTCACGGACGTGCGGCTCTACGACGGCTCCTGGAGCGAGTGGGGAGGCCGCTCCGATCTGCCCCGCGAAGCAGGTTGAGAGGCGAGCCCGGAGCGGGCGACGACTA
>JBFFZG010000184.1:0-9941 GCA_041568735.1 Promineifilaceae bacterium (SeqCode)
CCGGAGAAGCTCGACCGGCTGCAGGCGCTGTGCGCCGTGCAGGACGTCGAGCTGACCGACCTGGGGGAATTCACCGGGGACGGCCGCCTGGAGATCTACGACGGCGACCGGCTCGTCGGCCAGGTCAGCGAGGCTTTTCTGCACGATGGAATTCCCCGGCGGCAGCTCCAGGCCGCCTGGCAGCCGGCCGCCGCGGGCGAGCCGCCGCCCCCACACCACCAGGATCCGGCCGCCGCGCTGCTGGCTCTGCTGGCCCATCCCAACATCCGCAGCAGAGAAGATACCATCCGCCTCTACGACCACGAAGTGCAGGGCGGCACGGCCGTCAAGCCGCTCGTCGGCCGGTCCCATCACGGGCCAGGCGACGGCGCGGTGCTCGTACCGCTCGACACCCAGTTCGCCGCTCTGCCGGGGACGAACGGCGCGCCGGCCGGCCCAATGCGGGGGGCGGCCCTGGCGAACGGCATCTGCCCCCAGTTCGCCGCCGTCGATCCCTATCACATGGCCTGGAGTGCCGTCGACGAAGCGGTTCGCAACGCCGTGGCGGTCGGCGCGGACCCCGACCAGATCGCCATCCTCGACAATTTCTGCTGGGGAAACCCCGGCCTCCCGGACAGGCTCGGCGCGCTGGTGCGCTGTGCCCAGGGCTGCCACGACGCCGCCGTGGCCTATGGCACCCCGTTTGTCTCCGGCAAGGACAGTCTCAACAACGAATACACCGGCGCCGATGGAGAAAAACACGCCATTCCCGGCACACTGCTGATTTCCGCCCTGGGCATCGTACCGGATGTCGAAAAAACGGCAACCATGCCGTTCAAACAGGCCGGCGACCTGATCTATGTCCTCGGAACAACGAGAAATGAGCTGGCCGGCAGCCACTACGGCGCTCTGGTCGGGCTGGAACCCGCCCACAGCCGGCCGCCGGCGCCGGCGGCGGAGGCTCTCGCGCTGTACCGCGCCCTGCACCAGGCCCTGCTGGCCGGGCTGGTCACGGCCGTCCACGATTGTTCAGAAGGCGGTCTGGCTGTTGCCCTGGCCGAGATGGCCCTGGCCGGTGGTCTGGGTGGGGCAGTCGATCTGGCGGGTGTCCCGGCTGATCCCGACCTGACCGCCGATCAGCGGCTGTTCTCGGAGTCGCTGGCCCGCCTGGTGGTGACCGTACCGCCGGACCGGCAGGCCGCCTTTGAGGCACTGCTGGGCGAGCTGCCCTGTGGACTGGCCGGCCGGGTAACCGATAACAGCCGGTTCATCGTCGCCGACGGCGATCGTCCGCTGTTCGATCTGCCGGTGGCCGATCTCGACCGGGCCTTCCGCGGCCACACGCGGAGCAGCCGGCCGGAGAGTCTGCCGCCAAACCCATCGATCGGAACCGCGGCCGGCCGCATTGAAATGCCGGCCCTGCGGCGGGCGCCCCGCGTGCTGATCCTGCACGCCAACGGTACCAATCGGGACCGCGACGCGGCCCTGGCCTGCCGGCTGGGCGGCGGCGACCCGGAAATCGTCCACATCAATCAGCTCTTATCCGGTGAGCGGCGGCTGCTCGATTACGGCATGCTCGTCGTGCCGGGCGGCTTTTCCTACGGGGATGACCTGGGGGCCGGCGTCCTGTGGGCGGCCGATTTGCGCCACCTGCTCGGCGACCCCCTGGCCCGGTTCGTCGCCGGGGGGCGGCCCGTGCTCGGCATCTGCAACGGTTTCCAGGTCCTCGTGAAAAGCGGCCTCCTCTCCGGCGATCCGGCCGAAGCCGGCCGGCGGCCGTTTACGCTGACCTACAACGCCTCCGGCCGCTTTGAGTGCCGCTGGGTCCTGCTCGAACCCAATCCGGCCAGCCACTGCCTGTTCACCCGGGGGCTGTCTGAACCGATCGTCTGCCCGGTCGCCCACGGCGAAGGGCGGTTTGCCGTGCGAGACGCTGAGGTGGTCGATCGGCTGGTGGTCGAAGGGCGGATCACGCTGACCTACGCCGGGGCGGGCTACCCGGCCAATCCTAACGGGTCGGCGGCCGGCATCGCCGGCATCTGCAGCCCGTCCGGCACGGTGATGGGGCTGATGCCCCATCCGGAGGATCATGTGTTCCCCTGGCAGCATCCGGAGTTCCACGAAGGAGCCCGGGGCAATCTCGGCCTCGGCATCTTTCAATGCGGGATCAAAGAGGCGTGAGAGCCGGGGGCAAACCGAGTGATGATTAAGGCGATCGTTTTCGACTTCGATGGCTTGATATTCGACAGTGAGAGCTCGATGGTAGCTGCCTGGCAGGCGGTGTACGGCCGGTTCAATCTGGAATTTCCTCTCGACCGGTGGCGGCTCAATATCGGCACCAACGATGTGTTTGATCCGCTCGCCCACCTGGAAGCGGCCGCCGGCCGTCCGGTCGACCGGGAGGCCCTCTACCGGGAGGTGCGGTCGCTCGACGACGGCATCCTGGCCGGCCGCGGGCTGATGCCGGGGGTGCAGGCCCGCATCGACGAAGCACGCGGCCTGGGGCTGAAGCTGGCTATCGCCTCCAGCTCCCCCGCCCGCTGGTTGAACTATCACCTGCCCCGGCTGGGGCTCCTCTTTTCTTTTGAAGCGGTGCGCACCTGCACCGATGTCGAGGACCGAAAAAAGCCGGACCCGGCCGTCTACCTGGCTGCCTGCGAGGCGATCCGGGTGGCGCCGGCGCAAGCCATCGCCCTGGAAGATTCGATGCATGGGATCCATGCCGCCCGGGCGGCCGGCATGAAAACGGTGGCCGTTCCCAACGAGGTCACCCGGCCGATGGATTTTTCGGCCGCCGACCTGATGATCAACTCCCTGGAGGAGATGACGATCGCCCGCATCATTGAAACACTGGCTCAAAACGGAACGGGGGATGAGACAGACCATGCTCTCTCATGAACAGCTGCTGGCGGCGCTGCCGGACTGCCTGGCCGGCACCAACCTGGCCGGACTCGGGGAAAAATACCAGGGGAAAGTCCGCGATGTCTATATCGACCGGGCGCGCGGTCGGCGTATTCTGGTCACGACCGACCGGGTCAGCGCCTTCGACCGGGTGCTGGGGCTGATCCCCTTCAAGGGGCAGGTGCTCAACCAGCTCAGCGCCTGGTGGTTTGAACAGACGGCCGATCTGGCCGCCAATCACGTTATCGACGTGCCCGATCCGAATGTCACGATCGGCCGCGAAGCCGAGCCGATTCCGATCGAGGTGGTGGTGCGCGGCTATATCACCGGGGTGACGACCACCTCGCTCTGGTATCTCTACGAGCGGGGGGAGCGGCGGCCATACGGTCTTACCCTCCCGGACGGCCTGCGAAAAAACGACCCGCTGCCCGAACCGATCATCACCCCGACAACCAAGGCCGCCCAGGGGCAGCACGATGAGCGCATCACCCGGGCGGAAATCCTGGCGCGGGGGCTGGTATCGCCCACCCTTTGGGAAGAAATCGAGGCGACGGCGATCGCCCTGTTCCGGCGAGGGCAGGCGCTGGCGGACCAGGCCGGCCTGGTCCTGGTCGATACCAAGTACGAAATCGGCCTGGTCGACGGCCGGCTGACCCTGATCGACGAAATCCATACACCGGACTCCAGCCGCTACTGGATCGCCGGCAGCCGGCAGCCGGACGGCGAGCCGGAAAATTTTGACAAGGAGTTCCTGCGCCGCTGGTACGCCGCCCAGGGCTATCGGGGGGAAGGCACCCCGCCGGTCATGCCGGATGATTTCCGGGCCCAGGTGGCCGCCCGCTACATCGGCGCCTACGAGAAGCTGACCGGCCGCCGCTTCACGCCGGCCGGAACGCCGGCCGCTCCGCGCATCGCCCAATCGCTCGGAGCGCGGAGCGGGGAGGAGGTCGTATGAGCGCGCCGCTGGTTGGAGTCATCATGGGCAGTACGTCCGATTGGGAGACGATGCGGCACGCGGTCGAAACCCTGGAGGCTTTTGGCGTTCCCCATGAAAAAAAGGTCGTCTCCGCCCATCGCACCCCTCATCTCATGGTTCAGTACGCCGAAGAAGCGGCCGGGCGCGGGCTGCAGGTCATCATTGCCGGGGCGGGTGGGGCGGCTCACCTGCCGGGCATGACCGCCGGCCACACCCTGCTGCCGGTGATCGGGGTGCCGGTGCAGAGCCGGGCGCTGAGCGGGCTTGACTCCCTGCTGTCGATCGTGCAGATGCCAGCCGGTGTGCCGGTAGCCACGATGGCGATCGGCCGTGCCGGCGCGGTCAACGCCGCCCTGACCGCCATCAGCATCCTGGCCCTGCGCGATGACGGCCTCCGGGTAAAGCTGGCCGATTTCCGGGCGGGGCGGGCGGCCGAGGTGGCCGCAGGCCAGCTGCCGCCGGATGGGGAGTAACCCATGACGGATGTCATCCCCCTCCCTCCTCCCGGGCCGCTCGGGATCCTGGGCGGCGGCCAGCTCGGCCGGATGCTGGCCCTGGTCGCCCGCCGGATGGGCTACCGGGTAGCCGTGTTCGCGCCCGGCCGGGATACGCCGGCCGGGCAGGTGGCCGACCGGAGCTGGGACCATCCCTACGCGGATCTCGACGCCCTGCGCCGCTTCGCCGCTTCGGTCGGCGTCGTGACCTACGAGTTCGAAAACGTTCCCCTGGCGGCGGCACTGGCGGCGGCGGAGATCGTGCCGGTCCGGCCGGGACCGCAGGCGCTGGCGGTGGCCCAGAACCGGCAGCGGGAGAAGCTCTTTCTGCAGGCCCAGGGGCTGCCGGTGGCGCGGTTTGCCTCGATCACCGTGCCGGCCGACCTTGAGCGGGCGCTGCGGGAGGTCGGCCGGCCGGCCGTGCTCAAGACAGCCGTTTCCGGCTACGATGGCAAAGGTCAGGTCCGCATCGACGCCGGGGACGATCCCACGGCCGCCTGGGAAGTGATCGACCGGCAGCCGGCGGTCCTCGAGGCCTTTCTGCCGCTGGAGCGGGAAATCTCCGTCATCGCCGCCCGCGACCTGCAGGGGACCGTGGCCGCTTATGAGCCAATCCAGAACGAGCACCGCCACCACATCCTCGACTGCTCCCTCTGCCCGGCTCCGATTGACGAGCGGCTGGCGGCCGAGGCGATGGCTTTCAGCAAAAGGGTCTTAGAGGCGCTGGACGTGGTCGGGGTTTTTTGTGTAGAATTTTTTGTGACAACTGCGGGGCAGCTCCTCATTAATGAAATCGCCCCCCGTCCTCACAACTCCGGGCACCTGACAATCGAAAGCCACGTGACCAGCCAGTTTGAGCAGCAGCTGCGGGCCGTGTGCGGCCTGCCGCTCGGTCCGATCGACCGGCACCGGCCGGCGGCCATGGTCAACCTGCTGGGGGACCTGTGGCGAGCCGGCGAACCGGATTGGGCGGCGGCCTGCCGCTTTCCGGCCGTCAAGCTCCACCTGTACGGAAAACAGGAGGCCCGGCCGGGGCGCAAGATGGGTCATCTGACCGCTCTGGCCAATACGATTGAAGAAGCCCGCGAAATCGCCATGCAGGCGCGCCAGGCTCTGGCGCCCCAGGAGTGTGCAGAATCATGACCGACCGGTTTGACGACGATAAATTTCACGACGAGTGCGGTCTCTTTGCCGTCTACGCCCCCGGGCGAGATGTAGCCCGCATGACCTTTTTCGGCCTGCACGCCCTGCAGCATCGCGGGCAGGAAAGCGCCGGCATCTGCACCTACGACGGCCGGCAAACCCATCTCTACAAAGGGATGGGGCTCGTGCCGCAGGTCTTCAACGAGGCCAATATCAACCCGCTCACCGGCCACATGGCCATCGGGCACGTGCGCTACTCGACCACGGGCGGCTCCCACATGCGCAATGTGCAGCCCTACCTGATCGAAACCTTCTACGGGCCGCTGGCGCTCGGCCACAACGGCAACCTGACGAATGCTCTCGACCTGCGGCGCGCCCTGCTGCAGCGGGGGGTCGGCCTATCGTCGACCACCGACAGCGAGGTGATCATCCAGGCGCTCGCCGCGCCGGCCAACGTCTGGGAAAAACACGAGAATGACGGTCCCAGTATTCCCCTGACCGTCGTCAACGGCCGCGGTGAATACAGCGGACCGGCCGCGGCCGATCCCAATCTCAATGGCCTCCGCCCCGCCTCCACCGCCCCGGGGTCATGGGAAAACCGGATCAAGACCTTCATGCAGGTCGCCCAGGGAGCCTACAGCCTCGTTCTGCTCACCAAGGAAGGGATCTACGCCGTGCGCGATCCGCTCGGTCTGCGGCCGCTGTCGATCGGCGAGCTGAGCGACGGCTACGTCGTCGCCTCGGAATCGTGTGCCATCCTGACCGTGGGCGCGAAAATCCTGCGCGAGGTCGAACCGGGCGAGATCATCCGGCTCGACAAAAATGGGGTGACCACGATCGGCCAGATCGCCACGGAGAAGCGGGCGCTCTGTATTTTTGAATACGTCTATTTCGCCCGGCCGGACTCGATGTTCGAAGGGCAGATCATCCACCAGGTGCGGCAGCGGCTCGGCGAGCAGCTGGCCCGCGAGGCGCCGGCCGAGGCCGATTTCGTCATGGGCGTTCCGGACTCGGCCGTGCCGGCCGCCATCGGCTACAGCCGGGCAGCCGGCATTCCCTTCAACGAAGGTCTGACCAAAAACCGGTATATTGGCCGCACCTTCATTCAACCGACCGACGACATGCGCCGGGCCTGGGTGGGGCTGAAATACAATCCCCTGCCGAGTAACCTGGCCGGCAAACGAGTCGTCCTCATCGACGATTCAATTGTGCGGGGCAACACCGTCGGTCCGATTATCAACCTGCTGCGGGAAGCGGGGGCGACCGAGGTACATGTGCGCGTCTCTTCCCCGCCGGTCCGCCATCCCTGTTTCATGGGGATCGACATGGCCACCTATAAACAATTGATCGCCCACCGGCTGGACCCTGAGGAGATCCGGCGCAAGGTCGGGGCCGACTCCCTGGCTTATCTCAGCCTGCCCGGCATGGAAGCGGCCGTGCGGGCCGGCGTCTCCGGGGAGCAAACCGGCCACTGCACCGCCTGCTTCTCCGGGAACTACCCGCTCCCCGTGCCGGAATGGCTCATGGCGGAAGATCGCTCCAAATACGAATTTGAGGAGATGTGGGGTTAGTTATCCCCTCCGATTTCGCGCCGTTCGCCAGGGCCGGCTTCCGGCCGGTCCCGCCGGTGCTCCCTGCGGGTCACCGGCCGTCAAAAACCCGGCGTTTCCACCTCATCAGCCGCCGGCGGCGGGCCGTCCATATGGCTGTTGACAATTCACCATCAATCGTCAACCATAGGGGATACCTATGAAAGTTCTCATCATCGGCTCCGGCGGCCGGGAACACGCCCTGGCCTGGGCTGTGGCCAGATCACCTCGAGTCAGTCAGATCTACGTCGCGCCAGGGAACGGGGGAACCCAATGGCCGGCCGGGCCCGGCCGGGCTCCCTCGCAAAACGTCGACATCCAGATGAGCGATCTCTACCAGCTGTGCCAGTTCGCGCGAGATCATTACATCGACATCACGATCGTCGGCCCGGAGGCGCCGCTGGCCGACGGCATCGTCGATCTCTTTCACCTGGAGGGGCTGCGTATTTTCGGCCCGACGGCCGGCGCGGCCCGTCTGGAGGCGTCGAAGGCCTTCTCCAAGGAATTCATGGAGGCGGCCGGCATTCCCACGGCCGCCTACCAGACCTTCACTGACTACCACGAAGCGATGGCCTACCTGGCGACCGTCCACCCGGACGGGCAGGTCGTCATCAAGGCCAGCGGGCTGGCGGCCGGCAAAGGGGTGATGGTCTGCTCCGGACTGGGCCAGGCGCAGACGGCCGTGGCCCTGATCCTGCAGGATCACGCCTTCGGCGCGGCCGGCGATGAGATCATCATCGAAGAACGGTTGAGCGGTCCCGAACTCTCCATAATCGCCTTCAGCGACGGCAAGACCGTGGCGCCGCTGCTCCCCGCCCGCGACCACAAGCGGGCCTTCGACCGGGATGACGGCCCCAACACCGGCGGCATGGGCGCCTACGCGCCCGTGCCGGAAATCACGCCGGCCTTCGTCCAGGAGGTCGTCGACCAGATCCTGCAGCCGACGATTACCGGCATGGCCGATCATGGCCATCCATACGTGGGCGTCATTTACGCCGGCCTGATGCTGACGGCCGACGGGCCGCGGGTCCTGGAGTTCAACTGCCGCTTTGGCGACCCGGAAGCCCAGGTCCTGCTCCCCCTGCTCAAGACCGATCTCATCACCATCGTCGAGGCCTGCCTGCGGGGAGAGCTGGAAAATCTGCCGCTCGAAACCCATGCGGGGGCCTGCGCCACCGTCGTCATGGCCGCTCCCGGCTACCCGGGAAGCTATCCGACCGGCATGCCGATCAGCGGCATACCGGCGGCCGTCCAGTCCGAAGGGACGGTCGTCTTTCAGGCCGGCACAGCCCTGGCCAACGGCCGGCTGGTCACCAGCGGCGGCCGGGTTCTCTCCGTCTCCGGGCTGGGGGATTCGCTGCCGGCGGCGGTGAAGCGGGCGTACGCCGGCGTGGAAAAAATCACCTTCGACGGCGCCCATTTCCGCACCGACATCGGCCGCTCGAGCTTTTCAGCCGATTAAAATCAGCCGTGTTAAAACCGACTGGCGGCCGGCCGGCCCGTACGGCGGCCGCCGCGGGTGGGAGGAAGAGGGGATGAATAAAGATTCAGGGGCTTATGCGCGGGCCGGCGTCGATCTCAACGCCGGCCGGCGCGCAACGGAATTGATGAAAGCGGCCGTCCAGGCCACCTACACGCCGGAAGTCCTGGCCGGCATCGGCTCCTTCGGCGGCCTTTTTTCCGCCTCCCGCCTGAAGGAGATGAGCGACCCGGTCCTCGTCGCCTCAACCGACGGGGTCGGCACCAAAACCCGGGTTGCCGCCCGCCTCAACCGCTGGGATACGGTCGGCCACGACATCGTCAATCACTGCATCAACGACATCCTCGTCCAGGGAGCCCGGCCGCTGTTTTTCCTCGACTACGTCGCCTCTTCCGTGCTCGATCCGGAGCAAACGGCGACGATCGTGCGCGGGGTGGCGGCCGCCTGCCAGGTGGCCGGCTGCGCTCTCCTGGGGGGTGAAACGGCCGAAATGCCGGGAGTTTACGGCGAGGGGGAAATTGACATCGTGGGCACCATCGTGGGGGTGCTCGATCGGCCGGAGCTGATCGACGGATCGGCGATCGAAGAGGGCGACCACATCCTGGCCCTCCCCTCTTCCGGACTGCACACCAATGGCTTTTCCCTGGCCCGGGCCGTCCTGGCCGACGAAAACTGGGTCGAACCCCGCGAAGAGCTCGGCCGGGAATCGATCGGCGACGCCCTGCTGCGGCCGCACCGCAGCTATCTGCCCCTGATCAACCGGCTGCAGGAGGCCCGGATGCCGATTCATGGCATGGCCCACATCACCGGCGGCGGCATCGTCGAAAATCTCCCCCGCATTCTGCCGGCCGGATGCGCGGCGGCGATCCGGCGGGACAGTTGGACGATCCCCCCGATCTTCCATCTGATCCAGAAGCTCGGCGGCGTCGAGGAGGCGGAAATGACCCGCGTGTTCAACCTGGGGCTGGGGCTGCTGCTGGTGCTGCCGGCCGGGGCCGTCTCCCTGGCCCAGCGGATTCTGGGGGATGAATTGCTCGCCGTCGGCCAGATCGAAAAAGGGCGGCCGGAGGTGCGCTTTGTCTGAACGGGATGAGCGCAGACCGCGGCTGGCCATCCTCATATCCGGCTCCGGCACCAACCTGCAGGCCCTGCTCGACGCCATGGAGGAGGGCCGGCTGCAGGCGGAGCCGGCGGTCGTCGTCTCCAACCGGCGGGAAGCCTATGGGCTGGAGCGGGCGGCCGGGGCGGGGGTGCCGACCGTCTATTTTCCCTTTAAATCGTACCGGCCGCTGGGCCGGCCGGCCTACGACGCGGCCCTGGCCCGTGTTGTCCGGGCCTTCGCTCCCGATCTGATCGTCCTGGCCGGCTGGATGCACATC
>JBFFZG010000185.1:0-9922 GCA_041568735.1 Promineifilaceae bacterium (SeqCode)
GATTGAACCCATCGATCGGGAAAAAAGCCGCGTTGGGGTTGGGAATCGATGGGTCTCAAACCGCTCAGGCCGGGCTTGAAAAATGGGAAAATTCCGGCGTTCATCCGCTATTTTCCAGCGATAGGGGTGGTCTCCCGGCCGGCCTGATCTGTTTCAGCAGGTCTACCAGGCGCCGGCCGAGCAGCCCCTTGAGCCAGGTCACCTGGAACTGTCTCTGGCCCAGGAGCCGGGGATTGTGACCCACGGCCCGCGGGAGATAACGCCGCACCAGGTCCAGGCGGCCGCCCCCATAAGCCACGAGCGCGAGGGCGAACCAGGCATTGCCGAATGCCTGGCCGCGTCTGCCCCGCAGCCGGCCCGCGAGGTCGGGATCGGAAAAAATCGCGTCGAGCGCCGGCAGCAGCAGGGCGGCATTCCGCTCGACGGCCACGTGGGAACCGGCCACCCGCCGGCCGAGCGGCTGGTCGCAGCAGGCCAGCTCGTAGAGCGCTTCGAGCGACGTCGAGGAAGCGGGATGGGCGGCCAGCGCCTGCCGGAGAAAGTCGCGCCCGATGGCCGGTTCTTTCCGCAGGAAAAAGCCCTGGGCGGCGTACCGGAAGACGGCGGCCGCACTGCGCTGCCGGTCCTCGGGCCAGCCGGCCGGATCGCCGGCCGGGCGGCCGAAGTGCTTTTCCACCACCGCCAGCTGGGTGCGCAGCATGCGCTCGACCCCACCCGACATGTTGCCGTCGTGGATCCGGTATTCGACCAGGGGATCGGGCAGGCTGCCGAACGGGACTGCGGCGGCCACGCGCAGCCACATATCCCAATCTTCAGAAGCCCGCAGGCTCTCATCGAATAAACCGACCTGATCAAAGCAGCGCCGGCGGACCAGAACGGCCGAAGGGATGAAAAATTCCCCGCCGACCAGGGCGGTGCGCATCATCCCGGCCGGTACCGTGCCGGTGCTGACCTGAGGCAGCCGGTTTTCTCGAGCGTCGATGAAAAAACAGCCGGTATGGACGGCGCCGGCTTCCGGATGGGCCTCGAGATAGGCGCCGGTCGCCGCCAAAAATTCCGGCCGCCAGCTGTCGTCGGCATCCAGCAGGGCGATGAGCTCCCCGCGGGCCGCCCGGATGCCGGTGTTCCGCGCGCCTGGCAGCCCCCGATTTTCCTGCCACACATACCGCACCCGCCGTTCGCCCCGGTTTGGGTAGCCCTGAACGACAGCCCTGGTCTGATCGGTCGAGCCGTCGTCGACGACGAGCACTTCAAAATCCTGCCGGGACTGGGCCAGGATGCTGTCGATCGCCCGGGCCAAAAAGTGGCCGTGATTAAAACAGGGAACCACCACGCTGACGCGCGGGGGTGTTTCTCTGGTATCTGCCATATCAAATGGGTTTCATCTGGTGAATTTACGTAGATTTCGGCATGGACGGCCCGACCCAACCGGTCATAATGAAATGAAAACGGGTGCCTGCCGCCGGCCAGGTTGGCCGATCGAAGGCCAGGATTAACCGGCTTAAGAACGGCCTGTTTCATGGTTTACATTGGAATAATTTTCAGGCGGTATAATTCTTTTTACGAGCAGCCGACGACCGGGGCGTCAAAATTCGGGAAATCACCTTTCCCATTGACCGCCTCGCAACCTCGCTTCTGTTTATTCACCGATAGGCCTTCAGGTTAATTCAGTGCGTCGTGTTTCTGGACCGATGAAGGGAACAGAACGGGGTTTGGCGGGTCGATACACCAAGGAAAAAAGAATGTTTGAGTCGAACCAAATGGCGGAGGCCGCACCCCGCCTTGAAAATAAAAAAGAATTCAAAATACCGGCCGGTCAGAACCAATTACGGGCCGGCCGGCGCACCAGGCTGTTGTTTCTGACAGCCCTCTTTGTAGCAGTATTATGCACCCTGACCCTTTCAACCTCGCTTACCCCTATCCAGGCGGCGGGGAATGTTTACTACATGTCACCCACGGGCAGTGACAGCAACCCCGGTACGGAAGCACAGCCGTGGGCGTCGTTTAACCGGGCCTGGAACTCTCTATATCCCGGCGACACGCTCGTTCTGCTCGACGGGGTCTATTATCAGACCCTGCGCCCCAACCGGCGCAACGGCCAGCAGGGCAGCCCGATCACCATCAAGGCGAAAAACGATGGAAAGGCGATTATCGACGGCCAGTTCGTGCGCGACGTGGTATTTCTCGGCGATACCTGGCCGGGACCGATCGGCAGCTGGTTTGTCATCGAAGGAATTATCGGCCGGAACGCCGTCCAGTCAGTCTTTTTCATTCGAGCGGACAACAACGTCTTGCGCCGGGTTTCAGGCTACAACGCCCACACCGATAAAAACGCCCACGTCTACACAGTCTGGGCCAGCAACAACCTGATCGAGGACTGCATCGCCGCCGGCACCGGCCGGAAAATGATCATGCTCTACGAGGGATCCAACAACACGGTTCGGCGCTGCCTGGCCGATTGGAGCGCCTGGGACGGCCGGGAATTCTGCGGCATCACCTGGCCCTGGGGAGACGGCATCCAGATTTACAGCGGGGACAACAGTATCGTCGAAAACAGCATCGTTTACGGCCAGCTCCCCGCGTGGGGGGTCTCCATCCAGGCCAATGATTACAACCTGTCGGCGGTCAACAACAAAGTCCTCGGCACCATGGCCCTCCAGGTCGGGGTCAATAAAGATAACTCGATCAAGCAGTGGGGCACCGTCCGGCCGACCCCGAATTCCTGCCCGGACATGGTTTCCAGCTTCAACTGGCCGGGGATGCGCTCCGGATTCATGCTCTACGGGCAGGGGGAGCTGCGCAACAACCTGTTCCGGGACATTTTCTCCTGGGGCAATGCCGGCCTCGGCCTGACGTTTGTGACCATTTCCGGCTTAAATCCCAAATCCGGCAACAATATCATCGACCACGCCACGATCATCAACAACGGGAAAGCCAATCCGGATGGGCCCTGGCCCGGTCAAAACGGTGGTAAAAATGTCGACGTCCTCGACAAAGAGCTGGCGCTCTTTAACGGGGTCACCAACAGCTACATCCAGACGGTCTTCCGGAAATGGGACAACTACCCCGGCGGCAGCAAAGATGTCTACACGATGAACGGACCGGGCGCCCGGCTGACCAACCGCTATGTCGACGGCGTGCTGACAAGCCAGCCGCTCTGGCCCTGGCCGATGGAAGAGCGGGTCAAAAACGAGCTCGGCTACTCCGTCACCAACCTGGTGGGCAGCATCGCCGGCTTGAGGGGGTTCAACCTCATCGTCACGCCGAAAACCGGGCTGATTTCGTCCGGCGGCTCGGCTGACGTCAACGTCACCATTCAGCCGACCGGTGATTTCAACGAAAAGGTCACCCTGACTACGACCACCACTTCAAACGATGTGCAGATTACGCCGGCGACGTATGACGTACCCAACGGCTCCGGGCAGTTCACCCTGAAGCTCACCGATCTCAACCCGCCGTCGTTTACCGGCCCGGATTCGCACCGGGTGACGATTACGGCGACCGCCAACGGCATCACCCGGACGGCCGATGTAATCCTCCTGGTCAACAGCAAAAAATACTACATGCCGATGGTCAACCGGTGAAGGACATGGTTTGCACTGGCCTTTCGCGAGCGCTGAAAGGTCGGCGTGGGCGGCCGCTCTCTGTCGGGAGCGGCCGTTTTGCTTTGGAAGGCGTTCTCCCCCTGAGCTCCTGGCTTATCCGGCCGGCAGCAGGCCGGCGACCACCGCGCGGATCTGGGACAGCTGATCCTGGAGGTCGAATTTTTCACAGGCCAGCCGCCGCATATCTTCCCGCAGCTGTTTTTGATCGTTGGCCGGCAGCCGGCTGTAGGCGATTATCTTTTCTTGAAGTTCGGACTCGCCGATATAGAGATTGTCGCCCGGCAGGACTTCTTCCGCGCCGTCCCAGAAATGGGAAAGGCAGTAGCAGCCGGATGCCATCGCCTCGACCAGGGAGACCTGGTGCCCTTCCCAGTAGCTGTTGGAGATAAACATGTCGATCTGCCGCAGCCACTCCGGCGTATCGGTGATATGGTCGTAGAAAAAGACGCTGTCGCGCAGATCCAGCCGGTCGACCAGCTGCTGAATCGACACGTAATATTCATCGAGATCGGGTCCCGTGATGCGGCCGCCGGCGACGTGCAGGCGGGCCGGAAATCCTTTCTGCCGGAGTTCGTGCACCGCGATGACAATCTCATAGATCCGCTTACGCGGATAGAAGGCGCACAGCATGCCCAGGTCGAACCCAAACGGGCGGTCCATATCGGGATAAAAACGATCGAGGGGTTTGGCGTTGTAGATAACGGTTGTCTTGTGAGCCTGGTCCGGAAAGAGGGCGTTAAATTTCCGCTGCATCGCCTGGCTGACCAGGATGATGCGGTCGACCGGATCCCAGTTGATGTGTGGGGCCCAGGCGTAGAGTTCGTAGGAGTGGAGGCGGACGGCGATCGGGCCGTATTTGGGCATGCGGGTCGCTTCAATGAGGAGTTCGCTCGCCCATTCGAAGAAAGTGAGATCGCTTTTTTTCAGCACCGTTCGGATCCCGCGGGAAAAGGCCCAGCGGTTGAGACGGCCGTAGAGGAGCGGCGTCTGGTAAACTTTTCGCTCGAAGACGACCGGCTCGTAGATCCGACCCAGGTCGGCCGCGATTTCGTGGAAAAACTTCCAGTCACCCTGCTCCCCTACGAGAAGCCCAATCTTTTTTGTCAAGCCGCGTCTCCTTTTCGTTAATCTATCCCCGAGATGTTCCGCCGGGGTCAGGCGAAAATTTCGACCGCCTGCCGCTGAGAAAGGGCCTGGAATGCCGCCTGCGGGCTGCGGTTGAAGTAGATATCATGCCAGAGGATGAGGTTGAAAATGCGCCAGAGGCCGGGCGTGGCTACCAGGTCGTCATCTCCCTGGTCCCGAATTTGCCGGAGCACGTCGCGGCCCAGGTAGCAGTGGATCGGCCCGCCGTCGTGGCGGGTCAGCAGGTCGCGAATCTGTCCGACCCCCGCCTTCAGCCAGCCCAGCTCCGGTGTGGGAAAGCCCAGTTTGGACCGCCGCCAGCAGATTTCAGGCGGCAGCAGGCCGTCCATCGAGCGGCGCAGGATCCACTTGCTCCACCCATCCCGCAGCCGGTAGTTTAATGGGAGCTGGAACACCATTTCCACCAGCCGGTAGTCGAGGAACGGCAGCCGGGCCTCCAGGGAAAAAGCCATCGAGTTGCGATCCTCGTACCGGAGGAGCTTGGGCAGGTTGGTCGTGGTCAGGTCCCGGTAGAGCAGCCCGGCCAGCCCGCTTTCGTCTACCCCGGTGAACGGCTGCCAGCGGCGATCGGCAAATCGCTTCAGAAATTCAGGCGCCAGCTGCCACTCTTTCAGACCGCTGCCGCCACCACCCGGGATCCCTTGCGGGGGGAGCAGCCGGCGCACGCCCTGCTGCAGCCGCCAGGGCAGCTGGTTGGTCAGGTGATCGAGGATGACACCGCGGACCGGGCTGCCGCCGACGCGGGAAGCGATCCAGCCGGCCTGGATGGCGGCCGGCAGACCGAGCTCCTGGCGAATCTGGCTGAGGTATGGGGGATAATAGGCGTAGTAGCCGGCCAGGGTTTCATCGCCACCCTGCCCGTCCAGGAGCACCGTCACCCCACGCTGCCGGGCCAGCCGCATGACATTCCACTGGGGATACTGGCTGGTGGAGTCGACCGGTTCGTCGAGATGCCAGACGAAGGATTCGATCTCCCGCCACAGAAGATCGGGGTCGGGAAAGACGAGATTTTCTTCCGCGCCGGTCCGTTCAACGATCAGATGGCTGTACTGATATTCGTCGATGTCGGCTTCCCGATTGCGGGCGGTAAAGGTTTTTTGATGGTCCCCGACCAGGGAAGCCGGAATGACCTGCTCCTCGAGCAGCAGCCGGTTGGCCAGGGTGACGACGGAGGAGGAGTCGAGCCCCCCGCTCAGGCAGGAGCCGACCGGCACGTCGCTGCGCAGCCGCAGGCGGATCCCATCCTCCAGGAGATGGGCGTACTGCTCGTAGCGTTCCGGCTTATCCCGGCCGGTGCCATCATGGACGGCCGGGTTGATCACCGCCTCCCACCAGCGTCGGATGTCGATCTGCCCGGTCGCCAGATCGAGCAGTAGAAAATGGGCGGCCGGCAGGGCGAAAATTCCCTGAAAGAAGGTCTGTTCGGTGTGATCGGACTGGCCGAGCGACAGATAATCGAAGATGGCCCGGTCGTTCGGCTCGCGGGGCACCGCCGGATGGTGGAGCAGGGTCTTGATTTCGGAGGCGAACACAAAGAAGCCGTCCTGGTTGTGGTAGTAGAACGGCTTGATTCCAAAGCGATCCCGGCCGCAGAAAAGCCGGCGGCGCCGGCCGTCCCAGAGGGCGAAGGCGAACATCCCGTTGAAGTGGGAGAGGCAGTCGACCCCCCACTCCGCATAGGCGGCCATGATCACTTCGGTGTCTGACCCGCTGGCGAAGGTGTGGCCGGCGGCAGCCAGCTCCTGCCGCAGCTCGATGTAGTTGTAGATTTCCCCGTTGAAAACGAGCCACAGGGCGCCGTCCTGGTAGGACATCGGCATGTGGCCGGCCGCCGACAGGTCGAGGATAGCCAGCCGGCGGCTGCCCAGGACCAGGTCGGCCCCGGCCGTCCCGACCGCCCCGATCGGCGGCAGGTTCAGCTCCGGCATCGTGTCCGGGCCGGCTGCCAGCCGCCACGCGCCCGTGGAGCTATCGGCCAGGAGAAAGCCGCCGTCGTCCGGTCCGCGATGCTGCTGCACCCCGTTCATGACGGCGATCGGTTCCAGCCGGCCGCGCCGGTCGACTATCCCACAAATTCCACACATATCCCTGATACCCCTCGGGGCCGCAGCGGCCGCGGCACCTGATCGGAAGCGTTAATCGGCCGGAGCCGCCGCCACGGGAACCGTCTCACAGCGAAATTCCCGGATCGCCCCGACGACGGTAGCCAGCTCCGTCTCGGTGATCTCGTTGTAAAACGGCAGGCGCAGCAGCCGGTCGCTGATGTCCTCCGTGACCGGACAATCGCCCGGACGGCCGCCAAACTTGTGCCCCATATCCGAAAGATGGAGCGGCAAATAGTGGAAAACACTCAGGATCCCTTTCGCCTTGAGATGGGCGATCAGCGCCTGGCGATCGTCGAGGGAGGGCAGCAGAATATAAAACATGTGGTAGGACTGCTCGCACTCGTCCGGCACGATCGGCAGCCTGACGCCCTGAGCCGCCGCCCATTCGGGCAGATGGGAGGCGTAATATTCCCAGATCAGCTGCCGCTTCCGCTGCACACTCTCCCGCTCTTCAAGCTGGGCGAATAAAAACGCCGCCAGCAGATCGGAAGGGAGGTAGCTGGAGCCGATGTCGACCCAGCTGTATTTATCGATCTGGCCGCGGAAAAAGCGGCTCCGATTGGTCCCTTTCTCGCGGATGATCTCGGCCCGCTCGACGTAGCGCGGGTCATTGATGAGCAGCGCCCCTCCTTCGCCGCAGATGAAATTCTTGGTTTCGTGGAAGCTCTGGGTGGCAAAAGCGCCGAAAGTGCCCAGATACTGTCCCCGGTAGCGGCCGAAAAGCCCGTGGGCGTTGTCTTCGACAATGGGGATTTCATAGCGGGCGGCGATTTCGCCAATAGAGGCCATGTCGCAGCCGACGCCGGCGTAGTGCACCGGCAGAATCGCCCGGGTGCGCGGCGTGATCAGCCGCTCCAGCTGCTGTTCATCCATGTTCAGCGTATCCGGCCGGATATCGCAGAAAACCGGTTTGGCCCCGTGCAGAACGAAGGCATTGGCGGTCGTGACGAACGTGAACGACGGCACGATCACCTCGTCACCCGGCTGCAGATCGAGCAGAATGGCCGCCATTTCCAGGGCGTGGGTGCATGAGGTGGTCAGGAGGACCTTGGGCACGCCGAGCGCCTCTTCGAGCAGGCGGTGGCACTTCCTGGTAAAGCCGCCGTCCCCGGCCGAATAGCCGTTGTGAATCGCCTGCGAAATATAATAAAGCTCCCGGCCGACGATGGTGGGGCGGTTAAACGGGATGGCATAATCGTGAGGTTGCGTCATATTGGATCCTTTCCTGCGATGAACTTTCGATAAATCCCGGCTTCAGCCTTGGGCCGGGGCTTCTATTACACTCCTGGTGGATTCGACCGGGGGCGCTGTCCCTTTCCGGGAACGCCACCCCCAGATATATTTCCCGGCCTCATCGCCACAGTTGAACAGCAGGTCCAGAATGGAAACCTGGTGGCAGAAAGGCGGGTACCGCTGGTCATATTCCGGGTACCCCGTGTAATCTTTGTAAACCACTTCGATCCCGGCCTGTCGAAAGGCCGCTTCGTCGAGATACGACCGGGCGGCCGGCCCGGAAAAATAAACATCGGCGCCGGCCTGCGATACCAGATCGAGCAGGCGCTCGCTTTTTTGCCCCTTGAGATCGTATTCTCTTGAGTCCGCAAATTTCGTTTTGATGCCCAGGAATTCCTGGGCAATCGTCCGAATCAGAAAATGGTTTAATTTTGAGAGATGCTTCCATGACTGATCGAGATAGACATACTCCAGGAAAGATTTATACCGATTGTAATACGGCGTCTTTCGGTAATACATCTCTATTTTCCGAAAATGGTCGCGGCGCCAGGTGCCGCCAGGCAGCTCAACTTCATGGATCAGCCGATTCGACTGGGATCCGGTCGGAATAGTCATCCACCGTGGACCCTGGTCGGTTTTGATCTTGTTCCGATTGCGCCAATCGTTCTTGGTGTATTGAATATCGTCGTAGAAGATAAAAAGGTCGACATCGTGAATAATGTCAAAATAACCTTTCCAGGGAATGTAATTGGATTGGATAACGGCTGCTTTCATTACTTCCTTCGGCTTTCCATTCCGGATTCATGAACTTTAAAAACTGCTACCTCCTGTGTCCCATTCGGACCGGCGACCCAGAAATGTCTCTGGCTTTGGTCGCGCTTTGTCAGCTGAGCCAGGCCAAAAATAAACATCACTTCGCCCCCAGCAGGGAGCGAACCAGGATAGAAATCACGCCGCGGTTCATGAGCAGACGGGGCTGGTAGGCGATCGCCTGGACGGCGTCGAGCGGAACGGCCCGGAACTGCTGGCGCCGGTTGTTTTCAAAAGCCCGGTTCACCAGGTAGGTGGCCTGGAACTCCCGGCCGGCCGGTGCGCCCCCAATTTTTTCGAGGAATGGGATGATCATCGAACGCGCCCGCTCGGCCGCCTCCCGGCCCATGGCTGCCTCGTAGTTGAGCAGCTCATAGGTCAGCTTGCCGATGATCGGCGCGTCGAGCACCAGCCCGAGAGAGGACGCGCGGCAGAGAAGCCGTTCTCCCTCGGCCTGTCGATTCCAGAGCAGGGCCTGGAACCCCTTCAGGAGGCTGCTCCGGGCCAGCGCCCACGACTTCTGACCGGCCGCTCCTGCCGCCTCCGGCGGCAGATGGGCAAAAAAGGCGTCGAGCAGAGCTTCGTGGTCCCGCGTGTGATCCTGCACACTGAAATCGGCCAGTTCGACGACCAGCTCGCAGGGATGGCCGTCGAGCAGGGCCGGTTTCTGGCGAATTGCTTCGCACAGGAAGGTGCGGGCGGTTTCGTATTCCTCCTGGACGACGGCGAAATACGCCCAGATCAGGTAGGAATTTTTAAAGGCCTCGCTGCGCAGTGCCCGAACTTCAGCCGGGCAGCGGGGATCGCTCAGGATGATCTCCTGGCAGGCTCGCTCCGACCGGCAGCGGAGCGGCAGGTTGCTCAGCATGCGCTGCGCATGGTAGCTGCGGTAGTTGAGCGGCCGGTTGACATTGGCGAATTTGCAGCCGGCCAGGAACATGCGGCCGAAGTTCACGATTTCGCCCCCGTTGACGATGACCTCCGGCCCCCCGTCGACAGAGTACTCATCCCAGATATCCTCCC
>JBFFZG010000186.1:0-9916 GCA_041568735.1 Promineifilaceae bacterium (SeqCode)
CAGCGCACCCTCATGTCCGGCATCGGCGCCGGCCTGAGTCCCACGAGCGGTATGATCCCGGTCGTTCCTCCGTAAACAGGCGCCGCTCCGCTCCGGACGGCACCCCTTATTTATTTAACCTGAAGAAAGCTGTTTCCCGGCGCCGGCTGCCTATCTTTCTCCCCCCACCTTACCTTTTAAATCGGGTCTTGCCGCGGTGCAGGCGCTGTGCTCCCGACCCTCAGCTCCTGCACGTTGAAGCCCAGCGGCCCTGGCACCGCAGCAGCCACCCCGGAAAAATTAATCATGGCGGGAACCCCCAAGACGGGAAGTAGAAAGCCCCCCAATAACCCACCTGACGGGTTCGCCCCTTGCATCAACGTCCGCAGCAGTGCAACGGTGCGGCCGCCCAGCGTCTCCGGGATGTTCAGTATCAGCAGGGTCTGCGCCCAGATGGTCAGCGGCGCACTGGCTTTTCCAGTGACAACTCTTAGTTGAACACCGCGTGATTGGGCATGATCGGAAAAAGATTCAGCGTGAACAAACCGTCAGTGGGTTCGAAAAGCGCGTTTTTTTATTGACGTGCAGTGAGAAATTCTGTTATCGTGTTTCCAGGGTTCCCCGAAGTCCACCCCCTTATTAACCCAAAAATTTCTTCTGTTTGGCAAATCGGCATCTCTGTTGATTTGTGTTCAGGTTTCCGATCTAGAACAAGGGTCCTCTTCACCCTTCAGGCAGGTACTAATGAACGGGCTCACGATCTCAGTCCTGGGATCCTTTTCCGCTTATGTCCATCGCCAGCCCCTTGTCAAATTCCGCACGAATCGTGTGCTGGCCCTTCTGGTTTACTTGCTTACAGAACAGGTATTGGGAACGGAGGTACACCGCCGGGAAGGATTTCTCGATCTTTTCTGGCCCGGACTCCTGGAAAGGTCGGCCTATCAAAATCTACGCCAGACCATCTATCAGCTGAGAAAGATGGTTCCGGATCTGGTCGGCGGGCCGGTAAATGATCCGGTTCCCTTCCTTTTGGCGAATCGACAGACCATCGCTCTCAACCCGGATTATCCAATCGATTTCGATTTCGCCCGCTTCCAACAATTGCTCCACGGGCAGCCCCAACAGTGGGATGAAGCCGTTAATCTTTATCGCGGGGATTTCTTAAGCGATTTTTATATTCCGGACGCCTCCCCTTTCGAAGAATGGGCCCAGGCGCGGCGGGTGTCGTTCCGCCAGCAGGCTCTGGATGCCCTGGTCAGCCTGGCAATCCACTTTAATAATCGCGGTTTTTATGAAAAAGCGATCCCATTTGCCCGCCGTCAGATTGAAATTGAAAGCCTCCGCGAAGATGGGTATCGCCAGCTGATGATCGCTCTCGCTTCGAGCGGCCGGCAGACAGAGGCCGTCTCCCTTTTCAACAGCCTCCATTCCCGCCTGGAGCGGGAACTGGGGATCACTCCTGATGGCGAAACCCTTGCCCTGCACCAGTCGATCACCAGCGGAAAATTGGAGCACGGGCAGCGGCCAGCCGCAAAACTGCGGGGGTTCGAACTGCGAGAACAAATCGGGGCGGGCAGTTATGGCGCGGTTTACCGGGCGATTCAGCCGGCGGTTAATCGGGAAGTCGCCGTTAAAATCATTCTGCCCAAGTTCGCCAACGATCCTGATTTTATTCGCCATTTCGAAGCGGAAGCCCAGACGATCGCCCAGCTCGAGCACCCCCATATCGTTCCCCTTTACGACTACTGGCGAGAGCCGGACAACGCCTATCTCGTCATGCGCTACCTGCGTGGGGGCAGCCTTCGCCAGGCGCTGCAGAACGGCCCCTGGGAGATTGGCAGAGCCGTCAATCTCGTCGAGCAGATCGCCGATGCGCTCCACACTGCCCATGAACGCGGAATTATCCATCGCGATATTAAACCGGGGAATATTTTACTCGACACGGTGGGCCATAGTTATCTCTCCGACTTCGGCATCGCCCAGGATTTGCCCGCCGGCCGGCCGGCTGCTCAAAAAGAAAAAATCTTGCCCTCTATCTCCTCGATCTCGCCGGAGCAGATCCGCCGGGAGCCGCTCACCCCGGCCACCGATATCTACAGCTTTGGCGTATTGCTGTATAACCTCCTCAGCGGAGCATCCCCCTTTGCGGCCGATTCACTGACCGAACTTCTGCATCAGCACGCGCACGATCCACTGCCAGCCCTCCACAGCGCCCGCCCGGATCTACCGCCCGCCGTCGACGATGTGATTCAACGGGCCACGGCCAAAGCCCCCGGCAATCGTTTTCAGTCTGCTCCTGAACTCGCGGCCGCCTTTCGGGACGCCCTTCAACAAAACGGCGGTTATCTGCTGCCAGTTCCCCTCAAGAAATCGATCGAACTGGATAATCCATACAAAGGACTGCGGGCGTTCACCGCCAGTGACGCTGAGATCTTTTTTGGCCGTGAGCAGTTGGTCGAAAGGCTCCTGGCCCATTTCCGGGAGGACAGCCGCTTCCTGGCCGTTATCGGGCCGAGCGGCTCTGGTAAATCATCGCTGGTTCGCGCCGGCCTCCTTCCCGCGCTGCGCCGAAACGCCGTCCCCGGTTCCGCGGACTGGTATATCGTCGACATGATTCCCGGCGGCCATCCCTTTGAAGAACTTGAACTCGCCCTGCAGCGGGTGGCGATTAAGACGTCTCCCTCTCTGCGGGATGATATGAAGCGAGGTGAACGTGGGCTTCTGCAGGTTCTACGCCGGGATCTCCCTGATGACCGCACTCCCCTGCTGCTCATCATCGATCAGTTCGAAGAGCTGTTCACCCTGGTAGAAGACCCCGACCACACCCGTCGTTTCCTGCATACCCTACAAACTGCCCTCGCGGATCCCTATTCTCCCCTGCGCGTGGTGATCACCCTCCGCGCCGATTTTTACGACCGGGTTCTGCTCCTTCCCGGCTTCAGCGAGCTGATTCGCCTGAATACTGAGGTGATTACACCGATGAATTCGGAGGAGCTCGCCCGGGCCATCCGCCGGCCGGCCGAGCTGGCCGGCGTCTCATTTGAGCCGCTCCTGGTAACTCAAATGATGACCGAAGTCAACGAGCAGCCCGGCAGCCTCCCGCTACTGCAGTACACGCTTTCGGAGCTGTTTGAACAGCGGGTGGGAAACCGGCTCACCCGGGAGGGTTACGAACAGTTTGGCGGCATCACCGGCGCGATCGGCCGGCGGGCCGAAGACATATTCAAGACCCTGGACGAGGGTGAAAGAGAGATGGCTCACCAGCTTTTTCTGCGGCTGGTGACCCTGGGCGAAGGCGTGGAAGACACCCGCCGCCGGGTTCTTCTGGCGGAATTAACTGATCTGGATACCCGGGAAACAACGGGTCAAAAGGAAGCGGTCACGATGGCTTCGGCCATCCAGCTTTTTGGGGCTGCGCGGCTGCTCTCTTTTGATCACGATTCGCTGAGCAGAGAGCCGACAGTCGAGGTTGCTCACGAGGCGCTTCTCCGTGAATGGCCCCGGCTCCGCAACTGGCTCAGTGACAGTCGTGATGATGTGCGGCGGCAGCGAGAACTGGGAGCGGCCGTTCGTCAGTGGCAGGAAGGAGGGCGAGATGACAGCTATCTCATCCACGGGGCCAGGCTGGCCGCTTCTGAAGCCTGGGCTGAAACAACATCGGTTGGGCTTACCGCCGCCGAAAACGCCTTTCTCCAGGCGAGTCTCACTGCCCGAAATGTACGTCACGAAGCGGAGGAGGCCCGCCGGCGGCGGGAGCTGGAGACCGCCCGGGAGCTGGCCGCCCAGCAGACACAGCAGGCAAAGGAACAGAGCCAGGCTGCTCGCCGCCTGCGCCGGCTGGCGGCCGGACTGGCCTTTGTCCTGCTGTTGGCTCTGGGCCTGGGGTGGCTGGCCAACAACCAGCGGGCCGCCGCCCAGGCGAATTTCATGCAGGCGCAGCGGATCAGGCTGGCGTCACAGGCCCAGAACGCCCTGGACCGGGGTGAAGGCGGCGAACTCCCGGCGCTGCTGGCCCTGCGCAGTCTGACCCTGGATTACTCGCCTGAGGCCGATACGGCCCTCATCACTGCGCTCAGGCGAGGCTTCTCACGGCAGCATTATCTGGGTCACAGCGGCTCGGTAACTGGGGGGCTCTTTACGCCGGATGGTCGGTTGATCGTCACCAGCAGTCTCGACGGCACCCTGCGCCTGTGGCAGGCGCAAACGGGAAAAGAACTGCGGCTTTATGCCGGCCACACCGGCCCCATCTGGCGGCATGCCCTCTCGCCTGATGGCCGCACCATTCTCAGCAGCGGCTTCGACGGCACGGCGCGCGTCTGGAATCTAGAGACTGGTGTCGAGCTGCACCGCTTTACCCATGAGGATGGGGTGACGGCGGTCGATTTTTCCCCGGACGGGGCCCATATTCTGACCGGCAGCGGGCCGGTCCTCTTTATGTGGAATCTGGCAACCGGTCTTGAGGTGCGCCGTTTCGAGGGTCATACCGATACGGTCTTTGCGGGAGTTTTTTCACCCGACGGCCGCTACCTGGCTTCCGCCGGTCAGGATAATACCCTGCGTCTCTGGGAAACAGAAAGCGGGGCCGAGATGCGGCAATTTCTCGGCCACACAGACTGGATCGGTGTCGTCAATTTTTCTCCAGACGGCCGCTACCTGGTGACGAGCAGCGCGGACCGGACGGCGCGCATTTGGGATGTGGAGACCGGTTTAGAGGTACGCCGGCTGGTCGGTCATACAGATGAGGTGTTTTCGGCTGAATTCTCGCCCGATGGCCAGATGATTGCTACCGGCAGCCGGGACAAAACCGCGCGGCTGTGGGATACGGTGACGGGCCGGGAAATACGGCAAATACGCGGCCATACGGGGGGGGTATTTTCCAATTTCTCTCCGGACGGGAGCCTCCTGGTGACCAGCAGCGAAGATCGCACAGCCCGCTTATGGGACGTCGTGATGGCCACAGAGCCGCAAACCGTCATCAGGCCGGCCGGCGGACATACGGCCAATCATACGGCTGCCGCCATTTCGCCAGACGGGCAGCTTGTCCTGACCGACCAGGGAGATGGCACGATTCGCCTCTGGCAAACGCAAACCTCTGAATTAATCGAGGAAGTTCCGCTCCAGGCAGATTCCGCCACCAGCCTGGCGTTTTCGCCAGACGGCTCACTGGCTCTGGCCGGTGGCAGCAATGGCACGGCCTACCTCATACCGGCAAGTCCAGGCCAGCAAACCGCTCGGTTAGTCGGCCATGCCGGGAGTGTGGGGGGAGGCGTCTTTTCACCCGACGGCCGCCTGGCGTTGACCGGGGGGAACGATGGTACGGTGCGGCTCTGGGTGGTCAGGACCGGCAGGGAAGCCGGTCAGTTTTTGGGGCATACCGGCCCGGTGCGGAGTGTGGCCTTTTCGCCCGATGGCCGGCAGATCCTCAGCGGTGGTGATGATCAGACAATGATTTTATGGGCGGCAGGGAGCGGCGAGCAGCTGCAGCGCTTCGGCGGCCAGAATGGGGTCGTGCTCGCCGTGGCTTTTGCCCCAGACGGCCAATCCGTGGCTTCTGGCCACGATAACCATTCGGCCGTTTTGTGGGACGCGGCAACCGGCGAGATTTCACAGCAGTTGATCGGCCATACCGACCGGGTAAACCATGTCGCCTTTTCCCCGGATGGTCAATATTTGCTGACCGGCAGCGCCGACCAGACGGCCAGGTTGTGGGATGTCCACACCGGTCAGCTCCTGCACCAATTCGTGGGCCACGAATCGCCTTTGCTGACGGTTGGTTTTTCAGCAGACGGGCAGACCGTTTACACGGCCGACGCAGGAAACGTCTATGCCTGGCGCACGACGCTTGCCGCAGTGATTGGCTATGCCTGCGCGCAGCTTTCCCGTGACTTCACATCTGAAGAACGGGCTTTCTACAATATCACGACTGTCGACCCGACGTGCCCGGAGGCTGTGGACCAGGCAGCCCAGGTGGCAGCGACATGGACGCCCCGCGCGCCTGGCGCCATCGCCGCCGCCCCTCTTTTACTGGGAGCGGAGCGTGAAATTTTCGGCGACCCGGCCAATGCTGCCAGGCCCGAACAGCGATTGACGATCAAAGTCGACGATATCAGCGAAACGGGTGAAATAACCCCAATTGCTGGCACTCGGGCCCAACTGGTGACGGATGACCAGGGGGCAACCCTCCAGGTGTACACGACGGGACTCACGCCCGGGCATGCTGTCACACTCTGGTTGGTTTTTTTCAATAATCCGGAAAATTGCAGTGATGGGGAGTGCGGGCCGGACGACGCCTTCCCCCCACCCGGGAACACCGCCGCCGGGGCTGCGGTCATGTATGGGGCTGGCCAGGTCATCCGAGACAACGGTCGGGCCTACTTCGCCGCCTACGCTGCGGCTGGTGAGAACGCCGCTCCCTGGCCGGTCGGCCTGTTGAATCCGCGCACGGCCGAAATTCACTTTATTCTGCGTGATCATGGACCGGCCATCGAGGGATTAGTGTATGAGCAGATCACGACCGCCGACGCAGGCTGCAACAACTTCGGATCTCGCGCCGGAGATTACACCTGTGTTGATGTTCAGGCAGGCTTCTTCAAGCAGCAGCAGCCGTAACGGTCGAGGACCAAAATCGAGACGGCGGCAGCGGCCAAATGGCGCCGGGAGGTGAAGGTAATGGCTTAACTCAGATGGATGCGGTTAGCTGAAAAGGACCTCTGTTCTGTTCAGAGGGCAATAAACGGGCTCCTCGGTGACAAGCAAAGGGCCGGGCACAATTCCCACCCAGGACATGGATTCAGGAATCAACGCCACGGCCTCAATCCTCATTATAACCAGAGAGGGTTGATTTTTCCACCTGCTCACGCGCTGATAAGTCCGTTCCCAACGTTTCCGTCAGGCATTTCAATTTAGGCGAAAGGAGAAATCAGATGCGTAAGCGAAAAACTCTGGTGTTCAGTGTGATTTTTTTGATCCTTGTTGTGGGAGGACCTTTAGTGGCGGTCGCCAGGGGTCCAACCCAACGATATTCGACGACCCTGCGCGACATCCGCCACAGGGGCAGTATCGGGCCAATCGATGGCAGCCAGGCCCAACTGGTGACCGACGGCCGGGGAGCGTCGCTGCAGGTGCAGACCTCCGGGCTGACCCCCGGCCACGCCGTCACCTTGTGGTGGATGATCTTTAACTATCCGGAGAACTGCAGTGACGGCGTGTGTGGTGTGGATGATGCCTTCCCATCCCCCGGGAACAAAGCTGCCGGGGCATCCGTGTCCTTCGCGGCCGGCCAGGTGATTGGCAGCGACGGTCGGGCCAATTTCGATACCCACATTTCTGCCGGTGGGAATGCCGCGCCGTGGGCCGTCGGCCTCCTTTCCCCTCGGACGGCCGAATATCACTTCGTGCTGCGCGATCATGGAGCGGCCGTCCCGGGCCTGGTGACCAAACAGATCCTCGCGGTCGGCGGCGGCGGGTGCACCCAGTGCCCGCCCGAAGTTGGAGAGTCCTACTGCATCGACGTTCAGGCTGGCTGGTTCGCGAAGTAGCGGCCACCAGCCACAGCCAGCCCGTTGGGAGGCCGGGCAATGCGCCGGACCTCCCGACGGGAATCGAGAAATAAGTGAGTGGATCAACCCTCAGGATGATGGCATCGACGTTTTTTCGGTTTCCCTTATCATTTTTTATCTCCACGTTACTTTGTTGATTGAAACAGCGGGGCAGCTTCTTTTCCAGCCACAATCGGCGAACCTCCCTATGCGGTCCCCTTGATTTCCCCTGCGAATTGGCGGGGGGGACAATCTTTACCTGGCCGGCTTCCTCCAGGTTCAGCCGGTCATCGTTCCCGCTGACCAGATAATCAGCCTCGCCGACGACCGCATCGGCCTGCAGATCATCTTTCGTCGGATCCCCTGTCAAAGCCGGGATCTCTTCCTTGGGGTCGGCCGGCCGCCCAAGACAGCTCCCCGACGTGCGCGGCTCACCAAACCGTATGTTAAAAAGGCGCCTGGGCACCACGTGCAGATCGAATCGATGGGAAGTTCTTGAAACTGAATCAAGGGAAATGGGAAAGGATTCATGAGTCACCTGCGGCCCGATTGCCCGGAATTCGACGATGTCTTTACTCGGATTTATGGCGCTCCGTTCCCGAAGGGGCCGGCGCCCGGGGGTCGATGGCGTTGACCGAAAGCAGGGGGGCTCCCAGGTCGCGCACTTTCTTGAGGAAGCCGTGCAGCGCCGCCTGATCGGCCACCGGGCCAATCAGCCGCGTGCTGCCATCCGTTTCCAGGATGATCGCCAGCCCGTCAAACCAGCCGGCCCACCGGCGGCTCACGTGCCCTTTTATCCTGATTTCATAGACCACCGGCCGGTTTTCATCCCGCCCTGGGCCGCTGTCAGCGGTCATCACCGGCCCCCACCTGGATGACCACATTGCCCCGTTTGCGGCCGGTGTCGACATACCGGTGGGCCTCGACGGCCTGCTCCAGGGGATAGCAGCGATCGATCACCGGTCTGAGCCGGCCCCTTTCAACGAGATTGACGAGAAAGGCAAGTGCCTCGGCGTTCGGGATGGCGCCGCCTCGATCAGCTTCCGCCCACCAGCTCCCCCACCACGCGCACCCGGACCCGCCTGGCATCTCCGGGCAGATAGGCGATGGGGGTGTCTTCCACATCGACGACGCGGATCGAAGCGGGCTCGGCGCCGGCTCCGACTGCCCGCTCGACGGCCATTTTTTCCGCCGCGGCCAGTGCCCCACTGCGCCCCATATCTTGAAAGACCTGATCGGTTTCTCCGCTAATTTGCGCCATGGCGGCGCCAACGGCGTTGGCGACATCGCCATGCGCCACCCGCACGACCCGGTCGACCCCGGGCAGATCGGCCGGCACCAAAAACGCCCCACCCCCAACTGCCAGCAAGGTGACCTGGCCCGCCTCGAGCTTCATGCTGTCAATGGCCTGCGCCAGCATCCGTTTGATTTCCGCCCGGGTCGCCTCAATGATCTCGCTCCCGATATCGCGGACCAGAGCCGGATCCCCTAACTGGAGCTGTTGATCGGCCGCGGCGATGTCGGACGCGGTGAGCTGCTGGCCACCAAAAATAAGGGCTTCGGTCGTGAGTTGATAGCCGACGCTCTGCGGCCCAACGCGGACACGGCCGCCGCGCTGGACGATGTGACTCCCGCCCCCCAGGCCGATGGAAGACAGATCTGGCATGCGAAACAGGGTGCGGACCCCTCCGATCCGGACGGCCGCGTTTGCTTCGCGGGGAAATCCGCGGCGCAGCGCCCCAATATCGGTCGTCGTCCCGCCCACATCGATCACCATCCCGTCCTGCAGATCCGACAAAAAGGCCGCCCCACGCATCGAATTGGTGGCCCCGGAGGCAAAGCTCAAGATCGGGAACTGGCGCGCCTGTTCGGCCGGCATCACCGTCCCATCGTTCTGGGTAATAAACAGTCTCCCGTGAATGCCGCTCGACCGCAGCGCCTGTTCGAAAGAACCAATTGTCTTTTCCGCCAGTTCAAACAAAGCGGCATTGAGAATCGCCGCATTTTCCCGCTCGAGCAGCCCAAGGCGACCCAGGGTGTGGGATTGGGTCAGTTTGATGCCGGGCAGAATTTCTCGAATGATCCCGGCCGCGCGTTCTTCGCCGGCCGGTTTCAAGGGCGAAAAGATGGACGAGATGGCGGCCGCCGAGACCTGCGAGGCCTTCATCTGCTCGGCCGCCTCTCGCACAGCCCGCTCATCGAGGGGCATGATTTCCCGGCCGTCGTATTCATGCCCTCCCTCGACCATGGTGACACCCCCGTTTACCAGGGCCGCCAGGTCTTCCGGCCAATCGACAAAAGGGGGCAGGGAAGCACTGGCCGGCAAACCAATCCGCAGCACGGCCACCCGGCTCAGGTGCCGCCGCTGAATCACCGCGTTGATAAAATGGGTGGTGCCG
>JBFFZG010000187.1:0-9885 GCA_041568735.1 Promineifilaceae bacterium (SeqCode)
AGACGATCGATTTGTCGAGCTCCACGGGCCATTTGGCCACCGTCTTTTCCCAGTGCTTCTGCGCGGCCTCCAGCGGCGCTTGCGTGTAATCCGGGGCATCGAAGTCGAAGCTGTGCCCCTGTCCGGCGGTTGACAGCCGGTAGATCAGCCAGTTGTCGACCCCTTTTTCCCGGCCGATTGTCTGCCCCTCGAAGCAGAGGCCGGCATCGTCAGCCCCTTTCATCATGAAGGGAATGCCGTTTTCATTCAGCCGGCGCATGTAGTCGCCGATTCCCTGCTTGTCTCCTCCGGGTCCGTAGTGAAACCCGATGATCGATCGCGCCATGGTTCGTGACCTCCTGCTGGTTCTCTATTGTTTACGTTTCGTCGTCAAAACCCATCCCGAAGGTGGCCGCGCCCAGCGCGTTGTAGTCGCGGGCCGGCTCGTCGGGGTTTTCGCCGACCGGACCGGCAGCCGATAGGGTGCCGGGGGTGGCTAAATTGTCGTGAGGCAGTTCGTCGTCCAGGTGCGCGCCGGACTGCCCTCGCTGGGGAATCAGCAGCAGCTGGCCGACCCACAGCCCTTCCTGAGGCAGCTCGTTGTAGACTTTTATGGCGGGCCAGCGGTGCTGCTGGCCGTAATAGCGGCTGGCCAGCCCACTGAGGGTGTCGCCGGGGGCCACCGTATGCCGCACAGTCTCGGCGGCAAAGTCCCCCAGGTGATCGAGCCAGAGCCGGGTATCGGCCGGGTTGTTCCAGTCGGGCGGCCGGGCCCAGCGGTAGGCGGCCAGCGCGCGAATGCGGCGCTGCACCGCCGGCGTCAGGTCGCCGCCGCCAGTGGGGGGCGCCGGCGAGGGGGCGGCCGGAGCGGGGGCGGCCGGAGCGGGGGCGGGCGCCGCGATCGTTGGCGGTGGAGGCGGGGTGGGGGAAACCCCCGGCGGCGGCGCGGCGATGGCGCAGGCCCAGTTCGGGTTCTCCGTGACCGGGAAACCGCCCCACCCCGCGCAGAAGAGATCGGTGGTCATGGGAAAATGGGCTCCTTTCTGGCCGGGGCCGCTGCCGCCGGGAAAGAGCGGGTCGTGCACCGTAATTGTCTCCCCGTCGTAGCCGGTGACGACGACAAAGTGACCAAAGTCAAATTCGTTGCCGGTGATCCGCTTCCAGGGCATGTACTTGACCAGGGCCATGACCGGCCGGCCCCTATCCAGGGTGGCCTGCAGATTGGCCACCGCTTCCTGCCGGTGGCCGTACTGGTGGCGCGGCAGGCCGACGGAAAAAGTCCCGGCCACCCGCCGCAGCTCGGCGAAATTGGTGAAATCCTGCGGCCCCTTGCCCGGCAGGTGGGCATAGAGCTGGTTCGGTGTGGCCTCGATCCCGTAGAAATTCAAGATCATGGCCAGGCAGGTCGGGCCGCAGTCGGCAACATTCAGATTGGCGTCTTCCGCCCATTGGGAGCGGTAGGGAATGGCAAGCTGGACCATGGTCGTCGTCTCCTGAGTGATTGATTGGTCGATCTGAACTATATGCTAACGGCCAAGCCGGCCGATGACAAAGCGGGTGGCGCCGCCGGCCAGCTGGGCCAGAGGACCGCCGGCAAACAGCCCGACGAGGGTCTGGACCGCGCCCGGGGCCAGATCGGCCAGGTCGGTGACCAGGCCGGCCATCCGCTGGTCGTCCGCCGCCTCTCCTTTCCGGACCTCGGCTTCCAGGGCGTCGATCTTCTGCCCGGCGGCCGGGGCGGCGCCAGAAGCGGCAGCGGCCGCGACCTGCCGGCGGAGATCATCAAACAGGCGCGTGATCGCCGCCTCGTCCGAAAGGGATTCGACGCGGACATCCGCCCGCGCTTCGCGGCCGATGGCGACCCCCTGGGCGTTGGTGATATTTCCGATTTCGATGTGGTCCCCGGTGGTTTTATCACCGTGGACGACATCTCCCTGGACGATATGTGTGATCGAACCGCCGGCGGGGGATCCGGCCGGCCCCTCCGGCAGCTCCAAATCGGCCGGAATCGGGGGCCAGCTCACCTTCGGCCGCTCGCGGGCCGCATAGGCGATCAATTCCGGCAGTCGCTCATTCCGGGCCAGATGAAGGATCAGCTCCCGTATCCGGGCCGATTTTCCCTCACCCCCCAGGCTGTCATATTCCACCCGCAGATCGAAACAGATCGTGCGGATCTCTTCCAGGCTGAAATAGCGGTCCAGCACCTGGTGCAGGGTGCTCAGAAAATTGGTCGTGCTTCCGCTCATATCCAAAACCTCACGTCTCCAGGTTGTGCGACAATCGCCGGCAACGAGCCGCTTCGGCCCAACGGCCACCACCCGGTCCAGCGGCCGGCCAGATCAAATACCGCGGACGTCTATCAATTGAGTGTCGTCCGAAATATAGATCGGCTTTTCCTCCCGTCGACGAAAATCGCAGTTGACGAGGATGCAGTGGTGAAAAACCGCCCCACCCAGCCGCGAGCCGCGGAAGTCGACATTTTCGAAATGGCAGTTTTCAAACAGGGCGCCCCGCAGATCGGCCATGCGGGCGTCGACGTCGACGAGCTGGCAGCTGGCAAAATGGATGGCCGGCGCCTCAAGGCCGATCAAATCGACATCCTCCCAGTTCCCCTGCCGCACCTGGGCCCCGAGAAAGCGGCTGGAGGCGATCGTGCTGTTTTGAATTTCACTGCGGCAGAGGCAGATCGCTTTCATCTCGAAATTGAAATATTCCCGGCCGGAGAAATTAAAATCGTGGATATGCACAAAGCGCCGGTTGGGCATTTCCCCCTCGACCTGCGCCCGCCCTTCCCCCGGCTCTACCGGCTGAAAGGTAAACGCACCCCGAATATTGGCGCCGACAAAGCGGCGGACGAGCTCCCAGTCTTCCTGAGCGATCGCCCAGTCGAGCGCCTCCTCCAGATGGATGCGCAGCTGCTTGATCTCTTCCCGCATGAGAAATTTCGACCACTGCCGCCACAGCCGCTCGTCCCGGCTCAAGATTTCGTCGAATATCTGGTCGGCCAGCGGCAGGGCGAACAGCTCCTGGTTGTTGCGGAGGGTATCGAGAAAATCGACCGTCTCATCCTCCTCGGACAGCTGGATCAACAGATTTTTTTTGCCGCGCAGCAGGCGATCGGCCGCCTGTTCGAGGTAGTAGTTGGCCATGAGCGCCCGCAGCACTTTAATCGAGATCTCCGCGTTATCCCCGACCCGCTCCCTTAATTTATGGAGGGCAAAATCGCGCACCCGCTCCCGCATATCGTACGGCCTCTTCATGTCGATGACCGCTTCTTCGGATTCGATCGTCTCCACCAGGCCAAAGCGCCGAAGCTGATTGAGACATTGGATGACCTCGTGGCGGGAGCGGCGGGAAATGGTGGCCAGGGCGGAGGCGGTGATATGACCGGCCCCAAAGACCCCGAGATAGGGGAAAATCTGCTGGCTGAGGGCCGGGAGCGACTGGTAAACCTTTTCCAGGTACGATTGGGCCCGCGCCCATTCAAATTCACCGGTCTTATTCTCCCGCACCTGCGTTTTGAGCTCCTCGAGATATTCGGCCGGGCTGACGTTCATCTGGCGGATATTGCGGATGGCGATGGCGATCTTGGCCGGGGTGTAGTGGAGCTCCCGGGCCAGCTCCTCAAGGATCGATTCTTCGTACTGTTCAGAGCGGACAAAATCGGCCAGGCAGCTCTTGACCAGGGAGACGGCCTCGGCCTTCGACATGTCCGATACTTCGACAAACCGGCTGCCCTGATCGTAATCGGGAAAGCGCTGGTTTGAAAGGGCCAGAACGGTGACCCCCGGAAGATTAAATTCCAGGCTCTGGAGCTGACGCTCATCGCGCGCCCGGCGGGCGACAATCAGGATCTGTTTTTCCGCAAAAATTCCCCGCAGCTTTTGAATATAATCCTCTTTACTGAGCCGCGGATCGAACTTCATGTCGGGTTCGAAGGGCTGGATCAGGCGGAAGAGGACATCGGTCAGGCTGACCCCGCTCAGGTCGCAGTAGAGCGTGCCGTCCTTGAAGCGCTCAAGGACGGCCGGCTCATTGACCACCTGCCTCGCCAGGAAAAACAGGCCGGTGCCGGGAAGCCCGTAGACAAAGACAAAGGGAGATCCGGGTTCGGCCAGGAGCAGCTCCTGCAGCGGAGTTTCAAGCGCCGGCCGGCTGACATAAGTCCGGCCGGGCGCCACGACCTGCCGCGGGATTTCCCCCTTTTCGTAGAAGCTGGTTTTGGGAAGCGAGTAATAGACCGTATAGCTGTCCCGGCCGACGAGGGTGCCGCCGGTCATGTTCACGCTGCCGGTCAGGGTGGCTCCGCCGCCTGTCTTCATACCATCCTGACGGCTTTTTGATTGCGTTCCTGGCGATCCCCGTTTGCTCATTCTCCCCTCCGCTGCAGCCGGCCGACCACGAAGCGGGTCGCCCCTCCGGCCAGTTTCGCCATCACGGAGCTGGTAAACAGCCCGACCAGCGATTCCACGGCCGCCGGCGCCAGGTCGGCCAGGTCCTGCAGCAGGCCGGCCACCTGCTCGTCGTCGGCCCGTTCCCCCTTTTTCACCTCGGATTCGAGAGCGGCGATCTTCTGTTCGACGGCGGCCGGATCGGCCACTTCCGGCCCATCCGCCACCTCTTCGCGCAGCGTCTCGAAAAGCCGGGCGATCTCGGCGCTGCCGGCTCCCTGGCGGATGTCGGCCCGGGCCTGCGCCCCCCGGCCGATCGCCACACCCTGCGCATTTTCAATATTTCCCACGGAAATTTTATCGCCGCCGACCTTGTCCCCGTGCACGTCATCGCCGTGGACTATTTTGTCCCGGCCGATGATTTCGCCGCCGTTCATCTGGATGTTTCCCGCGAAATAGGCCCCACCGCTGGTATCGACGTTGATATCCCCCTCGGCTTTCATTTGATTGCCTTCCACTTTATCTTTATCGCCCATGACGAAATCCCCTTCGATCTGCAGCTCCCCATCGACAAATAACTGCCGGGCGTTTTCGCCCAGGATGTTGGTGATGGCCCGGCCGATCTGCGCCTCGTCCACCGGCCGCACCCGCCGGCGCTCCGGCATTTCGCCCCCGGGGGCAAAGTCACCCAGGGCGGCGGCCGCCCCGCGGAAGAGAGAGACGGCGAACGGCCCTTTCCCCTTCAGCACCGTTAATTCCGGCTCCTGCGTCTCGTTGTAGCGGCGGCGCACTTCGCCGGTGACGGCGTCGAAGACATGGGTGTAGAGGTCGAAGGCGCTGACAAAGCCATTCCGGTCCGGCACTCCCTCGCCCCTGAGCCCATCGACCAGGGCGTCCGTAAAAATCGTCAGCGGGGCCCCGTGGGTGAAATAGGAATACTGCTCCTCCCCGGCCGCCGTCAGGATGATCCGTCCCCGGCCGGTCGCCAGCAGGGCCTCGACCCCCTCCGGCGTGGGGCTGCTCGCCGGCAGCGGCTGCCCGCTGCCGCCGGCCAGGGTCGGGGAGACACTGCCGGAAAAGCAGGTGTTGAAGATGACAAAGAGCCGCTCGGCCGGAATCGCCCGCAGCAGTTCGATCAGCCGCGCCTCGCCGATGCCGCTTTCCGGGACGACCTGGTCGTTTTCGTAGCGCACATCGTGCGGGTTGTAATACCAGCGGCCGTCGCTGCCGAAAGCGCCGTGGCTGCAGAGGAAGAGAAAGACCGTGCTCCCCGCGTCGACCCGGCCGGCCAGATCGGCCAGCGCCCGTTCGATGCCTTCGCGGCCGGCTGCACCGTGGCTGAGCCGGGCAACCTGCCCTTCCGGATAGCCGCAGAAAGCGGAATCCCGCAGGACCCGTTCGACCGCCTCCGCGTCGGCGACCGTCACGTCGACGTTGAGCTCCGGATGGTGGCGGTAGGAACCCACGCCGATCAGGAGAGCATGGCCCGCTTGAAATGTCATGGTCGATCTCCTTGTCCTGGCGCTCTCCGGACCCGTGCGCCTCATTTGCGGACCGTTTCCAGGCAGCTTCATGGCTGACGGAAACCTACATCTGCTCGCGCAGGCGGCGGCTGAGCGACTGGAGTAGTTTGCGGTTAACCTTCTGTTTTGTGCGGGAGAGTGTGCTGTGATCTGGCACGCGCGGCAGTTCAAGAATTTCACAGACCTGTTCACTGGCCTGGAGCCATTCGGTCATCGCCCGGTGGCTCATCCCAAAGTGGCCTGCCAGCAGCACGCAGGCGGCGAGCTGAGGCAGCGTGAAATAGTGCGGGCTTTTGGGGTGGGCATAGGCCGGCAGGACAGCTCGGGTCAGCCCGTAGGCGAGGCGGGCGCCCTTCAAAAAGCGGCTTTCCCGGGTCTGATTCTCCAGTTCATCGGCCTTTTTTTGGAATCGGAGGTCGTCCATAATTTTTGGAGAGAAAACAGGTAAGGAGGGTCCGGTCGCCCAGGAAATTGCTTTTTTCCGCTCTGAGGTGGTTTTCCAGGATGGAAAACAGCATGTATGCAGGTTTTGGGGAGGAAAAGCAGTTCAGAACGGCCGGATCCAGGGTCAGAATCAATTCGACGGTCGCGGGCCGGGCCCGACAGTGCCGGAGAAGGTGCAGGTTGCTGAGGTGTTCCGGGGGGGATCGCCCTTGTTTGCGACAAATTAATCGTAAATTAAACGTGAACCCCTGTCAACACCCAAAAGTATGGTAAACTTCTTTTTATTTGTAATTTGGGCCTTTTTTGAATGTTAAGGAGACTGCCATGAGGCCGTCTGCACCTCTGAGTGAGCGGCAGATCGCCATCGTCCGCCTGCTGGTGGCCGGCCATACCAACTCAGAGATCGCCGAATAACTCCACCTTTCGGTCAATACCATCAAATGGTATTTGCAACAAATTTATCAGGAAATGGGGGTTCGGAATCGAGTCGAAGCCGTGGCGCGCGCCCGCGAAGAGGGCTATTTGCCCGGGGAGCCAGCAGTACCGGCCGTCGGTCATCTCCTCCCGGCCCCCACGACCACATTTTTCGGCCGGAACCAGGAGCTTAAAACCCTCGTCGACCTCCTGCTGCAGCCCGACCGGCGGCTCGTCTCGATCTGCGGCCTCGGGGGGGCTGGAAAGACCCGGCTCGCGCTCGAGACCGGCCGGCGGCTGACCCGGGCCTTCCCCGACGGGATCTGCTTTATCCCACTGGCGGCGGCCGGCTTTGCCGGTGAAGTTTGGGAGCGCGCGCGCCGGCAGATGCAGCTCCCCCGCAGCGGTTCGACGTCCGACCGCCGGCTCGTCCTGGGAGCAGTGCGGGGGCGGCGCCTCCTGCTCATCTTCGACAATGTCGAGCACCTGGCCGATTTTCCGGCCGAGCTCCACTGGCTGCTCTCCCGCACTCGCCGGCCCAAAGTGCTCGTCACCAGCCGCACCCGCCTGAATTTGCAGGCGGAGCAGTTCTTTCCCATCAACGGCATCGGCCACCTGGGCGGGGTCGACTCGCCTGCCTACCAGCTCTTCCTGGAGACGGCCCGCCGGCAGAACCCGTTCTACGAGCCGTCCGACCAGGAGCTCATCGAGATTATCGACCTCTGTGAGCTGGTCGAAGGGATGCCGCTGGCCCTGGAGCTGGCGGCCGCCTGGAGCGATGTGCTGTCGCCGGGGGCGATCGCCGCCCAGCTGCGCCGTGATCTCTCCGGGCTGGCCCAGACCACGGACGACCGGCCGGCGCGGCAGCACAGCCTCGCCGCCGTTTTCAATTATTCCTGGCAGCGCATGGCCCCCTCCGAACAGGCGGCCGCCATGGCCCTCAGCCCGCTCGTTCACCCCTTCACCCGCGAAACCGCCCTGGCCGTTTCCGGCGCCGGCCCGGCCGATGTGCAGAAGCTGGTCCGCCTTTCGTTTTTGCAGCCGGCGGGCGGCGGCCGGCTGGTCATTCACGAGCTGGTCCGCCTCTTCTTCGTCGAGCAGGTCCGCCAGGCCGGCCTCGATTTCGAGATGATTCAGGACCGGGTCATGGCGCATTATCTGACCAGGCTGGCGCGGGATAGCCGGGAGCTGCGCCTGACGCTCGGGGCGGCCTGCCTGCAGCGGCTCACGGCCGATTTCCAGCCGATCCTGGACAGCTGGCAGCGGGCCGTCGCCCGCGGCCGCTGGGAGCTGCTGGAAAACGGCATCGATTTCGCCATGGTTTTCGAGGCCCGCGGCTTCTGGGCCGACGGGGAAGCGCTCTTCGCCGCCACCCGCCAGGCCGTCCCGCCGGACCGGAAGCGGCTGCGGGCCCGTCTGGACGAAGCCCGCGCCCTGTTCGCCTTCCGCACCTACGATCTTCCCGGCGCCAAACGGCTGGCCGACCGGGCACTGGCCGTGCTGGCAGCGGAGGAAATTGGGGAAGACGGGGCCGGTCTCTACGCCTACCTGGCCCAGGCGGTCCACGCCTACGCCGCCGGCGGCTTCGGTGCCTATACGAAATTAATTCAGGCGATCGAACCGCTCACCCGCGACCGCTTTGGCCCAGACAGCCTCTTACTCCCCCAGATGTTCGCCGCCACCCATGCCTGCGCCCAGGGACGTCACGCCGCAGCGGCCGGGCTTTTCACCGGCATCATCGAGCGCAGCCACCCGGACGCCTATTCCCTGCCCGCCCTCTACTGCATGCTGGGGCTCGCCCTGCAGGGGATGGCGGATTGGCCGCAAGCGCGGGCGGTATACGAAAAGGGGTTGGCCCGCGCCCGAGAAATCCCCGTTTTTCCCGCCCAGGTGGCGGCCACGATCGAGCTGGCCCGCCTCGACAATCCGGCGGCCAACAGGGACGACCTGCGCCGTGCCCTCGAACCCCTCCACGGAGTGATCGGCGGCCGGGCTCAGCTCGGCCGGCTGCTCATCCATCTTGGCGGCCAGTACCTCTCGTTCGGCCTTTTCCCCCAGGCTCGCCAGCTCTTCCGCCTCGGCATCCAGCTCCTCCAGGGGCGGGTCAGCCGCTCCGAAATGGGGCGAACGCTCGTCATCGTGGGCAAATTTCTGATCTACCAGCTGGCCATCGCCGGCCGGCGCGATTGACGCGCCGGGTTTCTGCTCCAGAACTCGAGAATTCTCTCAAAAAAAAGGGGCCGGCCGCTGGCGCGACCGGCCCCTACACTGCCGGATGGTAGTCAGACGATCCGCTTACTTCTTATGGATCTTAATGCTGCCGCCGCCCAGTTCGGTGGCCGCCGTGCCATCGTCGGCCGCCCCCATCTGGTTGTCGTAGACGACCGCGTCGCCATTGTCGATGTCCCAGATCTTGATGCGGAAGGCGTCGGCGCTGCCGCCGCCGTCGATATCGGCGTCGGTCGCCGTCAGCATGAAGCCGTAGTTCCCGCCGCCGTTGATCGTGCCGGTGCCCTTGAATTTGGCGTTGGCCCCGGCGATGACCAGCCACTCGTAGGTCGAGGAGTGGAAGTTGAGATCCCCGGCTTTGAACTGGAACTCGGTCTGGCCGGTCGGCGTGGTCGCCCCCTTCCTGTACCTCGAGACGAAGCCGAAGTTGGCCCGGCCGGTCAGGTCGGGATCGGCCGCGTAGGCGCCGGCCGGGGACAGGATCCAGCCGCCGCCGGTGACGAAGCCGGCGCTCGGATCGTAGACCACGACGTACTCGTAGGAGACCGAATCGGCCCCGCCGTCGTCGTCGGTCACCGTCAGGGCGACTGTGTAAACCCCGGGCTCGGCGTAGCTGTGGCTGCCGGCGGCCGGGCTGGCGCCGGTCGTCTGGGAAGTGCTGCCGTCGCCCCACGACCAATCGGCCGTGTGCGTGTCGGCCGTGCCCGGATCGGTGAAGACGGCGCTGGCCGTGATCTGGGTGTTGACCGGCACCAGCGGCAGGTCGACGCTGATCGGCCCCACTTCGGGGGCGACGTTGTCGACCGCGACTGAGGCGGTATATTCGCGGACGCCGCCGTCCTTATCCCGGATCTGCGCCTGGACCGCTCGCGACCCGTTGTCATCCGTGGCGCAGGCGGCGCTGC
>JBFFZG010000188.1:0-9870 GCA_041568735.1 Promineifilaceae bacterium (SeqCode)
GAATATGTACGTGGACGGCTATCCCTTTGCCGATGAAGCGGCGGGCGCCGCGGCCCCGGTCTCCTCTTATGAAGACATCAATTACGTGCCGGCCATGGCCGCCGGCAACCTGTACGCCAGCGCGACCTACACCTCCCCCGTGGAAGATCTGATCGCTGGCAGTTTTGGATCGCTCACCTCGCAGCCGGCAGCCATGCAGAATGTGCAGGGACATGGCGAATACGCCGATGGCCGCTGGCGGGTGATTTTCGTCCGCGATCTGGTGGCGGCAGAGGCTGAGGATGCCCGGTTTGAGATGAATCAGGTCTATTCGGTAGCGTTCGCCGCCTGGGATGGGGACAACGAGGAGCGCAACGGGCAGAAGTCCACCTCCCAGTGGGTCTCCCTGCAGCTGGGCCGCCCGGAGGCCGCCATGCTCGACGCGGCCGCAGAGCCTGCCATTGCAGGAGAGGCCCCCGGCGCCCCGGCCGCCCGGCCGCAGCGTTCAACGGCCGGCAGCGGCGAGGGCTTCCCATTTATCGTCGTGCCGATGCTGCTGGTCATCGGCCTTCTGGTCTTCCTGCTCGGGGCCGTGTGGCTTCTGACCAGGCTGCCCGGGAGAAAATAATGCCGCATGATTGACAGGCGCTCGATGGTTCGGTGGCTGGTGCTGGCGGCGCTGGGGGAGTGGCTCCTTCTGCGCACCATTACCCGGGCCGCCATTCACGTGCCCAAATCCCCCCTCATCATCACGCTCTATGGGGTCGTCAATCAGGTGGGGCAGTTTACGGCCGTCCTGGCGGCCCTGCTGGCCCTGGTCCTCCTCCTCTGGATCGCCTGGGAAATCCGGCGAGCGCTCTGGCTGCCTCTGGGGCTGGTGGGGCTGGCCGGGTTGAGTTTGCTCTTTCTTTTCCTGGTGCCGCCCGTCTGGCTGGCGCTGGCCTACCAGCTGCTGGCGCTTGCAGCCGTTCTGCTGCTTTCCACCGCGCGCCAGGAGACCCGTGCCAGGACCGGGCTGGCCGGCGCGGCGGCGCGCTTCTTCCCGGCCGCTGCGCTGGCGGCCGGATTGGCGGTTCAGCTCCTGCCCAATCTCTACAGCCTGCTCAACCTGCCTGGACCACCCCCGCTGACCGGCCGGCTCTTTAACCTGGGCGAGCTGCTGGTCGCGGCGAGTGTCTTCTCGTGGTGGTGGGGGTACGGCCGGGTCCGCTCCTGGCAGCCCTGGGTATTGGCCGCGCTGCCCGCCTTTCTGTTCACGGCCAGTTTCCTCCGCGATCCAGCCATGACCGGCATCCTCACGATCTGGTCGACCGGCCTGACCCTGTTCCTGCCCTGGCCGATTTATGCGGTGGCGCTCTGGCTGGCCGGAGTGACCGTCCTGGCGAACTGGCGGCAGCGGCCGCAGCTGGTGAATGCCATCCTGCTGCTCCTGGCGGCTGGATACGCCCCCCAGCTGAGCTCCCAGCTCTTCGCCGCCTTAATCGCTTTGTGGTTATTGAATCGGCCGGCACTCTCGGTGCCTGCTCCGACAGCCCCCCGACGGAGAAACCTTTCCCCGGCGCCGCCGCTGTTCGAACGGCCTGTTTGATTGTGATCGTTGTGCGATTTTGAACCTCCTGGAGGAGATCGAACTGCCGGTCTCGCGCTCCCGGCGCCGTCGGGGCCGGAGGCAGCAGGCGGCCGGCGCGGTTGGCGTTCACGCCGGCCCGCCTGCCAACTGCGGCTGCCTGAAGGCGAAACCGCCGTCTCTAAACGACGGGGGATCAACTAGCCTCCTCCACCTTGGGGTTCAAGGAGGATAAAATGTCGAAGCGACTGCTGCAGATCAATTTTAATTTTCTCGGCCCCCGGTCTGAATTTGAAGCAAAATTTCTACCGGCGGCCACGCCTATTGCCCGCACGCCTGGTCTGGCCTGGAAGATCTGGCTGATGGATGAAGCCAACCAGGAAGCCGGGGGTATTTACCTGTTTGAGACGGAGGACGCCCTGCAGGCGTTTCTTGCGGGGCCGCTCATCGCTGGTTTAAAGACGGACCATTCCCTCAGCAATGCCAGCGTCAAGCAGTTCGACATGCTGGTTGAGCACACCCGCATCACCCGGGGACCGGTCCGGCGCCAAGCCTTCACCTTTGACCAGATGGCTGCCGCAGCCTTTGCGGCCGTGCCCAACCTCACACCTGTTGAAGTAAAGCGGCGCCTGGAGGATGAGCCGGAAACCCTCGTCATCGATGTCCGCGATGCGTCCGATATCGTCCAGACCGGAACCGTTCCCGGGGCGGTCAATCTCTCTTATGGCTCCCTGACCTACCTGGCCGACAGCGAGGTGCCGGAAAGCTGGCGCGACCCGCGGCTGGCCAACCGGTCTCGACCCATCATCACGACCTGCATCCTCGGCCCGCTGGGCGCCCTGGGGGGCAAGCTCCTGACTGATATGGGGTTTGACAATGTGGCCATCCTGTCCGGTGGGGTCCGGGCGTGGATCGAGGCCGGCTACGCCGTGGAGCCGGCTTTGAATTGACACAATCGCCCGGCCGGCGCAGACGGCTGCCGGTCGGGCGAACTGGAGAATTGCGGCCCGCCGCCTGTCCCCCGCTGACCGATCCGGCCGACAACCCCTCGCCCACGCTGATCAACTTTGACAGCTCAACCCTGGTTAAGCGCCACTCCCACCTCCGGCATGACGTTCTCCGCCGTCACCCGGCGCGCCAGCGGCGCCGGGAGCGAAGCTGGCGTCACTGCTGATCACCCCGGGTGAGGAGGGACCGCTCAGATTGTGCCGGTCACTTTCTATTTAGAACCCGACCGCCTCCCCATCCCCCTGATTCGGCGGTGAGGACTCCCGTCTTTGGGCGGCTGGCCGCCACCTGGATGGCGCGCACCGGACCTTCGTTTTATGTTATGATTCATCCATGAAGCTCCGGTCCATTCGCGCGCAGCTCGGCGCGATATTTCTCGGCTTTCTAGCCCTGGTCGTGGGCGCCGTGCTGGGGAACGCCTGGCTGGTGCAGACCCAGCGCGATGACGCCACCGTGATCAATCTGGCCGGCCGGCAGCGCATGTTGACCCAGCAAATGCTGCGGCTGGCGCTCACCGACCCGGGCAACCCGCAGCAGGCGGAAACGGCCGCGCTGTTTGCCCGCAATGCGGCCGCCCTGCGCGACGGCGGATCGGCCGTGGCCGGGAGCCGGGTCATCGAACTGCCGCCAACCGACCAGGCCGCTCTGCGGGCTATCCTGGACGATGTGACAGCCGCCTGGACCCCCTTTCACGCCGCCTTAATTATTCCGGTAGACGACAGTCGCCTCGTGGACCAGGCCGGCGCCCTCCTGGCCGAGCTGGACCGGCTCGTTCAGGCGTATGAGAACCAGGCCGGAATCAAGATCATCCGCCTCCAATGGCTGCAGGTGATTTTCCTTGCGGCCGCCCTGGCGCTGCTGGCCTGGGGCTATCTCATCCTGCGCCGCGGGTTGATCGAGCCGCTCAATGTTTTGGGCCTGGCCGTGCGCGATATCCGCGCAGGCGATCCCGGCAAACCGATGCCGCCTTTAGCCGATCCGGAGCTGAATCGATTGGCGCGCACGCTGGAGACCATGCGCACGGAAATCGCCGCCTACCAGGGCGCGCTCGAGCAGCAGGTAGCCCGGCGAACGGGGGAGTTAACCGCTGCCTTTGAATTCAGCCAGGAAGTCGTCCGGCAGCTCGAATCGCCCCAGCTTCTACAGTCCGTGGCCGACCGGGCGCGCGAGCTGATGGGTGGGGCTGCGGCCGCGGTGTGCATCCTCGACGCGGATGGAAGGACCCTGGAGCTGGCCTCGGGCAGCGGGGCAGGGCAGGAGGCCCTCGGCCTTCTCCAGTCGACTGACCGTGGAATGGCTGTGCCGGTCATCCGGGAGCAGAGAACGGTGATCACAGCTGGCGGGTGCGCCAACTGCGGCTTTTTGCACCACTTTCCCGGCACTTCCTGCATCGCCGCTCCCCTACAGATCGGCGGCCGGTCGCTGGGCGCCCTGTGCGTGGTTCGCCCCCAGCAGACTTTTGATCAGGCCGAGGCGCGGATATTGACCCTTTTGGCCAATGCAGCCGCCATCGGACTGGAAAACACCCGGCTGATTGCGGAGAGCCGGCAGCACGCGGAAAAGAACGCGGTCCTGGCCGAACGCCAGCGGCTGGCGGCCGAGCTGCACGACAACCTGGCCCAGACCCTGGGGGTGATCGGGTTGAAAGCCGATGGGCTCGGCGAAGAAATTGCCGCCGGGCGGCAGACAACGGCCGCGGACCGCCTGCTGCAGATTCGCACTCATCTCGACGAGGCCTACGGACAGGTGCGCGAGGCCATCCAGGGGCTGGCCGACGCGCCGGCCCAAGAAATCGAATGGGTCCGCGAGCTCCAGGCCTGTCTGGCTGAATTCAGGGAGCAAACCGGCCTCCTGACCGAATTTACCGTGGGTGATGCCGCTCCCACGCGGCTGAACCCCACCACCCACCGGCAGGTTCTGTACATCATCCGGGAAGCCCTGGCCAATGTGCGCCGCCATGCGCGGGCAAACCACATCAGGCTCTCGGTCGTCCTGGCCGGGGATAGGGATGCGATCCAGGTGGCAGTGGTCGACGATGGAATGGGTTTTGATCCGGACGGGGTGGACGGCCGCGCGCATTTCGGCCTCGGCATCATGCGGGCCCGGGCCGAGCGAAGCGGGGGTGCCCTGTCGATTCAATCGGCCCCTGGAAAAGGGACGTGCCTGACGGCCACCATTCCGGTGGGAGAAAGGAGCCGGGGAGGAAGCGCCGTTGAGCCAGGATAACCGAACAGCCTCCCGAATATTGCTGGTAGACGATCACGAGCTGTTCCGGGAAGGACTGGCCGGTATTGTCAACGGCCAGCCCGATCTGATCGTGGTGGGTCAGGCCGGGGACGGCCTGGAGGCGCTGCAGATGGCCCGGGATTTAGCCCCCGATTTAATCGTCATGGATATTAATATGCCCATCTGCGACGGCCTGGAAGCCACCCGGTTGATTCGGCGGGTGCGGTCCGACGTACGCATCGTGATCCTGACGGTTAACGACCGGGATGAAAAGCTTTTTTCCGCCATCAAAGCCGGCGCCAACGGCTACATGCTGAAGGACACGAGCGCAGGCGATTTTCTGCAGGGAGTGCGCGGCGCCCTATCCGGGGAAGCGACCCTGCCGCCGCGGCTGGCGGCCGGTCTGGTGGCCGAATACCGGCGTCTGGCGAGCGCGCTGGCCGTGGAGGAAGCACCCGATCTGACCCACCGGGAGATCGACGTGCTCAATCTCATCGCCGCCGGCGCTTCCAACCAGGAGATCTCCGACAGGCTGTCCATCAGCCTCAACACGACCAAAAGCCACATCCGCAATCTGCTGGCCAAACTGCATGTGACCAACCGGCGCCAGGCGGCGCGCAAGGCGGCGCAGCACGGCCTGCTGGGGGATAAGGACTAGTTCGAGCGGTCGTTTATGCGGCATTTTAAACCTGTCCGGGGAAGAGTGGAGCAAACCGGCTCTCATGGCTGCTCGTCCCATTCGACTTCCAGCGCCAGCGGCCCGCGGAAGGAGATGTTGCGCGTGTAGCGGCGCGGCTGGGTCGGGGCGAGCCGCAGGGACGGCATCGCCTGCACCAGCTCCTCAATCAGGATCCTCATTTCCAGCCGGGCCAGCGGGGCGCCGACGCAGTAGTGAATCCCATAGCCGAAGGCGAGATGCTCTTTGACGTTGCCGCGCCCTATGTCGATCGCGTCCGGCTCGGGGAAGATCGCCCCGTCCCGGTTGGCCGAGTTCAGCATGAGGAGCAGATTGGACCCGGCTGGAATCGTCACCCCCCCGACGACCGCCTCGGCCGCCGCAAAGCGGCGCCAGGCGCAGACCGACGGGTCGTAGCGGAGCATCTCCTCCACCGCCCGCTCGATCAGGGCCGGCTCCCGGCAGAGCCGCTCCCATTCCGCCCGGTTTTCCAGCCAGTGCAGCAGCCCATTGGTCAGCTGGGCGGTCGTCGTCTCATGGCCGGCCACCAGCAGGGTGATCATGCAGCTGGCGATCTCGTTGATCGTCAGAACGGCATCATCTCCGTTCCGCATGCGAATTAAGTCGCTCGTCAGGTCGTCGGCCGGCGCCTCGATCTTCCGCCGCACCAGGGCCACGACGTAGCGCCAGAAGGGGACCAGGCCGCGGGTGCGCTCGACCTGTTCGGCCGCGGTCGGCCGGCCGTAGTAGAGCTCGATCCGGTTGTCCGACCAGGCCTTGACCTGCGGCACATCGGCTTCCGGGACGCCGAGTACGTGAAACAGCACCTGCGCCGGAAAGTCATAGGTCAGCGCGGCCACCATATCCGCCCGCCCCCGCGGCAGGATCGCCGCCAGCCGCTCGCGGGCCAGGGCGCGGATCGCCGGTTCGAAATGGCGCATGCGGCGGGGCAGGAACAGCCCGTTGACCAGCCGCCGGATTCGGGTGTGGGACGGGGGGATGTTGTTGGAGAGAACCGGCACCGGGGTGTAATCCCCCTTCCGCAGCATCTCCTGAACTTTTTCTGAAAAGGGGACGATCGGGGTGATCGTGTTGGCGGCCGTGAAGGTCTCATGGTCGCGGAAGATCGCCTTGACGTCCTCGTGGCGGGTCACGATCCAGTAGCCGATGGCCGGACTGAAAAAGACCGGCTCCTCGCGGCGCGCCCGCGCCAGCAGGGGAAAGGGATCGGTCAGGTCGAGCGGGTCGAAGACCTCGCCCAGGGAAGAAAGCGGACAGAAATCGGACGCCATGGGAGCCTCGCCCGGCCGTTCTCAGCCGGCCACATCCAGGTAATGGGTGTAATCCAGCCCCTGCTGCTGCATCGCCCGCCGGTAGCTGATGGCCACCGCGTCGAACTTCAGGTGCAGCTCGTCGGCCAGGTCGAAGGGGACCTGCTCCGGCCGCTGCGACTCGACTACCCGCTGATCCTGGTTGAAAATCGTGTCTTCAAAATCCTGCAGGACGCTGTCCGGCTGCTCGAGATCGTAGTTGCGGCCGATGATGCAGTAGCCGATACAGCGCTTCTCGGAAACAGGCTGGGAGACGAAGAAATAGACCATGCCTCGGGCGCCGCCCCAGCCGAGGCGCAGGACGATCGTGTAGGGCAGATGGAGCTCATACCGGCTGCGCCGCTCCGGCCTGACCACTTCTTCGTTGGCGAAGACTGGAAAATCCTCGGTGTTGGGGGCTTCCGGCCGCACGATGGCGTAGTGCAGGACGTGGCCGCGCACCTCGACCTCGTGCTCCGGCACGAGCGGCCGCTCCGGGTCGCCCAGCAGCCCCGGATGTACCCAGGGAAAATGGCCGAAATCGGTGAAATTTTCCACCTGGCGCGAGGCGTCGCTGCGCCAGGAGAAGGGGCCGGTATTGACGACCTTCCAATCCCCGTTTTCCAGTTCCGGCACTTCCGGCAGCGGGTAGATCGGATCCCGCAGGGCGACCCAGATCAGGCCATACCGCTCCTGGCATTGATAGCGGGCCACGCGGGCCTTGGTCGGGATTGAGCCGCCCGCCTTCTGCGGAATTTTGACACAGCGCCCTTCGGCATTGTATTCCCAGGCGTGGTAGGGGCAGACGATGGAGTCATTTCGCACCCAGCCGAGAGAGAGGGCCGTGCCCCGGTGGATGCACAGATCCTGCATGGCGTGCGGCCGGCCGTCGGCGGTGCGCCAGATCACCAGCGCCTCGTCGAGCAGGGTGGCCCCGACCGGTTGGCCGGCCGGGACGGCGTGGCTGTAGGCGATGGGATGCCAGCAGTGGAAGAGCTTTTCGGCGAATTGGGACATGAATTCTCCTCAGGTGACAGCGGCTTCCACCGCTTCTTTGATCGCGCCGGCCGCCACCAGCCGCCGCACGGCTTCCATCAGGGGGGCCAGGTGGACATCCCCTTCCAGGAAGGGGACCTGTTCCCGGATGAGCCGGTAGGCCACTCCGGTGCCGGCGCCGAGATCCCGGGGAGCCAGCCCCATCTCGCGGGCACGGAAATCGACCCCCTGGGCGGCGGCCAGCAGCTCGACGGCCACGATGCTCTCGACGTGGTCGAGAATCTGGCCGAGCTGCCGGGTGGCCGTCGCCCCCATGCTGACGTGATCTTCGGTGTTGGCGCTGCTGGGGATCGAGTCGGCGCTGGCCGGGTGGGCCAGGACCTTGTTTTCCGAGGCCAGCGCCGCGGCCGTGTACTGGGCGATCATCAGGCCGCTCTCCAGCCCCCCTTCCTCGGTCAGGAACATCGGCAGCACCCCGCCGTTTGAGTCGGCGTCGACCAGCCGGGTGGTGCGCCGCTCGCTCATGTTCCCCAGGTCGGTCAGGGCGATCTTGGCGTAGTCCATGGCGATGGCGATCGGCTCTCCGTGAAAATTCCCCGCACTGACGACGTCGACCTGCCCGTCGTCCGCGACGAAGATGAGCGGATTGTCGTTGGCGGCGTTCAGCTCGATGTCGATGACCCACTTGGCGTAGGCGATGGCGTCGCGCACCGCGCCGTGAACCTGCGGGACGCAGCGCAGGGTATAGGGGTCCTGCACGTTGCCGCCCGCCTGCGGGCGCAGGAAGCGGCTGCCGCCGACGACCTGGCGTAGAAAGGCGGCGCAGTCGATCTGGCGCGGATGAGGCCGGGCGGCGTGCACCCGGGCGTCGAAGGCCCGGTCGGTGCCGTGCAGTGCTTCGAGCGACAGGCAGGCGGCCACGTCGGCTGTCAGCACCAGGTTGATCGCCCGGCGCACCAGCAGCGCCCCCAGCCCGACCATGAGGGCCGTGCCGTTGAGCAGGGCCAGCCCTTCTTTGGCCTGCAGCTCGAGCGGGGCGATGCCTGCCCGGGCCAGGGCGGCCGCGGCCGGCTGCCGCTCTCCCCGGTAGATCACCTCCCCTTCGCCGATCAGAGCCAGGGTGAGGTGAGCCAGCGGGGCCAGGTCGCCGCTGGCGCCGAGGGAGCCCTGGCCGGGGATGCAGGGGTGAATCCCCGCATTGAGCAGGTCGATCAGCGTCTGGATGACCACCGGGCGCACCCCGGAATACCCCAGGGCCAGCGTGTTGGCCCGCGCGAGCAGCATGGCCCGCACCGTCCGCTCGTCGAGCTCCGGACCCAGGCCAGCCGCGTGGCTGCGCACCAGATTGATCTGGAGCTGCCGGACCTGGTCTGGGGGGATGATCCGGTCTTTGAAGCGGCCAAAACCGGTGGTGATGCCGTAGGCGATCGTTCCTTCAGCCACCAGCTGTTCGACCGCGGCCCGGGAGCGCTCGACGGCCGGCAGGGCGGCCGGATCGAGGGCCACCGCCAGCCCGTTGGCCACGGCGACGACGTCATCGATCTGCAGATCGTGCCCGCTGATTTTCAGCATGGTGCTACCCTTTGAGCATCGGGATTTTGACGCCCCGCTCGCGCGCGACCTCGACCGCCCGCTCGTAGCCGGCGTCGACGTGGCGGATGATTCCCATGCCGGGATCGGCCGTCAGAACCCGCTCCAGGCGGGCGGCCGCCTCCGGTGTGCCGTCGGCCACGATCACCTGCCCGGCGTGCAGGCTGTAGCCGATCCCCACCCCGCCGCCGTGGTGGAAGCTGACCCAGGTCGCCCCGCAGGCGGTGTTGATCAGGGCGTTGAGAATCGGCCAGTCGGCGATCGCGTCGGAGCCGTCTTTCATCCCCTCAGTTTCCCGGTTGGGGCTGGCCACCGAACCGCTGTCGAGGTGATCGCGGCCGATCACGATCGGCGCCTTGACTTTGCCGGAGGCCACGAGCTCGTTGAACTTCAGCCCCGCCCGGGCCCGCTCCCCATAGCCGAGCCAGCAGATGCGGGCCGGCAGCCCCTGGAACTCGATGTCCCGCCGGGCCAGCCGCAGCCAGCGGGCCAGGTGCTCGTCCTCGGGAAAGAGATCC
>JBFFZG010000189.1:0-9825 GCA_041568735.1 Promineifilaceae bacterium (SeqCode)
CGGCGGCGCCTCGGTCGGTGCCGGCGTGGCGCCGCCGCCGCAGGCGACGAGCAGCAGCGCTGTCATCACCGCCAGAAATAAAAATCGCAGCAGTCTGTTCATCTTTTCTTCTCCTTTCTTATGGTGAAAAATATAGGAAATCATGGGTAATAAGCAGCTCTAAACGGGTAATTTGGGGAACCCCTCTTCTACGATGGGCAGGGGCCTGTGCTCTGGCGAACGACCATCTCTGGCTTGACGATGATTTGCTTTTCGTCGATGGGTTCTCCTTTAATCAACCGGATCAGCATCTCCGCCAGCATCGCGCCAAACTGGGACGCCGGCAGATGAACCGTTGTCAGCGGGGGGTTGGTGTATTCGGCCAGGAGAATGTCGTCAAACCCGGTGACGCTGATATCCCGTCCGACACCCAGCCCCGCCTCCTGAATGGCGCTCATCGCCCCGATGGCCAGCAGATCATTCACGGCGATGATGGCTGTGGGCGGGTGCTCGAGGCCGAGCAGTTTTTGTCCCGCCAGGTAGCCCGATTTCTGGCGAAAATTCGTCTCGACGAAGAGGTCGGGCTCGAAAGCCAGCCCGTGGGCGGCCAGCCCGTCGAGAAAGCCCTGCACCCGCAGGTGGGATTTCGTCAGGGAAACCGGCTCGGCGATACAGGCCAGGCGCGTGTGACCCAGTCCCACCAGGTGATCGACCAGCTGGCGAATGCCATGGGTGCCGTCTTCATCGACAAAATGGAAGTCCCGGACGCCGTCAACCCGCCCAAAGGCGACAAAGGGATAGTTGTGCTCCTCGAGCAAATCAATGCGGGGATCCTTTCGCTGAGTGCGGACGATAATGAAGCCGTCGACGCGGCGGCCGCGCATGTGTTTGAGATAGCTTTCCCGTTCTTCTTCCGGTGTGGTCGTCGAGATATTCAATTCGAAGCCCTGGGTTGCCGTGTATTCGACGATGCCGGAGAGGAGTTCGCTGAAAAACGGATCGGAAAAGCGCAGAGCCCTTGGGGTGGGCAGGATGAGGGAGAGTGTATCGGTGCGCTGTTTTTGCAGGTTGCGGGCGGTGATGTTGGGCTCGTACCCCATCTCTCGCGCCACTCGCTGAATTTCGGCCCGGGTTTTGGGGCTGATGTCGTCGAAATCGCCCAGGGCACGGGAAACGGTCGGTACCGATTTCCCCACCCGCTCGGCGATATCCTTTAATGTCACAGCCATTCCATCCCCCATGGCGCATCCAGAAGATCGAAATTCGATCTAATGAAATGTTTAGGGTCTGAATTCACTATAATCTAAAACGTTTTAGAAGTCAAGAAGGACAGGAATATCAGGAAAACCAGGGGGTTCGATGGCCGCCCGAAACAGCGGCCGGTTCCCGGCGCGCCGCTCAGCCGAGGAAGGCGTTGTCGAGCAGGACCTCCAGCCGGCGATCCAGCACGGTGTAGGAGAAGTGGCGCAGAGCCAGCTGGTAGTTCCGCTCGACCATCCCGGCGACCTCGGCCGGATGATCGAGCAGGTGGCGGGTGCGTGCCACCGTGTCTTCTGTGATGTACTCGTCGAAAAGAATGACCTCAAAGCCTTTCGGCCCGATGTCGGTGGCGTAGATCGAGTAGTTGTTGACGACCAGCAGCTTGCGAAAATAGACCGCCTCGAGGAAGGCGTTGCCAAAACCCTCGATCAGGGACGGGTAGGTCACCAGGTCGGCCGGTGGGTAGGCATCCCACAGGCTGTATATTTTGCGGCCGTCCGCCGCCTCCCGCCGCACCTCGTCGAACTGCTCGTCGCAGAAAAGGGTCGGCACCCCCAGGAGTTCGGCATAGTTGCGCACCCGGGCCTGGTAGTCGAGCCCCTCATCGCCGGAAGCGTGGGAAATGACCAGACGGGCCCTGCGATTGAGCCGCTGCAGGAGCTCGATGGCGTGTTCGATCCCCTTGCGCTGAATGACCCGGGTGGGCTGGAGAACGAAGAGCTCGTCCGGGTCGAGGCCGAGCGCCTGGCGCAGACCGGCCGCGTACGCGTCGACCGGCGGCGGCGGCTCCTCATAGTTCATGACATTGGGCACGATCATCGAGGGCACCCCCCGGCGCAGGGCCAGCTGCTGCTGGGCCTGCACGTTAATGACGGCGTGCTGCATGGTGGGCAGCTGCGGTGGAAAGGCGGCCGCCAGAAAATCCTCGACCGCGTTGACCAGGAAGCGCTTCCGCTCCCAGGCCAGGTCGTGGTGGTGGCCGATCGCCTGGATGCCGGTCTCGGCCACGACCTCGGCCACGGCCAGCGCCAGGGGGATCTGCAGGGGGATGGCCAGGATGTTTTCCGTGATCAGGAGGCGCAGCTCGAAGCGGCGAATGAATTCCAGCAGGTGGCGTTTGAAGGTCGCCCGCCAGTCATGTACCCAGACAGCATCCTCAGCCGTGCGCGTGGTCCTGCTGAAAAACCGTCCGTGGGCCGCCCGCACCTCCGGATGGCCAAAAAAGGCCTCCGGTACGACGACCGAGCGCTCCGGCGGCCGGTCGCACTGGCCGGCGAAGTAGTAGCAGGTGTGTCCCCGCCGCTCAAGCACCTCCGCCCATTTGGAGGTCTCCAGGGAGACCCCGTCCGTGCCGGCAAAGCGGGTCGAAATAAAACCGATCGCCAGTTTTCCGTATGATTTTTGCGAGTCTGCCATGTGATTGTCCTTGGTAACTGGATGATTAATACGTGCCGGCCGCTGCCGGCCGGCGAATCAGGGGTTATCCACAGAAACAGCGGGGTTATCCACCGGTTTAGCCACAGCGCCTGTGGATTACCGGGTCAATTTAAGGATCCCGCTCTTCCGCCGCTCCCTCTTCCCGGCGGCGCAGGCGGCCGGCGATCCGCTGCCAGAGCGTGCGGGCGGTCAGGGCCTCCGCCTCCCGGATCTCGCGCGCCGAATAGCGGGCCAGTACAAAGGCGTCCGTCAGGTTGTCGACGGCCTCCCCGGTTTCGGGCCACGTCTCCGCCAGCCGCCGGGCGTACTCGGCCGGGGTCAGGCTGGCCGGCCGCGGCACGCCTTCATCGCTCGCCTGGCGCACCGTGGCCAGGAAAAAATAGCGAATCTGCTCGCGCGGCGGCAGGCTCTGCCAGCGCCCCCACCCCCGCCGCCGCCGAAAGATCCCATCGGCGGCCGGGAGGGGGCTCGATGGGGTGCGGCCGGCGCGAAGCCGGGTCCCCCTCCGCCGCATCCCCCCGCGGATCGACCGCCACCAGCGGCGCAGCCGCCGGTAAACAAGCGGCAGAAGACCGGCCGGAACCCGGTATCCCCGGTTGTTGAGAAAGTAGAGGGTGGATTCGACGACGAGCACGATAAGCAGGATCCAGAGCAGGATCGAGATCACCGGAATGCCGCTTGGAGGCGGGGGCGGGGGCGGTGTTTCCACGGGGGGCACCAGGGGCGGATCCAGCGCCTGGGGCGGCGGCTGGGCTTCCTCGAGGGGCGCCCCGCGGGGCAGCAGGCTCACCAGAAAGCTGACAAGGGTGAGAATCGCCAGCACGACGAAGGAGATCCCGGTCAGAACGGCGTTGATGATCCATTCGATGATGCGGGCCAGGAGGAACGTCGAGCCGAGAGGTAGAAAGGCCGCACCGAGGCAGATGATCAGCAGCAGGGTGAGGCTGGCCCGGTGCCAGCTGCGCTCGACCTGGTTGGCTTTCTGTGCCCCTCCCATCAACCAGCGGGCGTTCAACACGGCCAGGCGGGCGTGGCTCAGGAGCAGAAATCCGCTGATGAAGTAGGTCAGGGCGGCCAGCAGCATGTCGACCCGGAGATTGAGTCGGGAAAGGCCAAAGATACCTGAGCCTTCCCGGCCGTCGAATGAAATCGTCGACAGGGCCACCAGGAAGGTGAGCAGAATTCCTCCCCAGATCCACTGGCGGAAAAAATCCCCCTGGACGCGGGCCCGATTAATGCCGACCGGCTTGGCGTTGTCATCCCGCAGGCCGCGCGGGGTGAGAAAGTAGTTCAATTCCGCCTCGTCGACCGACAGCATCTCGAACAGCCCCGTCAGGAAGTTCCCCAGCGCCCAGGCGACGACCAGGACGATGAATAGAATGACGAACAGGACGTCGAACAGCAGGAAGGGGTTGATGATGTAGTCCCGCAGCTCGTAGATGGGAAAGCGGCCGGAAAAATAGAGCCAGGAGACGGCCCGGGTGATGAGCGCCAGGAAGACGAGCTCCGCCCCGCGGAAGACGGGGCGGGGGATCAGGCGCTGGCCCGGCTGGCCCAGCCAGCGGGTGGTGTAGACCCCTTCCAGGCAGGTGAAGAGGATCAGCGGCCACATCCCGGCCCAGAGATTACCCGACACGATTTCAAAAATGATGAGAAATCCGGCGGCCAGCGCCGTCACCAGCAGGGTGATCAGGATGGGCAGCACGAAGACCCGCGTCCAGCGGTTCGAGACGAAGGCGATCTGCTCTTCGGCCGGGTGGAAGGGGGCGGCCTTTTCGGGCATGCTTTCCATTATAAAAAAGGGGCGGCCGGGTGTCAGCCCGGCGGCCGGCGCTCCTGGAGCTGTCCCTGCCAGGCGGCCAGTTCGTGGACGGTCGGCAGGTAAGTAACGGCGAATCCCAGCTGCCGGCCGCGCTCGCGCTGTTCGGCCAGCTTCCAGTCGGCCAGCGGATTGACGAGAATGAGGACCGGGTTTAGACCGGCGCGCCGCAGCTGGTGCAGAACCGCTTCCAGCTCCCGGCCGCCGGTCGGGTTGATCACCAGCACCAGGGTGCCCCAGCTCAACGACTGGCAGGCAACGGGGAGCCAGGCGGGGAACGCTCCCCCGGTCACCGGCTCCAGACGCGCCAGCCGCTCCAGGATCTTCATCAGGTGCGGACGGCCGTTGCGCGGCGGCATGGCGCCGGCCGGCTCCAACTTCCGCCCGGCCGGTCGAGCCAGCCGCCCCTGCTCGTCAAAGCCCGGCGCTGGCCCGGCTCCTTTCATCGGGTCGAAGCCATTGGTCAGCAGGCCGACCGGCTGCCTGCGCTCGCTCAGATGGGCGGCCAGGGAGGCGGCCAGCTCGATCGCCCATTCGATGTAGGCCAGCCGATCCCGGCGGGCGTAATCCTCCAGGTTCAGATTGAGGGCGATGGCCGCATCCAGGGCGATGGCCGGCCGGTAGCTCTTGACCATCAGCTGCCGCTGATGGGCCGTGACTTTCCAGTTGATCTGCCGCAGCGGATCACCCGAGCGGTAGGCGCGCACGCCGACCGGCCGGGAATGATCTTCAAAGAGCCGCTGGTTGGTGGGCAGGGTGCCAAACGGGAGGCGGGAGGAGAAACCGGGCCGGGTAATCGGATGGAGGCGGGGATAGACCGTCACGTAATCGACCGGCAGGGTCACCGTCTGCAGCACCCCCAGGCCGAACAGATCGGCCGTCGAGAGGCGGAGCGGCCCAACCCGATAGAGACCCCGCCGCTTAGCCAGCAGCTGGTAGGAGACGATCTGCCGCTCCCGCCCCCGCAGGGTGATGACCTGGTCCGGCGCCTCGCCCAGCCGCAGCTCCATCGGGACGCTCTCGTCGATTTCCAGCCAGGGGATCAGGAGGCGGGAGGGGTTTTCGATTTCAATCCGGGCGGTGAAGACCTCGTTCCAATAAGCATGGGAGGGAATGAGGCGCCGGGCCCGCACCTGGCGGAGCAGCCTGGGGACCACCCGGTGGGACCAGAGCCAGATTCCGGCGCAGACATAGAGCACGTAAAAAACGAAATCGACGCGCAGGATGATGGCGATGACGAGAAAAAGGATGATGAGAACGAGGTAGAAGTTCACGGCGGCCGCTCAGGGAAGCTCGCCTATTTCCAGGGGCGTCTCTTCCAGCACCGCGGCCATCACCCGCTCGATGTCGACGCCGCGCAGGGCGCTTTCCGGGGACACGATGCAGCGATGACCGAGAACGGCCGTCGCCAGGTGCCGGACATCTTCCGGAATGACGTAATCCCGTCCCTGCAGCAGGGCATAGGCCTGCGCCCCGCGGAACAGGGCGTGGCTGCCCCGGGGGCTGGCCCCCAGCAGCAGATCCCGGTGCCCGCGCGTGGCGAAGACGAGCCGCACGATGTATTCCCGCAGGGTTTCGTCGACGTGCACTTCCCAGACCTGCCGGGCCAGCTGCGGCAGCTGGCGGCCGTCGACAACCGGCCGCAGCGATTCAATCGGGTGCTCTCCGCCCAGATTGAGCAGCATCTGGCTTTCGCTGGCCGGATCGAGATAGCCGAGGGACAGCTTCATGAAAAAGCGGTCGAGCTGGGCTTCCGGCAGGACGAACGTCCCTTCGTATTCGATCGGGTTCTGGGTCGCCAGGACCAGGAACGGCCGTTCGAGCGGCCGCGTCTGGCCGTCCACCGTCACCTGCCGTTCGGCCATGCTTTCCAGCAGGGCCGACTGAGTGCGCGGGGTCGCCCGGTTGATCTCGTCGGCCAGCAGAATATGGGTGAAAACCGGGCCGGGCACGAAGATGAACTGCTGCTTCCCCTGATCGAAGATCGAAACGCCGGTCACGTCGTTCGGCAGCAGGTCGGGCGTGCACTGCAGCCGCTTGAATTCGACGCCAAGGCTGCCTGCCAGCGCCCGGGCCAGCATCGTCTTGCCCACCCCGGGTACATCCTCGAGCAGCACGTGCCCCTCGCATAAAAGGGCGACGACAATCATCTCCAGCGCCGGCCGCTTGCCAATGATCACCCGCTCGATATTGTCAACAACCGCCTGACCAAAAGCCTGGATCTCGTTCACCGCGTTTTGCGTGGACTCCATGATCTGAATCGACTTTCACCGGAGGCCGGCAAGTACCTGCCTGCGCCCCGGCCGCCCGGGGTGATCGGCGGCTCTGGAAAAGTCGAAATACCGGTAAAAAGGGCGAACCACGACGGGATTCATGGTGTAACCATATTAGCGAACCGCGGAAAGGTCAAATGTTTCTCGGGTAGCGGCGGCGGGATCGATGGGAATCGGACCGGGGTACCAGCAGCGGCCGGCCCGTTCACGTCTTCATCACGACCCATTCACGCCCTATTCATGTGATCGTCGACCCGTTCTGCCTATGATTCAGGTGGCTTTCCGGACCGCAAAATCGAAATTTACCCCGGAAAACGGTTGACGGATCAGCGGCAAACCAGTAGTATTAAGGTCCTGAATCCTCAGTACTACTACAAGGATCACGTGATGTTAGGATTTGAAAATCGGGTAAGGGCTTCCTTCAACGGTGCGATCTACGCCGATGGCGACCATCTGGCCGACATCGTGCTCGACGGCACCGGCACCTACAGCGGCGAGCGCAAACTGTGGCGCTTCCGGCTGGTCAACGGCCAGGTCGAAGATCACGGAGACTACGTGATGCGGATGAACGAACGCACCCGCCCGATTCGCTTTTCCTCTCCCGCTTTTTCCGATGCCATCGGCTACATCGAACTCCTGTAGACGAATCTCCCCCCTAGAAAAGCCAAAAGGCGGCCGGTTGACCGGCCGCCTTTTTTTATTTTTGCCGAACCGCGCGCCGGCCGGCCGGCCGGCGCCTCGCGTTACCGGCGAAACGCTTTGACCCCCGCCAGCGAAAGCTGGTTGAAGGTCGGCCAGACAAAGGTCCGGCCGTCGCCAATGACGGCCGCGGCTTCTTCTGCCTCGGCCTCTTCCTGGGCGGCAAACAGGGCCTGCAGTGCTTCGGTCGCCTCGTCGACCAGGAAATCGCCGACGTGGGGCTGCGTGTCGAAGCCGGTGGCGATGACCGTCACCCGCACCTCGTCCTGGAGCAGATCGTCGATAGCCGTGCCGAAAATCACGTTGGCATCGCCGGTCGCCATCGCCCGGACGACTTCCGTCGCCTCGTCGACTTCCCAGAGATTCAGATCGGGGCTGGCCGTGATATTCACCAGCAGGTTGCGCGCCCCCTGGATCGTCATGTCCAGGACGGGGCAGGCCACCGCCTGCAGAGCCGCTTCCTCCGCCCGATTTTCACCGCTGGCCACCCCCATCGTCATCAGCGTGGCCCCCTGCTCCTGCATGATCGTCTTGACGTCGGCAAAATCGACGTTGATCAGGCCGGGCTGGGAGACCAGCTCCTCGATGACGCGAATGCTGCGGTGCAGGATGGAATCGCCGATGTGGAAAGCGTCCAGCGTGTTCGTGCTGTGGCCGGACAGTTCGACCAGCCGGTCGTTCGGCAGCACGATCAGGGTATCGACAAACTGGCGCAGCCGCCGGATTGATTCCTGGGCGACCATTTTGGCCCGATTTCCTTCAAAGGAGAAGGGGGTCGTGACGATGCCGATTGTCAGCACGCCCAGCCGCCTGGCGACCTGGGCGATCACCGGCGTGGCCCCGCTGCCGGTGCCGCCGCCCAGCGAGGCGGTGAGGAACAGCATGTCGTATTTCTGAATGATTTCTTCCAGGGATCCCCAGGAGGCGTAAGCGGCCCTTTCGGCGACGAGGGGATCACCCCCGGTGCCCTGGCCGGTGATGACTTTATCGCCCAGCAGCAGCTGCTGGGGAGCGATCGATCGCTGCAGGCCTTTCAGGCTCGAATTCACGGCGATGAAATCGACGCCATAGACATCCTGGTTTAGGAGCCGGTTGACGGCATTGATGCCTCCGTCTCCGACTGCCATCACTCCGATTTGAGCAAAACTGACCTGGCGGCAAACTCGTCTCATGTTCAATTTCCTTTGGGCGTGCTGAAACTGGGCGAGGAGACCCGGAGTGTCTTGCTTCTCCTGGTCTTTCGTTCGCCCGGTTCCGGCCGTTTAGCTTTTCCTGGCTTTTGATCCGTGCGGCGCTGTGGAAATCAGCTCCAAAAATTTAGTTGTCGTACTGCGAACTAGATGGGTATATCATCACCTGAAAGCCGGGGAATGTCAATGAAATTGTGACCATTATCCTACCCCCCGATATCAACCAGGTCACATTTTTGAGACCTCAGTACCAGAGAGAAAGGTGTCCGCGCTTACAATCGCGCTGTAAAGCGAATTTCCCGTTTGGGACGGCCGGCGGTCTATCTCGCCTGTTCATTTTGAAAAGCGACCCCCGCTCCAGTAAAATGGCGGCCTATGAAGGTGTTTATCGATTCAATCGGCTGCCGTCTCAATCACAGCGAGATGGAAACCCTGGCCCGACGGCTGCTGGCGGCCGGCCACCATCTCGTGCCGGACGCGGGCGAGGCCGATAAAGTGATCCTCAACACCTGCGCGGTCACAGCCGAGGCGGCGCGGGAGGCCCGCCAGCGCACCCGCCGCTTTCATCGAGCCAACGACGGGGCGGAAATCATCCTGACCGGCTGCTACGCTACGATCGCGCCGGGCGAAGCCGGCCGGCTGGACGGCGTGACGCAGGTTGTCCTCAACGGCGACAAAGACCAGCTGGCCCGCACCATCGACCCGCGGGCACGCATCGATCTCCCCCTCTTTGACCAGGAACCCCTCCTGCGCGAATTCCACGCCGGGACGACCAGCCACACTCGGGCGTTTATCAAAGTGCAGGATGGATGTGACAACAGGTGCACCTTCTGCATCACGACGGTAGCGCGGGGGGCCGGGGTCAGCCGCCACCTGGGGGATGTCGTGGCCGAGGTCCAGGCGCTGCACGCGGCCGGCTACCAGGAAGCGGTCCTCAGCGGCGTCCATCTCGGCTCTTACGGCCGGGACCTCGACCAACCCGACGGCCTGCGCCGCCTCCTGGAAGCCCTCCTGGCCCACACCGACATGCCCCGCCTGCGCCTTTCCTCCCTCGAACCCTGGGATATCGCCCCCGGCTTTTTCGACCTGTGGGAAAATCCCCGGCTGCTCCCCCACCTCCACCTCCCCCTGCAGTCGGGCAGCGACCGCATCCTGCGGCTGATGGCCC
>JBFFZG010000190.1:0-9781 GCA_041568735.1 Promineifilaceae bacterium (SeqCode)
CCCAGAATCCACTGGGCCGGTCCCAGGTTGAAGCGGTAGGCCGGCTCCGTTGCCCCCCAATCGAGCCAGAGCGACGGGGCGAGGAGTTCGGCCAGCGAGAGGAAGTGGCTGTCATACGAAAAATGACTCCCGCGCTCGCCGACGAGCGTCGACAGGTTGACCGCCTGCCGCTCGAGGCCGACCGGCAGCCAGAAAAAGGCGGTCAGGCCGATGCCCAGGACGAAGGCCAGCAGGAGGCGGCTGGGCCGCCTCCCTTCCACCTGTTCGAACAGGGGCACCCAGACGAGCCAGCCGCCGATCAGCCCGCCGAAGATCATGGCCATCAGGTTGTGCGCCAGCAGGGCCGCCGCGGTGACCAGAGTGGCCGCGATGAACGCCGGCCGGGACGGCCTCCGCCACAGCCGGGCGAGCGCCCACAGGCCGCAGGGCAGAAGCCCCATGGCCAGCGACTCGGCCAGGACGCCGCGGGCCAGCGGATCGATGTACTGCAGGTACGGCGCGTAGAGATAGGCCGCCGCGGCCACCGTCCCCGCCCGATCGCCCCATAAATCCCGGACGAAGCCGAACATGCCCCACCCGCCCAGCAGGATGCTGAAAATAAAGATCCCCTTGACGGCGGCGACGGGGCCGATCACCGGCAGCAGGTCCAGCGCCAGGCCGGCGTAGTAGGCCAGCGGCGCGTAGTAGTTGAAAATGGGATAGCCGTAGCCGAAATAGAAATCCGGCGCCCAGCGCGGATAGAGGATGCCCGCCCGCACGAGACGGCTCAGCTCGACCAGGCGAAAAATGTGGAGCTCGGCGTCGGTGCCGGCCGGCAGCGAGGGATTTTGCAGAAAGGGCAGGAGCGCCAGCAGAGAGATGGCGAGCACCGTCAGGTGGGGCATCCAGGGCCGGCCCCGGGTGGCGAATGAGCGGAAAAGAGACATCGGGTGTCAGGCAAATAAAAGACGTGAACGATTGGCGGGATTGTACCCTTTCCGCTCGTTCACGTCTGAAAGACGATACCGGGGGCTCCCGGGTCTTAATTCAAAATCAGGTCGACGATTTCTTCTGGATGTTTGGCCACGCGCACCCCAGCTTCGCGCAGGGCGGCAATCTTGCCGGCGGCCGTACCCGAGCCGCCCTCGACGATGGCGCCGGCATGGCCCATGCGCCGGCCTGGCGGGGCGCTCTGGCCGGCGATAAAGGCGGTCACCGGCTTGGTGACGTGGTTCCTGATGTATTCGGCCGCCTTTTCCTCGTCGTTGCCGCCGATTTCACCCATCAGGATGATCCGCTCGGTCTGCTCATCCGCCTCGAACAGCTCGAGGACGTCGATGAAATTGGTGCCGTTAATCGGGTCGCCGCCGACGCCGACGCAGGTCGACTGGCCCATCCCCCGTTCGGTCAGGGCGTAGAGCACCTCATAGGTCAGCGTGCCGCTCTTGGACACGACGCCGACCGGACCCGGCTTGACGATGTGGCCGGAAATAATACCGACGGAGGCCTCGCCTGGCGTGATGAGCCCGGGGCAGTTCGGGCCGACCAGGCGGGTCCCTTTCTTGTCGAGGTATCCGCGCACTTTGATCATCTCCAGGACCGGAATGTGCTCGGTCAGGCAGACGACGAGCGGCAGGCCGGCATCGGCCGCCTCGTAGATGGCATCCGGGGCGAACCGGGCGGGGACGAAAATGACCGAGGCGTTGGCCCCGGTTTTTTCGACGGCTTCCCGCACGGAATTAAAAACGGGGATGCCGTGCTCTTTCAGCCCCCCTTTGCCCGGCGTGGCCCCGGCCACGATCCGGGTCCCGTAATCGAGCATGCGCTTCGTGTGAAAGGAGCCTTCCCGGCCGGTAATCCCCTGCACCAGCAGGCGGGTATCTTTATTGACTAAAATACTCATGTTGAATTCCTTAAAATGGTCGGTTGCTGGCCGTTTGGCTTCCCACTGGCTAGGCGGCCGCGGCGGCGATCGCCTTGCGCGCGGCTTCGGTCAGGGTGGCGGCCGTCGGCAAATTGGCCTCGGCCAGAATTTCCAGCCCCTGTCTGGCATTCGTGCCGGCCAGGCGCAGGACAATCGGCACCTCGGAGCCCAGTTTATCCAGGGCGGCGATGATGCCCCGAGCGACTTCGTCGCCGCGGGTGATGCCGCCGAAGATGTTGATCAGAACCGCCCGCACATTGTCGTCCGAGAGGATCAGTTCGAGCGCCGTCTGCACCCGCTCCGCGTTGGCGCCGCCGCCGATGTCGAGGAAGTTGGCCGGTTCCCCCCCAAAGAGCTTGATGACGTCCATGGTGGTCATGGCCAGCCCGGCCCCGTTGACCATGCAGCCGATATTCCCGTCCAGCTTGATGAAGCTGACGCCGGCTTCGGCCGCCCGCAGCTCGGCCGGCGGCACAATCGATTTATCTTCCATTTCGGCCAGCCGGGGCTGGCGCGGGAGGCCGTTTTCGTCGATCGACATTTTGCCGTCGAGCGCCATCAGCTGCCCTTCCCCCGTGATCACCAGGGGATTGATTTCAGTGAGGGAGGCGTCATTGGCGGTGAAACAGGTGTACAGGCCGGCGACAATCTGGCCGAACTGCTTCCAGTATTTCGCGGGCAGCCCCATCCCCGAGGCGATGTAGGTGGCCATGTACGGCCGATAGCCGACCGTGGGATCGACATGGACCTTGAAGATTTTTTCCGGATGGGTGGCGGCCACTTCTTCGATGTCCATCCCCCCTTCATAGGAGGCCATAATCATCGGCAGGCGGGCCGCCCGGTCAATGAGAACGGCCAGGTAAATTTCCTGGGTGATGCCCCCTGGCGCGACCTCGTCGACGAGGACCTGGCGGGTGATGTGCCCCTTGATATTTAAACCGAGAATCTGCGCGGCTTTGGCTTCCGCATCGGCCGGGCTGTCGGCCAGTTTGACGCCGCCGGCCTTGCCGCGGCCGCCGGTATGAACCTGGGCTTTGACCACGACCCGGCTGCCGAGTTTTTCCGCGATTTCCCGCGCTTCAGCCGGGGTGCGGGCCACATGGCCGCGGGGGATGGGAATCCCGTGTTCGGCAAACAGATGTTTTGCCTGGTATTCGTAAAGATTCACGAGCTGCTCCTGTGCAAAGAGTCATTTTCATGGGATTTATTAATGGGTGCGGCTGCGCGGGGGATTATAACATGCCCGCTGGAGGCTGGCACCGTCCGGGCGGGTTTTAATGGGATTAATATAGAGGGGCCGCCGGAGCCCGGAATCGGGTTTTGCCGCGCAGGATCGGCGTGAGATACTTCGGCCAGGTATCGCCGATGGAAACCAGGCCGATTGACCCACGACGAGCTTCCCGGCTCGAGAAAATCGCCCACCGGCCGCAGGCGCCGCTGGCCGCGCTCGTCGTCCTCGCAGTCAAAGGGGGCGAGGTGACCGGAAGCTTCGCCACCGGCCGCCGCTTCATCAGCGCCGACGGCCGCTCCTCCGATCTGCCGGCCGGAATTGAGACCCGCTACCGGGTGGCCTCCATCTCGAAGTGGGTGACGGCCATCGGCGCCATGCGGCTGGTCGAGGCGGGGCATATCGCCCTCGAGGAAGATATCAGCCCGCACCTCGGATTCCGGTTCCGCCACCCGGCCTTTCCCGAAACGGCGATCACCCTGGCCATGCTCCTGAGCCATACCTCGTCGCTGCGGGATGGGGTGGCCTATTCGATGCCGATACCCCACACGCTGCGTGAGTTTTTCGACCCGGATCTCGACTCCCCCTATTACGAGAACGGCGGTCACTGGGGAAGCCCTCCACCCGGAGGCTTCTTCTGCTACTGCAATCTCAATTACGGCGTTGTGGGCACCCTGATCGAGCGGCTGAGCGGCCGCCGCTTTGATCACTTCATGCGGGAAACAATCTTCGAGCCGCTGGCCATCGACGGGGGGTACAACGTCGCCGAACTGTCTCCGGCGGCCCTGGCCCATCTGGGTGTGATCTACCGCCGCCAGCCGCCGGCCGGATCGGGCCGGCCGGGGCGCTGGGAGCCCCAGGTCGACGACTGGCGCGGGCAGCGGCCGCCGCCGCTGGCCATCATCGAAAGCCCGGACACCGACGAAGATTACCGGCGCGATTTCGGTCACATTCGCGCCTCATCCGACCTGGCCGCATACGAGATCGGGAGCAACGGCACCCTCTTTTCCCCGCAGGGCGGGCTCCGCATTTCCGCGCTCGATCTCGCCCGGCTGCTCCGGGCTTTCGTCAGGCCGGAAACCGCCGCCGGCCGGCCGCTGCTCCAGCCGGAAACGATCGGCCTGATGCAGCAGACGCGCTGGCGCTACGATCCCGCAAGTTCAAACGGCGATCCGTACGGCGGTCTCATGCGCGCCTGGGGGCTGGGGCTCCAGGTCTTTACCGCCGCCGGCGATCGGGGAGCGTCCGACCGGCTGCTGGCCGCCGGCGATTGGCGTCCCTGGGGGCACCTGGGGGATGCCTACGGGCTTCTGAGCGGCCTGCTATTTGACGAAAAAGGAGATGGCCTGATCTATCTCATCGGGGGCGTCGGCCGCCACCCCTCGGCCTACCCCGGCCGTTATTCGACTTTGAGCCGCTGGGAAGAAGATCTATTGACGGCCGTGCTGGCCTGACCGGCGGGGAAGCGGCCGTCGCCGCTCACCCGTCGAGATTCGAGAGGATCCGGGCGCCGTCCTCGGTGATGGCGATCGAGTGTTCGAACTGGGCTGAAAGCTCCCCGTCGACCGTTTCCACTGTCCACCCATCCGCCATCATCTTCGTTTCCGGCTGCCCGCGGTTGATCATCGGCTCGATCGTGAAGGTCATGCCGGGTTTCAGGATGGGGCCGTAGTCGGCCGGCCCGTGATGCGGCACGGAAATCGGCTCGTGCAGATCCCGGCCGATGCCGTGGCCGCCCCATTCCCGCACGACGCTGTAGCCGTGGGCGTGGGCGTGATCCTCGATCGCCTGGCCGATCTGACCCAGCCGGCTGCCGGGGCGGGCGGCGTCGATGCCGACGTAGAGGCACTCCTCGGCGACTCGCAAAAATTCGCTCACATCCGGGGCCACTTCGCCCACGGCGTAGGTGACGCAGGCATCCCCACAGAAGCCGTTCAGCCGCAGGCCGATGTCGATGCCGACGATTTCCCCATCGCGCAGCACTCGCCGGTCGGGCAGGCCGTGGCAGATCTCCTGGTTAATCGAAGCGCAGATCGTGCCGGGGAACGGCGGGTGGGTCGGCGGATTGCCCCGATACCCCTTGTAAAGGGATTGGGCGCCCTGGCTCAGGATGTAGGTCTCGACCAGGTGGTCGAGATCCTGCAGGACGACCCCCGGCCGGATGGCGTCCTTGAGCAGGGCGAAGCAGGCGGCCACGATTTGATTGGCGGCGTAGAGTTTTTCCACCTCGGCCGGTGTTTTCAGGATAAAATTGCTGTCCCGCTTTTTTTGCTGTCGCAGAAAACGGGGCTTTTTTTTGATTTTCAATCGTCGCATGGTTCTTCCAATCGGTTAGCTGGTGTGCGGGCCGGAGTGCCGGCCGGGAATGGTATTGTAGCCTGTGGCTGGAGAGATTGCATGGCCGGATCTTAGAAATCCCGCGCCCGGTCACCAGGGTCAGTTGAGATCCCACCCGCGGCGGATCTCGTCGAGCAGGGCCACCGCCTGGTCGATCAGCCGCCGGTTGGCCGGTTTGTTGGGCCAGAGGCTGGCCCCGGAGGGATGGGGCAGGGGCAGGACATACCGGCCGCCGCTCTCCCCGCCAAATCGGGAGATGGAAACGCCGGCTGCCAGGTCGAACTGCACCGGGTTCGAAAGCGATTCCGGCGGAAAGTAAACCGCCCGGCCGATGAGATCGCGCAGCGGGGCGCTTCGGGGAAAGAGCAGCCCGATCGCCAGCTTGCCGACCAGGATCATCAGCCGGGGTTGGACGAGGGCGATTTCGCGGTCGAGGAACGGCCGGCAGAGCGCCTGCTCGGCCGCGCCGGGCACGCGATCCCCTTTGCCGCCGCTCCCTTTGCCTGGATAGCATTTGGTCACGGCCGTCATGTAGTGCCAGCGGCGAAACGCCGCTTCTTCCCAGCCGGCCGCCTCCAGCCACTGGAAAAGCCGCCGGCCGCTGCCGGCGTTGAAGGGGCGCCGTGCCTCGACTTCGGTCACGCCGGGCGCCTGGCCGATCAGCATGACACTGGCGGCGGCGCCGCCGGAGAAGACGGCGCCCGGCACGATGTCGTGACCGGCCGCCGCGCAGAGCCGGCACTGCCTCATTTCCGCCTGCAGCTGCTGGATGGCTTCCATAAAAATCAATTCTGCTGGTTCTGGCCGCGGCCGGGATCAGCTGCCCGGCCAGGTGATCGTTCGCGGCCGGCTGGAGCGGCCGCCGTAGGTGTAGATAAAGCCCCCGTCCGCGCGCCGGCCGGTCACGCGCACGATGCTGACCTGCCATTGAAAGCGGTGGGGATCCGCCGGCTGCCACTGGGGCTGGAGCTGGAACGAATTGGCCCGGGTAAAGCCCCGCCGGGGCAGGGCGTCGACGTCGGATAAATCGACCAGCTCGACCATGTACCATTCATCCGGCGCCAGGTCTTTGACCGCCAGCCACTGCAGGGCCTGGACCCCCGCTTCGCCCGGCAGCTCCGCCTTATCCGGGGGAAAAAGGAGCCGGGGCCCCTGGGGCGCCGCGGTTGGCGATGGGGTGGGCGAAGGGCCGGGTGTCGGCGGGAGAAAGCCGCCTTCGATGACCCGGGGCACGCAGATAATATCCCCCGGCCGCAAAATCGAATCGAGGGTCAGAAAATTAATTTCCATCAGGGCGTCCAGGGGGACATCATTCTGCGAGGCGATAAAAAAGAGGCTGTCCCCTGATTGAATTTCGTAAAAAGGCGGGCAGTTCGACGGATCGATGACGATCGTCTCCTCCCCGACGGCGAAGGCGATGGCCTGCAGGGGCGGCGTGGCGGTCGGCCAGGGAATCTGGACCTCCTGGCCGGCGAACAAAATTGAATCCCCGTCGAAGCCGTTCAGCGTCTGGATGCTGTCGAGGGTAATGCCGTACAGCTGGGCCAGGCCGATCAGCGTCTGCCCCGACTCAATGCGGTGGAGGCGCGGCGGCTGCGGCGTATCGGTCGGCAGCGGGGTGGGCGTTTCGGTCGGCGTTTCGGTGGCGGCCGTGGTCGGGGTGGCGGTCGGGGTGGCCGTGGTTGTCGCGGCAAACGTCGGGGCCTGAGCGATCGGCTCGGGTGTCGGGCTGGCCACGAGGACCAGCGGCACCCGGTCCGGCCGCAGGAAGGCATAGCCGCCGGCGCACAGGGTCACCAGGAGAAAAAAGCCGAAAAGCCAGGCCAGGGGGCGGGGTTTTTTATCGGTCGGGAACAGCGTGCGGGTCGGCGGTGCGGCGGCGGCCGGGGGCTGTTTACCCGGGCTGGCTTCCGCCCGATCGACCGGCCGGCCGCACATCAGGCAGCGGGTGGCTTCGGGCTGGATAACGGAATCACAGTGGGGGCAGCGGGGCAGCGGCTCCTCACCGGGTTGGTTAGCAGTTGCGCTCATAGATCAGAATCAATCGACCGGCCGGGCATTATAACAGAGGGGATGAGCGCGTCCAAGACAGGCGCGCGATCGCCGGGAAATGTTAATTTCCGCGGTGATTGGAAGAAGGGGCTTCGGGATCGAGGAGGTGGTGAATATACCCGCTGCGTTCGGTGAGAAAATTGCGGTAGAGGGCCGCATATTCCGGAACGACGGAGTCTTTGACGGCGGGCTCGGCCAGCAGGGCGCAGCTCCAGCTCCGGACGCGGGGCAGATCGCGGGTCAGCCGGGTGCTGGCGATCCGGTTGTAAAGCTCCAGGCGCATAAAAAACGGGGCAAAAGAGGCATCGATCAGGGAAAAGGCCGGGCCGTTGAAAAATGGCCCACCGCCGAGCCGCTGTTCGAGCTGGGCCAGCTGTTTGTGCAGCCGGTCCCGGTATTCGTTGAAGGCGGCCTCGTTCGGGGCGGTCTCCATGCGGAAGGCGGTATTGAGAATGTAGCTGGAGTATTCGATCCAGGCCCGGTTGTGAGCCCGGCACACCGGATCTTCCGGGAGGAGGGAAGGGGGACTGATTTCTGAAATGAATTCATTGATGACGGCCGACTCGAAGATGACCGCCTGTTCATTCACCAGCAGGACCGGCACCTTGCCAAGAGGAGAGAGGGCCGTGAACCATTCGGGCTTGTGGCCAAGGTCGATGTATTCGATTTCAAAAGGGACCTGCTTTTGCAAAAGGGTGATGACGGAGCGCTGGACGTATGGGCACAGTTTGAAGCTGATTAATTTGAGTTTGTAATCCATGGATCAGACCTTCCCGCCTGGGCACCTTTCAGGTAGGTTATCTGATTATGTGTCGATCCCCATTAGAGACAGATAGATATTTCCGGAATTCATCAGTTCAGCTCCCATAAAAAGCGCATTTTTTGCCGATCGCCCTCGGCAAACATGGGAGAATGCGGCGGAACGTCGACCGTCTCGACATAGCGGGCGCCGATCAGCTCGCAGGTGCGGCGCGAGGGGAGATTATCCGGATTGGTCGTGATCCACAGGGCGTCCAGACCGTGGGCGCGGGCGACGGGTGCGACCAGCCGGCAGGCCCGCGCCGCATAGCGGCGGCCGCGGAACGGCTCGTCGATCCAGTAGCCGATGTGGCCGGCATACAGGTGAATATAGGGGCTGCTGCTGATGCGCAGGTAGAGCATGCCGATGACCTCGCCGGTGGCGCTGAGGATGATGTGGAATCCGTAGGCCGGGACCAGCCCTTCCACCGGGTCCTCCCGAATATGGCGGCCGGCCTGCAGCTGGATCACCCCGTCGTCGAGGCCGTCGAAGCGGCGAAAGCGGAAGCGGGCGGTCAACAGGGGTTTTCTCAGAGCCGGGCTAGCCCGCCGGGGTGATGCAGTCGAGCCCGCCCATGTATGGCCGGAGGACTTCGGGCACGAGGATGCTGCCGTCGGCCTGCTGATTGTTTTCGAGCAGGCCGATCATGACGCGCGGCAGGGCCAGCCCGCTGGCGTTGAGCGTGTGGACGAAGTCGGTTTGTCCCGATGCCGCTTTCCGGTATTTGATATTGGCCCGGCGCGCCTGGAACGCCTCGCAGTTGCTGGCCGAGCTGACTTCGAGCCACTCCTGGCAGCCGGCCGCCCAGATTTCGACGTCGTATTTCTTGGCCGCGGCAAACCCCAGGTCACCGGTCACGATTTCCACAATCCGGTAGGGAAGCCCCAGCGCCACACAGATGTCGGTGGCGTGAGTCACCAGCTCTTCCAGGGCCGGGTAGCTCTCTTCCGGCGTGGTGAACTGGTACATCTCGACCTTGTCGAACTGGTGGCCGCGCTTGATGCCCCGGACATCCCGGCCGGCGCTCATCTTTTCCCGGCGAAAACAGGGGGTATAGGCGACGTATTTGCGGGGGAGATCCCCTTCGTCGAGGATTTCATCCCGGTGCAGGTTGGTCAGGGCGATCTCGGCCGTGCCCAGGAACATAAAATCCTCTTCGGCGTCGCGGTAGATGTTGTCGAAGAACTTCGGCAGCTGGGCCGCCCCTTCGAACATGGCCGAGCGGACCATGAACGGCGGGTAGATCTCTTCGTAGCCGTGCTGTTGGACGTGGGTGTCGAGCATGAATTGAATGACGGCCCGCTGCAGGCGGGCGCCGGCCCCGCGCAGCACGTAAAAGCGGCTTCCGCTCAGCCTGACCCCCCGCTCGAAGTCGATGATGTTCAGGGCCGGTCCCAGGTCCCAATGGGGCAGCGGGGTGAAGTCAAAGGTGGGCAGCGGGGCCCCCTGCGCTTCGTGGGCG
>JBFFZG010000191.1:0-9744 GCA_041568735.1 Promineifilaceae bacterium (SeqCode)
CCTGAATTTCGCCGGCGGCGGCCTGCTCTGGCTGCTCAGGGAGCGCTCGTTCGCCCGTTTGCCCCTGGCCTGCGCCCTCCTGGGCAGCTGGTGGCTCTGGCCCTTCTACTGGCCGGCGCCGCCGCTCCAATCGGCGGTCGAACCGGCCGCAGCGCCGGTTTCGCTCCTGCTGGTCAACATCTATTCGTTTCGTCCCGACGTCGGTGATCTACTGGCTCTCATCGCCGAGACCGATCCGGATATCGTGGTCCTGCTCGAAACCGTTCCCGGCCACTACAGCCAGATTGAATCCCTGCGCACCACCTACCCCCACGCCTTCCACGAACCCCGCCTCACCGGCACGGCCATTTTCAGCCGGCTCCCACTCGAAATGATCGACCTCCTCCAATGGCCTGGCGGCCGGATCGACGTGGCGGCCATGCTGTCGGTCGACGAGCGGCCGTTTATCCTGCTGGCCACGCACGGCCGGGCGGCGGTCAGCCGGCGAAAGGCCCGGGAGCGGGATCTCCACCTCTTCGCCATGGGCGAATTTATCTCGGCTCAATCGCTGCCGGTGCTGCTGGCCGGCGACCTGAACGCCACGCCGTTTTCCAGACGGGCCATCGACTTTCGCCGGGCGGCCGGCCTGGTCGAAAGCCGGCGGGGGCGCGGGATCATGGGCACCTGGCCGACCGCCTCGTTTCTCGGTCTGCCGGGGGTGTTCGATTTCCTGCAGACGCCGCTTGATCACATTCTGGCCACGCCCGGCATCCGGCTGCACGTCTTCCGCAAGGCGCCGCGCATCGATTCTGACCACGACCCGCTCTGGGTCGAATTTTCCCCCGAAAGCTGACCCGAGGTCCGGCCTGCCTTCCGGCGAATGGGCCTGCCGCCCGGCCTAACTTTTCCGCGACTCAGGAATCCGGCGGAGAAGAATCCAGCTCCTCCTCGGTTTGCGGTGGAGCGACTTCAAAGCGCACGACTTCGGTCGCCAGCCGCTCGCCGCCGCCGGTGATCGCTTCCACCATCAGCTCATAGCGGCCGATCGCCAGCGGCCAGCGGACGATGTAGGGAGGCTCTGTCAGGGTGGCCAGCGCCGCGCCGTTCAGATAAAAAGTCACCTGATCGAGGGGTAAATTGCTGATCAGCTCCAGGGGCAGCAGCTGGTTGGCCGCCGGCAGCTGGGTTGAAAGACGGTAGGTCACCCCCGGCGTGGGTGAGCGCAGGAGCAGCAGCGGCGCGCCGGCTGTCTGGGATCCGCCGGCCGCCCCTGTGGCCCGGCCGAGATCGCTCAGCAGCGTCAGACCGTTGCTCCGGGCCCAGTCCTGGGCTGACGGGGGCAGGTCGAGGACGGTTTCCCAGACCACCCGTCCGGGGGGCGTTTCGGGGCCGGCCGGCAGCCCGCTCTCCCGATCGACGGCGATGCGCCGGTAGAGGTGATCCGGCCGCTGGGGTTCCGTACCGGCGAGGAACCATTCCTGGCGGCGAAAGGGACAGGCGTCCGTCGGCAGCAGGCCAGAGAGGGCGCAAATTTCCAGCTGGACCAGCCCTTCCGGCCGGGCAAACGGCCGGTCCGGCCGGCCGGCCTGCACGGTGCGCATGAAGCGATGCCAGATCGGGCCGGCGCCGCTGATCCCGGTAACGTTGACCATCGGCCGGTTGTCGGCATTGCCAACCCAGGCGCCGGCGACCAGCTCCGGCGTGTAGCCGACGGTCCAGTTGTCGTGAAAGTCGTTGGTCGTCCCGGTTTTGGCAGCGGCCGTGCGGCCGATATTCAAAATGCTGTTCGAGCCGAACGACAGCAGGCGGGCCTCGTTATCGCTCAGGATATCGGAGATCAGCCAGGCGACCCGCGGATCGAGCACCCGGGTTCGCTGCGGCGGCGGCGGCTCGTAAAGCACCTGGCCGGCTGCCGTCGCCAGGGACAGAATCAGGCGGGGCTCGACCCGCTCTCCCCCGTTGGCCAGGGCGGCGTAGGCGCGGGTCAGATCAAAGAGGCGGACCGCACCGCCGCCGAGGGCCACCGAGAGGTCGTAATCTTCCCGCGAGCCGAGCGGCTCAACCCCCAGGTCGCGCATCAGATCCAGCCCCGCTTCCATACCGATGGCGTCGAGGGCCAGCACGGCCGGGATGTTGAGCGAAGAACCCAGCGCCTGCCGCAGGAGAACCGGTCCGTGGACGGAGCGGGAAAAGTTGACCGGGACGTAGCTCTCGCCTTCGCGGGTGGTGAACACCGTTTCGACGTCGAGGAGCATCGTGGCGGCCGTGAACGGCTCGGCCCGCCGGGGATCCAAGGCGGCGGCGTAGATGAGCGGCTTCAGGGTCGACCCGGGCTGGCGCGGCGCGAGCGCCATATTGATAGCGCCCCCGATCGATGCGTCGGTGAAATCGGGACTGCCGACCAGGGTCAGGACATCGCCCGTCCACGGGTCGATAGCGACCAGGGCGCCGCTGGACACCTGACGGCTCCCACCTCCATCCGGCGGCCGGTTGAGGCGTTCGACCTGCTCCCGCACGATTTTTTCCCCGGCCGCCTGCCAGTCGAGATCGAGGGTGGTGCGCACGGTCACCCCACCGGCTAGCCGCAGGGTTTCCGGGTCGAGCAGCCGGTCGAGCTCCGCCTGAACCATGCCGACGAAATGGGGTGCCTCTAATGGATAGGGAGCCGAGGCATAGGGCAGGGCTTCCCGCACGGCCAGGGCCTGCTCTTGCGGCGTGATCACCCCTTCCTTCAACATGAGTCCGAGGACGACTTCCTGGCGGGTTTTGGCCGCTTCGGGGTCGACGAACGGGTTGTAGAGCGCCGGCGCCTGCGGCAGGCCGGCCAGCAGGGCGGCCTGGGCCAGGGTCAGTTCTTCAGCCGGCCGGCCGAAGAAGGTCTGCGCCGCCCCTTCAATGCCGTAGGCCAGCCCGCCGTAGTAGGTCTGGTTGAGGTAGAGGTCGAGCAGCTCATCTTTGGTAAAGGTGCGCGCCAGCCGCCAGGCGAGCCAGCTCTCCCGAATTTTCCGCCGGAGGGTGCGATCCAGCCGCTCGGATTCCTCGAGCAGCAGATTGCGCGCCAGCTGCTGGGTGATCGTGCTGCCGCCGGCCAGGACCTCACCCCCCCGCACGTTGATCCAGAGGGCCCGGACAATGCCGCGCCAATCGACGCCTGGGTGGTGGTAAAAATTGCGGTCTTCGGTGGCGACGGTGGCCAGGCGCACGCTGTCGGGGATCTGGTCGTGCCCCAGACGGGCATGCCGGCCGGTTTCCTCGCCGAGCACCTCGTAAAGGAGACGGCCGTGGCGGTCGACGAGACGCACGCTGGGGGCAGCTGTCCGGTCGGTGATCGCTTCCGGCGACGGCAGGTCGCTCAGCAGCCAGAAATAGATCGCCAGCAGGCCGATCAGGGCCAACAGGGCCAGAATGAGCATCCCGCGCAGCAGCCGTCTCATGAAGCCAGTATAGCAAGATTTGGCCGCGGGTGGCGGGCGCTTTGGCCACGGCCGGCCGACGAAAAAAAACAGCCCCCTGCTGGGAGGGGGCTGCTCATTTTAAGCTCAGGCTGAAAACCGCGCCTTAATCGTTTTGGGTGCGGCGATTGCGGCGGGCGGCTTTTTTCTCTTTAATGCGGCGCAGTTCACTGTTGGGAATGAACCAGCGTTTGCGGCGGGCATCGGTCAGGACGCGGCTTTTGACCACTTCCTTGCGAAACCGGCGCAGCAGCTGTTCCTGCGTCTCTCCGCTCTGTAATACAACTTTCGGCAAACCACTCACCTCCTTCTGCCTGAGTTTCCGCGCATGCCTTCCGGCATGCCGCACGGCCAGAAAAGCCGCCCATTTGGATTTCCGGGCGGCTGCGGCCGGTCGTATCTGATTGAAAATACCTGTCGGGGAATGCCCCTATGCGGATCAGTTCACTAATTTTAGCAGGAGAGCCGTCGAAGATCAAACGGCGCGAATCTTCCGCTGATAAAACCCGCCGGGAGCCGGTCAGGGCAGCGTCGTCCGGCTGCGCTGCAGGATTTCCCAGTCGGCCAGGGCCCGGCCGGCCCCGAGGGCCGTACAGGCGATCGGATTGTCGGCGATATAGGCCGGCACCCCGGTTTCGTTGGTCAGCAGGGTATCGATTTCCCGCAGCAGGGCCGTCCCCCCGGTCAGAGCCATACCGCGGTCGATAATATCCGCAGCCAGCTCCGGGGGCGTTTTGGCCAGCACCGCCTTGACGACATTGACGATGGCGGTCAGCGGTTCGCTGAGCGCTTCGGCCACTTCACTGGACGTGATATGGATCGTTTTGGGCAGTCCAGTCACCAGGTCCCGCCCCTGGACGGCCATTTCTTCCCGTTCGTCCGGTTCGATAGCCGAGCCGATTTTAATTTTGATCGCCTCGGCCGTTGGCTCGCCGACGACCATGTTGTATTTCTTGCGAATGAACTGGATGATGGCGTCGTCGAGGTGGACCCCGGCCACGCGCACCGACTCGGCGCAGACGATGTCATTGACCGAGACGACGGCGGCTTCCGTCGAACCGCCGCCGATGTCCACCACCATGTTCCCGGTTGGCGTGCCGACCGGCAGCCCGGCCCCGATGGCCGACGCCAGCGGCTGGGGAATATCGCGGACTTCGCGCGCGCCGGCCGACAGCCCCGCTTCGCGCACGGCCCGCCGCTCGACGCTCGTCACGCCGAAGGGAACGCTGATCATGACGATCGGCCGAAAGCCGAAGCGCCCCTTGACCTTGTTGATAAAGTAGTTGAGCATGGCCCGGGTGACGAAAAAGTCGGCGATGACGCCGTCGCGCAGCGGCCGCATGACCTCGAGCGTGTCGGAGGTGCGGCCGTACATATCGCGGGCCGCCCGGCCGAACTCGACGATCATCGGGCGGTTCCCTTCTTCTTTGATGGCCACGACGGCCGGCTCCTGGAGCACAATGCCGCGTCCCTGGACGTAAACCAGGATATTGACCGTACCCAGGTCGATAGCGATTTCAGATTGTAGGAAGGCCATGAGGTTAGGTTTTCTCTCTCAATCTCAATGCGTCAGGCGGTGCCGGCGGCTCGCCGGGCCGAAGATGCGAAATCCTCCTGCCCCTGACAGACCGGCGGTCCGATCGCCCGGCGATTCGTACTGATAAATAAAAATCCACAGTTTCCCAGATTGTGACAGATTCCAGAGTGCCGCGCAAGGCGGCGCCTCCTGTCCTCATCTGGGAAGCTGTGGATGGCGGGGCGATCGACGGAAAAAAGCCGGCCGGTGGGGCGGTTTATTCCTCGTCCTCGCCGGCGAAGCGAGGTACAGCCCGCTGCGGCCGGCGCCGCCGCTTCACGTCGATGCGGAGGTTGGCCCGGCGCAGCGAGGCTTCGATCATCCGGTACGACGAGGCGTCTCCTTTTCCAGGTTCTGCCATCGCCTCCAGGGCCCGCGCCCGGGCGGCGGCCGCCCGCTCCTCGTCGATTTCATCCGCCTGTTCGGCGGAATCGGCGAGGATGATCACTTTGTCGGGCTGCACTTCGGCGATGCCGCCGCCGATGGCGAAGTATTCTTCCACCCCGCCCCGACGCACGACGACTTCTCCGAAGTCGAGGACGGTCAGCAGCAAGGAGTGGTGCGGCAAGATCCCCATCCGCCCTTCGATTCCGGGCAGGTTGACGATATCGACATCCTCACTATAGACCAGCCGCTCCTGGGTCACGATTTCACAACGAATCGGCATGTTTCACCTTTATCGGTCATCGGTATTCAGTGATCACGACTCGGTATCCGATAATCGGGAATCAGTCATCGGTGATAATTCCAGCCACCGACCACAAATACTGATTACGGTTCACCGGCTGCGGTTCACTGATTAATCTTCCGCCCGCATTTTCTCTGCCTTTTCAAAGGCCTGGTCGATCGTGCCGACCATGTAGAAGGCCTGCTCCGGCAGGTGGTCGCAGTTCCCGTCGAGAATCTGGCGGAAGCCGCGGACCGTTTCGCGAATGGGCACGTACTGCCCGTTCAGGCCGTGGAAGCGCTCGGCCACGAACATCGGCTGGCCGAGGAAGCGCTCGACTTTACGGGCGCGGGCCACGAGCAGCTTATCGTCTTCGCTCAGCTCGTCGATGCCCAGAATGGCGATGATGTCCTGCAGGTCTTTGTAGCGCTGCAGCACCTGCTTGACTTCGCGGGCGGTCTGGTAGTGCTCTTCCCCAACGATATCCGGCTGCAGGGCGCGGCTGGAGGACGAAAGCGGGTCGACGGCCGGGAAAATCCCCTTGGCGAAGACGTTCCGCTCCAGCGTCAGGATCGCGTCCAGGTGGGCGAAGGTCGCCACCGGGGCCGGGTCGGAGTAGTCGTCGGCCGGCACGTAGATCGCCTGCATTGAGGTGATCGAACCGCTCTTGGTCGAGGTGATCCGTTCCTGCAGCGCACCCATTTCGGCCGCCAGGGTCGGCTGGTAGCCGACGGCGCTGGGCATCCGGCCGAGCAGCGCCGACATTTCCGAGCCGGCCAGCACGTAGCGGAAAATATTGTCGATGAAGAGGAGCACGTCGCGCCCCTGATCCCGGTAGTATTCGGCCATGCTGAGGCCGGTCAGGGCGACGCGCAGGCGCACACCCGGGGGTTCGTTCATCTGGCCGAAGACCATGATGACCGAGTCCATCACCCCGTACTCCTGCATTTCGTAGTAAAAGTCGGTTCCTTCGCGGGTCCGTTCGCCGACACCGGCGAAAACGGAGACACCTTCGTGCTCGCGGGCGATCGAGCGAATCAGCTCGGCGATCGTGACGGTTTTCCCGACACCGGCGCCGCCGTAAATCCCGGTCTTCCCACCGCGGATGAACGGGGCCAGAAGGTCGATTACCTTCAGACCGGTTTCAAAGGTCTGGGTTTCAGTCGACTGCTCCTTAAAGGCGGGCGCTTCCCGATGGATCGGGTAGTAAACGTCGGCTTTGGGGGTCGGCCGGCCGTCGATCGCTTCGCCGATGACGTTGAAAATTCGGCCGAGGGTCGCGTCCCCCACCGGCACCCGGATCGGCGCCCCGGTGGCGCGCACCGCGGTGCCGCGGGCAAGGCCGTCAGTGGAGTCCATCGCCACCGTCCGCACCAGCCCCTCGCCGAGATGCTGCTGCACTTCGAGCACGAGCCGCTTGCCGCTGGCCCGGTCGATTTCCAGCGCCTCGAGAATCTCGGGCATTTCACCCTGTGGGAATTCGACGTCGAGCACGACGCCGCGAATCGCTGCTACTTTTCCTGTTGCCATAAATCCTCCGAATCAAGTGAACAATGAACAGCGGCCTGGAACGGGACTGTTCACTGCTTACTGCACACTGTTTACTTATTCGTTAAGTGCTTCCGCGCCACCGACAATATCGAGAATTTCCGAGGTGATGGCGCTCTGACGCGCCTTGTTGCGCATCAGGGTCAAATCTTCAATCAAGCTCTTCGCGTTGTCGGTGGCGTTGTTCATCGCCACGTAGCGGGCGCTGTGCTCGCTGGCCAGCGCTTCGAGCAGCGACTGGTAGACCTGCAGGTCGACAAACCGGGGCACGATTGTGTTCAGCAGTTCTTCAGCGGCCGGCTCGTAGGTGTAATCGAGACCATTACCCTCTGAATACTCGACCACTTTGATGTATTCGCCGCCGGGCATTTCGTCGATGTCCCCAACCTTGAGCGGCAGAAGCTGCTTGATCACCGGGTAGCGCACGACCATGTTGACAAAATCGGTGTAAGCGACAAAAACCTGGTCGAGCTTGCCCGCCAGGAAATCGCTCACTACAACCTGGGCGATCGGGGTCGCTTCCAGAATGGACGGCGGATCGCTGAGGTTGTCGAATGACGCCATCACATCAAAACCGCGGCGAATCAGGAGCTCCCGCCCCTTACGGCCGACGGTGACGAAGCGCAGGCTTTCGACTTCCGGCTGCAACGCTTCCGCGAAGCGTTCGGCCAGGCGGACGACGTCGTTGTTGTACGGACCGGCCAGCCCGCGGTCCCCGGTCATCACGATCACGGCGACGTTGCGGATCGATTCCCGGTCGGTCAGCATGGGATGGGCGCTGGAGGCGCTGCTGCTGGCCAGATTGTTGAGAATTTCGAACGCTTTACTGGCATACTGCCGGGTCGCCTGGACCCGATTCTGGGCCCGGTTCGCCTTGGAGGCGGAAATCGCCGCCAGCGCGCTGGTGATCTGCGACGTATTGCGAACGCTTCGAATTCGTCTTCTAAGTTCTCTTTCTGTTGCCATTAGAGTCCATGAAGGTCGGTTCCGGAAATGGGTGGCCGGCGGCACGGCCGGCCGCCACCCCCGGCTGCCAGACCGTGATTAAGCGTTGAAGGTCGCGTTGAAGTCCCCGATCGCCTGCTTGAGAGCCTCTTCCGTGCTGTCGGTCAGCCGCTTGGTCTGCTGCACCGACTGCCCGATTTCCGGCCGGGCGGTATCGAGATAGCGCAGAAATTCCCGGATCCAGCGGGCGACCTGGGGCACCGGCACCCGGTCGAGATGGCCGCGGGTCCCGGCGTAGATGATGGCCACCTGGTGTTCGAGCGAGAAAGGGGAATACTGCGGCTGCTTCAGGATTTCCATCAGCCGTTCGCCGCGGTTGAGCTGCCGCTGGGTCGAGGCGTCGAGGTCGGAGCTGAAGAGCGCGAAGGCGGCCAGCTCGCGATACTGGGCCAGGTCGGATTTCAAACCACCGGCCACCTGCTTCATCGCCTTGTACTGGGCGTCACCGCCGACGCGGGAAACCGACAGACCGGTCGAGATCGCCGGCAGCTGGCCGGAGTCGCGCAGCTCGGTCTCGAGGAAGATCTGGCCGTCCGTAATGGAGATGACGTTGGTCGGGATATAGGCCGACACGTCGCCCAGGAGGGTTTCGATGATCGGCAGCGCCGTCAGGGAGCCGCCTGTCTCCGGCACCTGGACCACTTCGTAATCATCCGGGTTTTCCCCTTTCTCCGCCAGGGATTTCAGGGCGTGGCTGACCTTTTCTTCGTCGTCATTGCCAAAATAAACCGCGCCCGTCGCCGAGACCTCGAGGGCGTTGTCTTTGGTCACTTCGGTTCCCTTCTTGACCACCACCAGGTCGTCGCGCAGGCGAACGGCCCGCTCGAGGAGCCGGCTGTGCACCGAAAAGATGTCGCCCGGATAGGCTTCGCGGCCGGGAGGGCGGCGGAGAATCAGGGAGAGCTGCCGGTAGGCCCAGGCCTGCTTGGAGAGGTCATCGTAGACGACCAGCGCGTCGCGGCCGGTCTCCATGAAGTACTCTCCGATGGCGCAGCCGGAGAAGGGGGCGAAAAACTGCATGGGGGCGGAGTCGGAGGCGGAGGCGGACACGACGATCGTGTAGTCCATCGCCCCGTATTTTTCCAGCGTCGCCACGACCTGGGCGACCTGGCCGGCCCGCTGGCCGATGGCGACGTAGATGCAGATGACGCCGGTCCCTTTCTGATTGAGAATCGTGTCGATGGCGATCGCCGTCTTGCCGGTCTGCCGGTCGCCGATGATCAGCTCCCGCTGGCCGCGGCCGATGGGAGTCATGGCATCGATGGCCACCAGCCCGGTCATGAGCGGGGTGTCGACCCGCTTCCGCTCGATCACGCCGGGGGCGATCCGCTCGATCGGCATCGTGGCGACCGCATTGATCGTCCCCTTGCCGTCGATCGGGGCGCCGAGGGCGTCGACCACGCGGCCGATCAGGGCGTCCCCCACCGGAACCGAGGCGACCTGGCCGATGGCCCGCACTTCGTCGCCGGTCTCAATCCCGGTGTATTCACCCATCACCGCGATCCCGACGCTGTCCG
>JBFFZG010000192.1:0-9662 GCA_041568735.1 Promineifilaceae bacterium (SeqCode)
CTGAGCGCCCGGCGCAGGAGCTTGATCGCCTCCTCCGTGTTGCCGGCGATCGATTCGATGCAGGCCCGGTTGTATTCGTTTTCGTGGGCGACCAGGTCCCGCGCCTGCTGCAGGTGGGCTTCGTACTGCTCGATGTGGCCCAGCTTGCGGTTGATGCCGGCCAGCGACCCGTGCGAAAAGGCGTCCAGCGGATCGAGCTCGATCGCCTTCTGGTAGAGCTGGATCGCCTGCTCAGTGTGTCCCATCATGTTGCAGACGTCGGCCAGGCCGCCGTGAGCTTCGACTGACTGGGGATTGAGCGCCAGCGCCTGGGTGAAGGCGTCGTAAGCGGCCTGGTAGAGGGCCTCATCCCGGTAGAGGCTGCCGAGGCCGCAGTAGGCATCGGCGTTCTGGGGATCGACCCGCAGGGCCTGCTCGTACGCCTTTTTGGCCCGGTCTGGCTGGTTCATGCGCAGGTAGGCCTTGCCCAGCCCGACCATGACCTCCGCCTCGTCGCTGCCGAGCCGGATGGCCCGCTCGAAGGCGGTGACTGCATCGTGGTTGCGGCCGACGGCGAGGTAGATCTGGCCCAGCCCGATGTGGGGGGTGGCCAGCCTGGCGTCGAGCTGCACCGCCCGGTTGTAGGCGGCCATCGCTTCGCTCACCCGGCCGGCCGCGCGCAGGGCGTGCCCCATGCCAACGCGGATGGGCGCCGACTGCGGCTGGAGATCGGCCGCCTGCTGGTAGAGGCGGAGCGCCCCTTCGGTATCGCCGGCGGCGGTCCGCGCCTCGGCCAGCAGGATGCGGTAGTCGGAATTTTCCTGGTCGAGCTGCAGCGCTCGCTGCAGGGCTTCGACGGCCGCGTCGTACTGCTTCTGCTGGAAGAGGACCTGCCCCATGCCCGCCTGCGCCGGCGCCAGCTGGCGGTCGTGGGTGAGCGCCTGCTGGAAGGCGATCTCCGCTTTGCCCAGCTCTCCGGTCTGCAGATAGAGTTCCCCCAGACCGATGAGCGCCGGTATGCAGCGGCCGTCGATCCGAACCGCCTGCAGATAGGCGTTCAGGGCGTCGACCAGCCGCTCGCTGCTGTGGTAGATCCGTCCGAGGCGGTAGTGAATCGTGGCGTCCTGCGGGGCCAGGGCCAGCGCCCGCTGGTAGGCGGGGATCGCCTTGTCGGCGAAGCCGAGCTGGGTGTAGGCGTCACCCAGGCCGGCGTGCCCGTCGGCATGATCCTGCTGGTAGCGCACCACCGAGGCGAAGGAGAGCAGCGCGTCGTGCGGCCGGGAGCGGGCCAGCTGGACCTGCCCCAGCCCCAGGTGGGCCGGCAGGTAGCGGCCATCCCGCTTGAGGGCTTCCTCGTAGAGGGCGGCCGCGTCGTCGAGACGGCCGTGCTGCTGGCGGATATCGGCCAGCCCGGTCAGCGCCGGCGGCCAGCCGGCCTCCGCTTTGAGCGCCCGCTGGTAGGCCTTCTCGGCCTCGTCTGACCGGCCGCTCAGCTGGTAGGCCCGGGCCAGGCCGTACAGCGCCTGGATGTCATCCGGCTTGAGCCGCAGCGCCTGGTGGTAGATGGTGATGGCGTTGGAAAAATCTTTCTTCTCGGAATAGATCTGCCCCAGGCCGGAGAGCAGATTCCGGTTGGCCGATCCCTGCCGGGAGGCGGCCCGAAAGGCCTCTTCCGCTTCGGCGTAGGCCGCTTCCCGCACGTAGAGATGGCCCAGCCCGACGAGCGAGGGGACGTGATTGCCGTCGAGCTCGAGCGCCTGCTCGTAGGCGGCGCGGGCTTCGATCGGCTCACTCCGGGCCAGCCAGATATCCCCCTGGCCGCTGTAGATGGCCGGGTTGTTGGGTTCGACCTGCAGCAGTTCGTCGTATTTGGCCAGGGCGGCGTCGTACTGTTCGCGGGCGGTGAAGACGGCCGCCAGGCCGAGATGGGCGGCGGTCAGCCGGGGATCGAGAGCCAGCGCCCGATCGTAGGCGGCGTGGGCCGCGTCGAGTCGCTCGAGCTGCCGGTTGGCGTCCCCCAGGAGGACGTGGTGGCCGGCCGTTTCCGGCGCCAGTTCGACCAGCTTCTCGAAGGCCTCACGGGCCTGCTCCCACTGCTCCAGGCCGGCGTGGGCCTGTCCCAGCCCCAGCAGCACGGCCGGCTGATCCGGCTGGTGGGCCAGGCTGCGGCGGTAGCTCTCTTGAGCCTGGACCAGCTGCCGCAGTTTGAGCCGGGCCTCGCCCAGGCCGGCCCAGGACACCGCGTCCTGGGGGTCGAGGCGGACGGCTTCCTCGAAGCCGGTGGCCGCCCCGGCGAAATCGACCTCGCGCAGGCGAACCTGGCCCAGCCGGCGGTGCAGGGTGGCCCAGGCGGGGGAATGCTTGATCGCCTTCTCCAGGGTATCCCCGGCTTCGCGCCAGCGGCCGAGCGCTTCGTAGATCTCGCTGAGGCCGTTGAGGGCGACCGGGTTTTCCGGCGCCAGGTGCAGGGCCTGCTCGTACGCCCAGCGGCTCTGATTGAGGTCCCCTTCGTTCTGATAAATTTCGCCAAGCCCGATATAGGCCAGTGGATTGTTTTCGTGGCGGGCGATGGCGGTCTGGTAGGCGTCGACCGCTTCCCGGCGCTGCCCCTTCTGCCGAAAGAGGTGGCCGAGCGAGAGCCAGGCGTCGTGCAGCCGGTCGTCCAGGTCGATCGCCCGCTGCAGGGTGTCAAGCGCCTCGTCGATCCGATCTTCCATGGCCTGCAGCAGCCCCTGGCCCATGATCGCGCGGCCGTTTTCGCCGTCGATTGTCAGGGCCCGGTCGTAGCACTGGCGGGCTTTGTCGGCCTGGCCGTCCTCCCGGTAGGTATCCCCGAGCTCGGCCAGCAGGTCGGCCGATTCGCGGCCGGTCTTGAGCGCCTGCAGAAAGGCCCGGGCGGCCGTTTTATAGTCGCCCATGCGGAAGAGAACCAGCCCCAGGCCGCGGCGGGCGGCCGCGTGGTTGGGGGCCAGCGAAAGGGCCCGCTCGTAGCTGAAGCGGGATGAGGGCCAGTCTTCCCGGCTGGCATACAGCTCCGCCTGAGACAGGTACATCTCGACATCGTCGGCGCCGAAGGCGGTGGCCATCTCGAAGGCGCCCAGCGCCTTTTCCTCTTCGCCGAGCCGGTGATAGACCTTGCCGAGGTTGGCGTAGGGGAAGTCGGTGGCGGCCGGGTCGGCTTCCAGTCCCTTTTCGTAGGCGGTGCGGGCATGCTCCAGTTCTCCCCGCGCGAAATATGCATCGCCGAGTCCGTAGTACGGGGCCGGATTGTGCCCGTTGAACTGGGTCGCCTGGTCAAAATGATGGATCGCCTGTTCGTAGGCTTTCTGCCGGGCGGCCGCGCGGCCGAGCACCGTGTAGGCCTGGCTGTTGTGGCTGCCGAGATCGATGGCGTGACGGGCCGCTTTTTCGGCCATCTCGAGCTCGTCCCGGGCCAGGTAGACCTCGGCCAGCCCGATGTAGGCCGGGGCGAAGCCCGGCTGCCGGCTGATCGCCCGTTTAAAGGCGTCGACCGCTTCCGGATAGGCGGTGCGGACGAGGTGCACCCGGCCGATCCCTTCCAGGGCCTCGACGGCCTGGTCGTCGTAGAGCAGGGCCTGCTCGTAGGACGCCAGGGCGTCCTGGAAGCGGTGCAGGTCGGTGAAAACCCGGCCGAGGCCGATATGGGGGGCGGCCGCCTGCGGTGTGCGCTCGCGGGCGGCATTGAAGGCGGCCAGGGCATCGTCGAGCCGGCCGAGCGCCCGGTAGACATGGCCCAGGCCGATTTTGGCGTCGACCACCTGCTCGGGGTTGGTCAGCGCCTGCTCGTAGGCGTTGATCGCTTCGGGATATTGATTCAGGGCGGTATGGGCCCAGGCCAGCCTGACGAAATCGACGTCGGCTTTCGGGTTGATCGACAGCCCCTTCTGGTAGGCCTGCAGGGCGGCCTCCGGCTGGCGCAGGGCCACGTAGACATCGCCCAGGCCGATATGGGCCGGGGCGTAGTAGGCGTTGGCCTCCAGCGCCCGCTCGAAGGTGCGGATCGCCTGCCCGTAGCTGCCCTGGGCCGTTTTCACGGCCGCCAGCCCGGTATGGATGACTTCGTCGTTCGGGGCGTGCGTGAGGGCGTGGCGGAAGGTCAGGATCGCCTGGTCGAACAGGCCGCGCCGGGCAAAGACCCGGCCGAGCCCGATCAGCGGGGGCACCGCTTTCGGGCTGCGGACCGCCTGCTCCTGGTAGATCTGGTAGGCTCGATCGACATTCCGCCGGGCCAGGGCGACGTCGCCCAGCCCGCAGTGGGCTTCCACGAGCCCCGGATCGAGGTCGAGCGCCTGCTTAAAGGCCGCTTCCGCCCGGGCATGCTGACGCAGACCCAGGTGGACCTGTCCCCGGCCGACCCAGGCCAAGGCCAGCTGCTCATCGCGGGCCAGCGCCTGGTCAAAGGCCTCCAGGGCCGCTTCCCAGCGGCTCAGGGCGGCATAGGACTCGCCGAGCTCGAGATAGGCCTCGGCGTTTTCCGGCTCTTCTTCGACGAGCGTTTCATAGGTGGCGGCGGCTTCTTCGAAGCGGTTGAGCTCATCGTAGAGGGCGGCGAGCTGTTCGAGCTCGATTTCCTCCGGCGCCAGCGCCTGCGCTTTCTGGAACATGACCATCGCCTCGTCGTGGCGGCCGAGGTCGTGCAGCGTGTCGGCCAGGTGCCGGTAGCCGGCCACAAAGGCGCTGTCGAGGGTGACCGCCTGCTCGAAGAGGCGGGCGGCTTCGTCGAGCCGGCCGAGCCGCTGGTAGATCAGCCCCATCTGGTCGTAGGCCTCGACCAGGCCGGGGTCGATCTCCAGCGCCTTCTGGAAGGCCTGCACGGCGTCGCGGGCCCGGCGCTGGTCGCTGAGGACCCGGCCCAGGCCGAGATAGACTGCGGCGGAGCCATCCCCCTTGGCGACCGCCTCTTCGAAGGCGATGAGCGCCTTGTTCAGATTCCCCTGCTGATAGTAGATCCGCCCCAGGCCAACTTCGGGGGCGCTGCTGGCGGGATCGATCTCGCGGGCCGTCTGGAAGGCCTGCTGCGCCGCTTCCCACTTGCTCTGGCGCAGGTAGAGCTGGCCCAGCTTGAGGTGGGGCAGCGCGGCCTGGGGATCGGCTTTGATCGCCCGCTTGTAGATTTTTTCGGCTTCCTTTTCCTCGTCGCGCCGCAGATAGGTGTCGCCCAGCCCGATATAGGGGGCGATATACTGCCGCTTCCTCTTGATGGCCCGCTGGTAGGCGTCAACCGCCTCGTCGAGCCGGCCGAGGGCGACGTAGACATCGCCCAGGCGGCCGAGCGTGATCTCCGACTTGTCGTTGATCTCGTAGGCCTTTTGATAAGAAGCGAGGGCCTCTTCGTATTTTTTCCCCAGCTCCTGGGTGAAGCCGAGATCGTGCCAGACCCACTGCCAGCCGGGGAACCAGCCGCTCAGGCGGGTCAGGATCAGCTCGGCGGCGGCCGAATAGCGGGGCTGCTGCCCTTCCTGCCAGAGGAGCCGGCGGGCCAGGATCCCCATCGCTTCGGCCAGCTGCTCGCGCAGGGCTTCTCCTCTTTCCGGCAGCCGGCTTTCGACCGCCTCAAATTTTTGCAGCGCTTTCTCGAAGGCCCCCTGCCGGTCGAAAAGCCGGCCGCGGCGCAGCTCCAGGATCCCCTCCCGCTCTCTGTTCCCGTCCGGGTAAGAGTCGCCGTTGAGCCAGCCCCGCTCCTCCATCTGGGTCAGCAGGTCGAGCAGCGCCTGCTCCTCTTCCGCGCCGAGCATTTTCTGCTGCACGGGGAGCAGCTTTTCCAGCATCGCCCGCCCGCCCGTCGTCAGCTGGTCTTCCCAGGCGTCGAGAACCGACAGCAGGCTGCGGGAGAGGCTGAGATTGTAGGCCAGCCCCTCGACGAAGCGGGGCAGGATCCACAGCCAGGCCTCGCGCTCGTCGGTCCAGAGAAGGTAGCTGGCCAGTGCGGTGACCGTCTTGACCCAGTTATCTTCCCGGCATTTCTCCTCGATCGTGTCGAAATCGGCTTCGAGTTTGCGCAGCCGCTTCTTGCAGACGTCGATGGCCCGCCGGGTGAGGGCCTGGACGATCTCTCCGGTGCGGCGCACTTCGACTTTCATGTATTCGCGCACAAAGGCGGCCGGGTCGTCAAACAGGCGCGCCCGGTCGGCGTCGACCATCGAGTAATCCCGCTCGAGCCGGCGCAGCAGATTGTCGAGGTTGAAGCCCCGCTTATCGGCCGGCTGGACCATCGCCTTGAGCACTTCGACATCCCCGTCGGCCAGGGCCAGGGCGTACATGACCGCCTTGTCCGCATCGCTGACCACGTGCTGCAGGTATCGTTCCGTCATGCGGTGGATGATCTGGTCGCTGCCCATGCTGAAAGACATATCGCCGATGACGTCGTCGAGCCTGGCTCCGGTGGCCAGCATGTCGGCCGCTTCGTGGATGGCCAGCGGCCGTCCCTTGGTGACCCGGCTGAGCGCCTCGACTTCCTTGGTGGTCAGCGGCCGCTCCTGGATCTCGAAATACTGCTGGATATCGCTGACCGAAAGCGGCCACATGTTGAACGCCTGCAGGCGGCGCGGCCAGTCGTCGGCGTACCCCTTAAAATATTCGTTGCCGAACTGGCGGCTGTGCACCAGGTTGTTGCGGCCGCCGATGACCCACATCACCCGCGAGCCGGCTTCCCGCATGATCGAGCGGATCCAGATATCGACCCGGTCGACGATCTCGTACGAGTCGAGAAAGACGATCAGGTGTTTTTTGCGCGAAATATTGATCAGCCCGCGGGCCAGGGAATGGGCCAGGAGCTCGTTCGGATTGAGGAAGCTGTCGTAGTAGTTGGGTTTCAGCCGCGCTTTCAGATAGACCTGGAGCCTGGAGGCGAGCAGCGGGAGCTGCTCCCGGGCGACCTGAATCCCGGCATTGATCGTCATGTCGGCGACCTGCTCGATGACCTCTTCCCCGATCTGGCCGATGGCCGGCACCCGCCAGCGCACCAGACCGGCCACCGCCTGCACCCCGGCATGGCGCAGCACAGACAGCTCGTCGAAGCCGTCATTGGCGGTCAGGAGTTCGGCGACTTTTTTCTCGGCCTCTTTGGTCGAATCAATCGCCTTGCGGTAGACGTTGAACTGGCGCCCCCATTTTTTGCGGATGGCGGCCGCGTGAAAGGCGCGAAAGACCGCTTCCGGCTGGATGTATTCCCGGCCGACCTGGAGATCGGCCATCTTCTTGCGCTCGTCTTCCCAGTCGATGGCCAGGATCTGGAAGCGGCCGGCGAACGGCTCCTCCATGGTGGCGATGTCCTGGAAGCGGCGGGCCAGCATCGTCTTGCCCATCCCACCTTCGCCGTGGATCAGGCAGACGAACGGGATATCGTCGTCGTGTGATTCCAGGAACTCACCGAGTGCCGCCCGAAACTGCTTCTGCTCTTCGACTCGCCCCAAAAAGATCCGATTGTTAACACTGATGTCACTGGTCATGCAGTTTTTTCATTTGGGAAGATCATCAGCCAGGAGGAAAGGCCGGTGCCGGTGCTGGTTGATCTCCAGGATAATACGCCAGGTTCTCGAGAATCCGCGGTGCGGCAGCGGTCACAAAAGGTCAGGCGTGAGGTCGATAAAAAATAAAGTTTTCGTGAACATAACGTGAATACAGCGTTAATGATAGCAACAAGGGTAAAGTACTGTCAATCGCCAGAGAGGGATTATGGGGAAATCGGTACCAAAGTACCCCCGGGAAGAAGGGAACGGGGGATGGGAGTTGGGAGTTGGGAGTTGGGGGTTGGGGGGGGATATAATGGAGCGATATGCGCGAACGGTGGGTGGTGGTGGTGATGTTGCTGGCGGCGGCGGGGCTGCGGCTGGTGGGGCTGGACCGGGTGTCACCACCCGGATTATCCCACGATGAGGTAGCCAACTGGCTGATCGACCGCTCGATCCTGGCCGGCAAGCATGCCGTTTACTTCACCGAAGCCTACGGCCACGAGGCCGGCTTTCACTACCTGCAGACCGGCTTCCTCGCCCTCCTCGGCGATCACGCCCTGGCGCTGCGGCTGCCGACCGCCTTTCTGGGGATCCTGGCCGCGGCCGTGGCCTATGCGCTCAACCGGCGGCTTTTCGGCCGCCAGGTCGCCCTGGTGAGCCTGGCGGTGACGGCCGCGGTTCTCTGGCCGGTCTTTTTCAGCCGGCAGGGGCTGCGGGCGATGTCTCTGCCGGTCACGGCCGGCCTGATGGCCTGTTTTTTCTGGGGCTGGCTGCGCCGGGAAGCGGCCGCCGGCCCCCCCGCGGCGCCCCCCCGCCCCTGGTTCTCCCGCCAGCGCGCCCTGCTCCTGGCCGCGCTCCTGGCCGGGCTCTCGTCCTATACCTACATGGCCAACCGCGCCCTCCCCTTCTTTTTCGCCGGCTTTTTCCTCTATCTGACCGTGGTGCACTGGCCGCTCTTCCGCCGCATCTGGCCCTCGCTGCTCCTCTTTCTGGCGCTCTACGGCCTGCTCTCCTGGCCGATCGTCGCCTTCATTCAGACCGTGCCAGCGGCCGAAGTACGCATTGCCGAGGTCGACGCCCCTCTGCGCGCCCTGCTGGCCGGGGACTGGCGGCCGGTGGGGCAGAACGCCCGGGCGATCTTCGGCATGTTCGGCTTTGCCGGCGATCCACTCTGGCGGCACAACATCGCCAGCTGGCCGGTCTTCAATCCCTTCCTGGCGCTGCTCTTTTACCTGGGAGTCGGCCTTACCCTGTGGCGCTGGCGGGATCCGCGCCACGCCTTCCTGCTGATCTGGGCGGCTGCGGCCGCGCTGCCCACGCTGCTGACTATCGACGCCCCCAGCAGCATCCGGTTCATTCTCCTGATCCCGGTTCTGGGCACTTTTCCCGGGCTGGTTATCCACAGGATCGCCCACTTATCCACAGTTTTCCCCAAGTTATCCACAATTTTTTCAAAAAATTTGGGGATAACTCTCTTGACAATCGCGATCTTGTTGATTTCCGGGCTCCGCACGGCGCGGGCGGTCTTCGTCATCTGGCCCCACAATGACGAGGTGATCTTTGTCTGGCAGGAAGCGCTCACCCAGATCGCGGCCGACCTGGACGCCCGGCCGGCAATCACCGAAGCGGCCGTGGCCGGCTGGACACCGGATTCGATGGATGAGCCCACTCTGGCCGTCACCCTGCAGCGGGAAGATGTGCGGCTGCGCCACCTGGGAACTGTTGGCGAAATCAGCACGGTCATTTTGCCCGGCGGGGAGCCGGCCGCCGGCGCTCTCTACCGGCCGGCCGCCCTGCCGCTCGCACCGCCGCTGGCCGGCCGGCTGCTCGATCTGGGATTGGTGCGCTCCGAGGCTGGCTCCTTTGACCGCTACGCCTGGTCCATTCCAATTACACCCCGGCCGGCGCACCCCCTGGGGCTCACCTTTGGCGATGAGCTCGAGCTCCTCGGCTACGATCTCCTCTCGCCCTGCGCCGGAGACGTCGGGCCGACCTGCCAGCTCCTGACCTACTGGCGGGTCCTGGCCGTCCCCCCAACCGAGCGCCGCTTCTTCGCCCACCTGGTCGACGCCGCAGGCGCAATCGTTGGCCAGCACGACGCCCTCGAAGCCCCGGCCCGCTACTGGCAGCCAGGCGATCTGCTCATCCAGCTCCACACCCTCCCCACGACCACCCCCCCGGCCGCCATCCGCCTCGGCGTCTACCAGCCCC
>JBFFZG010000193.1:0-9605 GCA_041568735.1 Promineifilaceae bacterium (SeqCode)
CAGCAGCCCGGCCAGGTGATCGACCTCTCGCGCTTCCATTTCGGCTAGCTGAGAGGGGGTCCAGCCGGCTCCGCTCGAAAAAGGCGAGCGGCCGGACGGTCGGCCCGGCGTCACCGCCGACCTGCAGCGCGCCGCCGCGGCCGGTCAGGCGGATCGGAATCCGCCGCGAACCGAGCTGGGCGACCCCTGCGGCCGGATCGAGGATGGTGGCCATGGGTGTTCAGCGGCTCCGTTTAGCCGAGCTCTTCCCGCACCCGGGTAGCGATAAAGGTATAGGTCGAACGCGCCTCGCCGCCGACACCCAGGCTGAACTGCTTGTCGGTCAGGTGGCAGTCGTCAAAGGCGACGGTCATCTGCGTGTTGCCCTGGCGGAGCTGGGCGCTGACCTGAAACGGCTCGTCGTCCAGCAGGCCATTGAGGGCGGCCACCGTCGACGCGGCCGTGATCTGCCCTTCGACCGTGCGCTGTCCAGACACCATCCCGATTCGTTCGGGGCTGCCCAGAGCGTAAATATTGTGGCGGACCTGGGCGTAACGGTATTCAATGGCGGTGACGCCTTCGACCAGTTCCCCGTTGATGAGGACGGAGCTTTCATTGGCGGCAAACAATGTGGGCATGTCAAGCCTCCTGGATGGACGGCGCGCCGGCCGTCAGGGGCGGCGCGCCGGCTCGCTGAGAGAATTAATTTTTCACGCGGATCGTGGCGTAGACGTAGTCAATCGCCCGTACCGGCCGCACGGCGATGTCGATGCGCACAATGCCCTGGGCGAAGTCGGTCTGGGTCGAGTAGACGTCGACCAGGAAGGCCGGATCGCTCCCGTCGGTCGAGGGCACCAGGGCGTTGTCCCGTTCGAAGCGGGTGAAGGTGGCGATCAGCTGCTGTTTGAGGGCGATGCGGGCGTCCTCCGTGTTGAGCTGGCCGATGAAATTCTCGGCGATCGCCTTCGTTTCGCGGATGCAGAGATCGGCCACGCGCATGACCGAGATCTGGTCGCCGATGGTGGTGATCCCCTTGAGGACGACGATGCCGCGCCCCGCCCGGTTCTGCACAACGAGCAGGTTGGTCGTCGGGCCGAGCAGCCGGTTGAGCTCGCTTTCCCGGTAGGCGGCCGGGGTGACATTGAAGAGGGGAACATTTTTGAAGGTTGGAGAGAACTGCGGGGTCATGCGGCCGATCATGCCGGCCACGGCCCCGTGGGCGCCGGCCGGGGAGACGAGCACGAAGCGGCGGTTGCGCACGGCCGCGGAGTGATCGCGAATGAGGTCGAGGTTCCCCTGTTCGGCCGCCGCCACCGAGCCGAAGGCGATGCGCGGCGCGCCGTTGTCGGCCTGGGCCACGGCGTGGGCGACGAGCGCCTGGTGGATCTGGCGCACCTCGTTGGTGGCCCGGCCGGGCTCGATCGAGGCCAGGATCAGGTCGATGCGGGTGTCGTCCCCCAGCCGGTCGATGGCCGCCTCGTACTGGGCCACCGTGGGAGAGCTGCCGCCGGTAAAGGGCTGCGGGCCGGTGGTCAGGGCGGGCACGGCGTCGGCCGGATCGGCAAAGGAGCTGAGAACCCGCACGTTGATAAAGCGGCTGGCCTGCAGGAGCACATAGGGAAGGTACTGGCTGCTGTCCGGGTTCATATTGAGCCCGGTGTAGCGCTCTTTCAGGCCGCCCTGCAGGATCTGCACCTCGGTTTCGCCGGCGTCGCTGTTGATGACCACACTGAGGCCGGAAGGATTGACTCCCGGGTTGGGGATGAGTTCGATAAAATCGGCCGCGCCGCCGTCGACCTGCACGGTGATTGGATCGCCGTCGGGGTTGAAATTGTAGGTGCCATCCCCCGGCAGGCTGCCGGCGAAGCCGGCGTCGGTGGCCACGACGTAGCGGGAAGTCGTGTTGATGACCTCGAAGAAGTCGTCCGGGGCGCCCGGCTGCATCTGCAGGTCGTCGAAGCGTTCGACGACGACCCCGTTGAGGAGGAGCTGCAGGGTGATGCGCACCAGGTCCCCGTCGGAATTGGGCGTGCCGAGGATTTCGGCGCGCAGGGCATTGGCCCAGGTGCCCCGCGAGCGGGCGGTCAGGGTGACCGCCCCATTGCTGTCGCCGTTCAGAAGTGAAAGAGAGGCGGGTCCGCCTCCGGCGACATTGGCCACGAGGATTTCGCTGATGCCGTTGCTGATGGCGTGGACGATTTCCGGCATGGAGGCTTCCGTGCCGGGGCCGAGCAGTTCAGCGATTTCACTGCGGCGAGAGATACCAACGAGCCGGTTATCCGGGGCCGGCCGGTCCACGATGTCGACCGCGCCGAGAATACCTGCCTGTGCCGGAAGCGGCGGCAGAACGTCAAACCGCGCCTCCACGCGAACACCGGGGACCACCAACGCTGCCATAATTACTCCTTTGTGACTGACCGGGGTTCCTGGACGGCCGTCCGCCGTCCCGGAACCTCACAGCACCCGAACCGGGTGGGACGACAAGAGATCTACGAAATCACTTTGATTTTTTCCTGGATAAAGGCTTTGAGCTCTTTGAAGGACTGGAGATTGACCTTTTTGCCGGAGGGGACATGGGTGACATGGCCTCGCCAGCCTTCCGGACTGTTCTCTTCGAGCCAGAGGCGCACAATAAACGAGTGGGTGCTTTTTTCTGCCGAATCTTTACACACGCGCGCCTCCTCGGGAGCCGGCCGATGGCGTGTTTTTCGCGTCTGGCATCCGCACCGCCGTCAAAGCGGTCGTCTGGCGCTGATGTGCCAGAACTCGGTCCTGGAGCCGGGGATGGGAAAACAACCAGCCGTGTGTTTTACCCGGCGGCCACCGGCCGCCGCAGCTCAGCCTGTCGAGAAGTATAAAACGACGGGGATGGCCGGCCGTTCCGCTCCCGTCTCTTCGACCGTTCCGCGGCGGCGGCCGGCGAGTTAAAGCGTCGGTTCGCCGGCCAGAAAATCGGGGGAGTTGATCAAATGGTTAAACTCATGGATAATTTGAAGTGGCGGAGATTGCCCACGGGCCTAGGCAAATCGAGGGCTGTCAAACCAACCTTTTGCACGACGCAGCAGCCTGCCTGCTCTAAAATATCGGACCGGAACCACCCGGCTCTGCTGGATTTTGCCAGATAGGCTGAGTGGGACCACCCTTTTTGATTTGAAATTGACGAGGTTTTGACGGACGGCACACTTATGAAACGATTCGGCGGATGGATCACCCTGAGCCTCATTACGTCGCTGGGCATATTGATCGGCCTGAGCATTTACACGTTCGACTACGCCCAGGGGTTGTCCTATTTTTCGGACGATCCCCAGTCCTGCGTCAACTGCCACGTCATGCGCGAGCAGTTCGACAGCTGGAATCGTTCCAGCCACCAGGCGGCGGCCACCTGCAATGACTGCCATACCCCGCACACCTTTCCGGATAAGTGGATTGTTAAGGGGCTCAATGGTTGGAACCACAGCGTGGCTTTCACCACTGGCAATTTCCCGGCCAACATCCAGATCCGGGAATTTAATGCCGAGGTGGCTCAGGAAAACTGCATCGAATGCCACCAGACCATGGTGAGCTTTATCCACACGTCGGCCAAGGACGAGGTTCTATCCTGTGTTTCCTGCCACGGGAATGTGGGACATTAATATTGAGTCATGTGGAGGATTGATCTGTGAATACCCTTTTTTCGAAGTCTAAACTGCCTTATCTGGCGCTGCTGGCGGTTATCATCGTCCTGACCATCGCCGTGGTCAGCCTGCTCCTCAACATCAATCAGCGGAAGCAGGAAGCGACCGAGTTTCCGCTGCGGGTGGTCGACATACCGGCCGGGGAGCTCGATCCGGCCGTCTGGGGTCAGAACTTCCCCCATCAGTTTGATTCCTTTTCCCGGACGCAGGAGGATTACGGTAAGACCGCTTACGGCGGGTCGGAACCGTACAGCAAGCTGGAAGCCTATCCGGCGATGGTGCGCCTGTGGGCCGGTTATGCCTTCAGCAAGGATCACAACGAAGAGCGCGGCCACTACTACGCCCAGATCGACCAGAGAAATACGCAGCGGGTGAAGCTGGTGAGCCAGCCCGGCGCCTGCGCCAACTGCCACGCGGCCGAGGCGCCGGCACTGATCGCCGAGATGGGCTGGGAAACCTTCAACCGCACCCCGTACAACGATCTACAGGATAAGCTCCACTATGGCACGTCGTGCGCCGACTGCCACGATCCGGATTCGATGGCGCTGGTCATCACCCGGCCGGCCTTCCGCAATGCCATGGAAGAGCGCGGGATCGACCTGAGCCAGGCGACCCGCCAGGAAATGCGCTCCTACGTCTGCGCGCAGTGCCACGTCGAGTACTACTTCCTGGGCGAGGACAAGGTCCTGACTTTCCCCTGGAGCCAGGGGCTGACGATGGATGCGATCGAAGCTCACTATGACAGCTACGGCTTCAAGGATTGGACCCATGCAGAGACCGGGGCGCCGATGATCAAGATCCAGCACCCGGAATTTGAGCTGTGGAGCACCGGCCTGCATGCGCGCTCCGGCGTTTCCTGCGCCGACTGCCATATGCCGTTCGTGCGCGAGGGGAGCGTCAAGGTGTCGGACCACTGGCTGCGCAGCCCGCTGGTCAACATCAACGCCTCCTGCCAGACCTGCCACAACCGGCCGGAAGACGAGCTGCTCGAGCGGGTTGCCATCATCCAGGACACGACGGCCGGCTTGCTGCGCCGCAGCGAAGAGGCGCTCGTCGACGCCATCGACGCCATCGTGGCGGCTAAAAACCTCGGGGCCACGGACGAGCAGCTGGCCGACGCGCTGCAGCTCCACCGCCAGGCCAGCCTGCGCTGGGACTTCATCTCGTCGGAAAACAGCACCGGCTTCCACAGCCCGCAGGAAGCGGCCCGCATTCTTGGCGAATCGATCGATATGGCCCGCCAGGCCGAGCTGAAGGCCAATCTGGTGGGGCTGTCGGTCAGCAGGTAGCTGAAGGGGAACGGGGAACAGGGAACGGGGAACGGTTCCTCGATGGGCAGGGTGGTCTGTTTTTCATTGGGCTGCCCGCAGGAATACGCGATTAGTTGACATAAGGTGGCGAGCGCCGTTCAGGTGCTCTCCGCCTTTTCTTTTCTCGCCCCCTTTTGCGGCCTACCCGCTCCAACCACCAAATATCCCGAGCCTGTCGAGGGATCTGCCACCGCGGCGATCCCCCAACCAGCCAGAAAACCACGGCACCGCGGCGCTCGCAGGATCCCCTGCTGTTCTGGAATGATCCGTGGCCGGGCCAGGTGGCAGATCCCTCGTCGAAGACTCCTCGGGATACCACTTGAAAGGGAGAGTCGAACTGCGATCGCCGGGTAGACCGGATGGTGTCACCAGGACCCTGGCCCGGCGTTCGTTCCCCGTTCCCCGTTCCCCGTTCCCGGCCGCCAGGCCCACGCATCCCTCGTCGAAGACGCCTCGGGATACCCGTTGGTTTGTGACGATGGGCCGGCAAGGGAAAATACTGGCCTACAAATCGGCCAGGAAACGGGCGGCGGCGGCCCGGACGCGCTCCCGCTCGGCTGCGTCGAGATGGCGCAGGCCGAGGACGTTCCGGCTCGTGCGCGGGTTCTCCCGCAGCCGGCCTTCGTGTTCGAGGATGAAGTTCCAGTAGAGGAAGTTAAAGGGGCAGGCGTCATCCCCGGTGCGCCGGCGGTGGTTGAAGCGGCAGCCGGCGCAGAAATCCCCCATTCGGTTGATGTAGTTGGCGCTGGCGATGTAGGGCTTGGTCGCCGTCAGGCCGCCGTCGGCGTTGAGCCCCATCCCGATCACGTTGGGCGCCATGACCCACTCGTAGGCGTCGATGTAGACCGACAGGAACCACTCGTTGACGGCCTGCGGGTCGATGCCGGTCAGCAGAAAGAAGTTGCAGAGCAGCATGAGCCGCTCGATGTGGTGGTTGTAGCCGGTGGCCAGGGCCCGGTTCACGGCCTGGCTCAGGCAGGCCATGTCGCTCTCCCCGCTCCAGACGAACGCCGGCAGCGGCCGGGTGGCCTCCCAGCTGTTCATGGCCAGCAGGTCGGGCATCTGCCGCCAGTACTGCCAGACCATGAACTCCCGCCAGCCGGCGACCTGCCGGACGAACCCTTCGACGGCGTTGAGGGGGGCCGCCCCCCGGTGGTAGGTCGCCTCGGCCGCCCGGACCACTTCGAGCGGCTCGAGCAGCCCCAGGTTGAGGTAGGGTGAGAGGAGCGAGTGGTAGACGAGGTGGCTGCGGCGGGTCATGGCGTCCTCGTAGTCGCCAAAGCGGGCCAGCCGGTGGTCGAGAAAATCCTGGAGGGCATCCAGGGCCTGCGGCCGGGTGACGGCATAGTCGAAGCCGGCTGTCTCGCCCACCCCCTCGGGCCAGCCGTCTACCTCGGCCATCACCTGCCGGGTCAGCTCGTCCGGCGGGAACGGGCGCCGGGGAGGCGGGTCGACATCGGCGGGCAGCGGGCGCCGGTTGTCCTGGTCGAAATTCCAGCGATCGCCAATCGGCTCCTCCCCATCCATGAGAAGGTCGAAATGGCGGCGCATCGCCCGGTAAAAAGTCTCCATGACGATCCGCTTATCGGGCTCCGGCTCCGGGATGGGATTGTAGCGGCCGGTGAGGAACTGGGTATTAGGCAGGATCGTCACCGGCAGCCCGAGCTGTTTTTCCAGGCTCTGCTGGAACTGCCGGCCGGGATAGGAGGCGGCCGCCATGGTCAGCAGACGCTCGGGCCGGCAGCGAGCGAGGTGGATCTGCAAGCCGGCGGTAAAGGTCGGCGCCTGGATGAGGTCGACCCGCCAGCCCTGCTCCCGCAGGGCCATTGCATAGTGGCGCATGGCGCTGATGAGCAGAACCAGCTTCTGCCGCTGGACCGGCCGCTTCTGGCGGCGGGCGGCGCTCTCGACGAGGACGACGGCGACCTGCTCCCGGCCGGCCGCCTGCTCCGCCTCCTCGAGTGCGGGATGCCGCTCGAGGAGCTGATCCCCGTGAATCCAGACCGACCAGGTGGTCACGACGTGTGCTTTTCGGGGATGGCGGCGGAGGCTGGCCGCTCCGCGTGCAGCTCGATCGCACGGGCAGCCACGGCGGTGATCATGCGCGAGAAAATCAGTCCGTGCAGGGGGTAGATGCCGTACCAGTAGAGGAGGCCGAACAGGCCGCGCGGGGCGTAGTAGGCGGTCTGCACCAGGTCAGTCCGGCCGTCATCCCGGCCATTGGCTTCGAACTGGAGCCAGCCCTGGCCGGGCAGCTTCATTTCGGCGCGCAGGCGCAGGAGGCGGTTCGGCTCGATCGCCTCGACCCGCCAGAAATCGAGCGCTTCCCCCGGCCGCAGCCGCTCGGGATGGCGCCGGCCGCGGCGCATGCCCACCCCGCCGACCAGCCGGTCGAGCGCACCGCGCAGCCGCCAGAGCCAGTTGGCCGGGGGCCAGCCCCGGGCGCCGCCCAGGCCGGTAAAAGAGCGAAAAACGGCCGCCGCAGGAGCCGCGACGGTCAGCTGCCGCCGCTCGATGAGCATTCCCTGCTCCTGGGTCAGATAGACCGGCCGGATATCCCCCTGGCTGGAGGCCAGGGCGTCGCTCCAGAGTGTTTCGATGTCCCCCTGCTCGACGCGGCGCAGCGCCCGGCGCACGGCCGTTTCAAACGAAAGGGGCTGAATGTCCGGGAAGAAGGTGCGCGCCCGGTCGTCCCGCACGATGAGCTCATTGCGCAGGCCGGCGATCAGGGGCTGGCTGACGGCGGCCGGCACGGGGGTCGTCCAGTGGACCCAGTACGACGACAGGTGGGGGGTGAGCAGCGGCACGGGAATGATCAGCCGGCGCAGGCCGCGCAGCCGGGCGTAAATCTGCATCATGGCGGCGTTGGTCAGGATATCGGCCCCGCCGATTTCGATCGTCTGGCCGGCGCTTTCGGGCACGGCCAGCGCCTGGGTGAGGTAGCTGAGGATGTCCCGGATGGCGATCGGCTGGGTGCGGGTATAGACCCAGCGGGGAGCGATCATGACCGGCAGCCGTTCGGTCAGGTGGCGCAGCATTTCGAAGGAGAGGCTGCCCGATCCGACGACCATGCCGGCCCGAAATTCGGTCACCGGCACGCCGGATTCGCGCAGGGCGGCCCCGGTCTCCTGGCGGGAGCGCAGATGAGGGGAGAGCTGGCTGTCCGGGTCGCCCAGACCACCGAGGTAGATGATGCGCCGCACGCCGGCCTGGGCGGCCGCCCGGGAGAAGTTCTGCGCGGCGGTGACATCCCGCTCGGAGAATTCGCCGGTGCCGCCCATGGAGTGGATGAGGTAATAAGCGGCGTCGACCCCCTCCATGGCCGCGGGCAGGGAGGCGGGATCGAGCACGTCGCCGGGGGCGATTTCGATCTGCTCCCGCCAGGGGCGGCCGGTGAGCCGGCCGGCGCCGCCGCGAACGAGCGCCCGGACGCGCACGTCGGGCAGGCTTTCGAGCAGCCGGGGGATCAGGCGGCCGCCGATATACCCGGTCGCCCCGGTGACGAGAATCGTCCGAGTGGCGGCCGCTGGCTCGGGAGACGAGGCGGTCACAGGGCCAGAACTCCTTTCTTGTTTTCCCGCTGCCAGTCCAGCAGGGCGTCGACGACCGCCTGCGGTTCTTTGGCCCCGGCCGGCAGTTTGAAGGGGGCATTTTCCCAGAACGGGGTGTCGACGGCGCCCGGCTTGACGAGAGTGAAGTTGAGTTTGCGGTGTTCTTTCTGCAGGACGGCGACGAGGGTTTCCAGGCCGGCCTTGGCGGCGGCGTAGGCGCCCATTTTTGGGAGAATGAGATGGTCGATATAGGCGCCGATAAAGGCGACCTGGCCACCTTCATTGATGAGATGGGCCGTCTCGCCGATCGCCGTGCGGGCGCCGTTGAGGTTCGAATCGAGCACCAGATCCCAGTCGGCCCCGGCCATTTTTTGCAGCAGGTTTGAGCGCAGGCCGCCGGCGGTGTAGGCCCAGAAGTCGAAGCCGTCTGTTTCGTAGGAGAGGTCGACGGCGATCGCCTGGATGCCCGGCCGGTCGGCCGCTTCGAATTCGTACTGGCGGTGGGTGCCGGTGGGGATTTTGGCCAGGTCACGGGCGGCCGCGAAGACGCGCCAGCCGTTCTGCAGCAGGGTGGTCGTCAGGGCGCGGCCCATGCCGCCGGACGCGCCCCAGATCATGGCATCGGGCATTGGATTCTCCTCGTCGGGCTGGGATTTGGGTCCATTGTGGCACAGGGAGAAGGCGTGGTCCACCGTTTCCATCGAAATGTCTATGTCAGGCGAGCCAGCAGCCTCCTTTCACGGCCCAACCCGCTCCAACATTCGAGCATCCCGAGCCTGTCGAGGGATCTGCCGCCGCGGCCGTCGCCCAACCGGCCAGAAGACCAGGGATCCGCGGCGCTCGCAGGATCCCCCGCCATTCTGGAATGACCCATGGCCGGGAAAGGCGGCAGATCCCTCGTCGAAGACTCCTCGGGATACACCTGGTTTGTGGGGGTGGTCCGGTCAATGGATCATCCAGAGGCTCCGGCCCCTTTTGCGGTCCAACGCACACGACAAATCGAGCATCCCGAGCCTGTCGAGGGATCTTCCACCACGGCCACCACCCAACCAACTAGAAAACCAGGGCACCGCGGCGCTCGCAGGATCCCC
>JBFFZG010000194.1:0-9582 GCA_041568735.1 Promineifilaceae bacterium (SeqCode)
AAGTGGGAAGGGTCATGATGCCTCCAGGATCAGGGGCCGGGTAAGCGATCGCCCGTCAAAGCGGGCCATCGCCCCGGTCGCATTCAGATTAACTTGCATCGTCTGCGGGATGATGACCGCGATAGCCAAGGGCATGGGCGATATCTCGGGTGGTCGCGGCAACCAGCCGGCCAAATTCATCCAGCGCCGCCCGGTCGACGCGGATGGACGGGCCGACGATGCTGATGGCCGCCAGGACGCCGCCGAGATGGTCGATTATCGGCGCGGCCGCGGCCATGACGCCCGCTTCGAGCTCCCCTTCGGCTGTGGCGAAGCCGCGGCGGCGGATCGACGGCAGGGCCTCTCGAAGGTCGGCGGCCGTCGTCAGGGTTTTCCCGGTAAATGGAGTCAGCCGGTATTTCAGCACCTCTTTTACGACCTGCTCCGGCCCGAAGGCGAGCATCGCCTTGCCGGTCGAGGTGGCGTGCACCGGCAGCCGGCTGCCGATGTACTGGGTGATGCCGACCCGGTACCGGCCAAGGGTCTCGTCGATGACCAGGGTCGTGAGCCGGCCGCCGCCATCCGGCCGTAAAATTTCCAGCGTCGTGGTTTCACCCGTCTGCCGGGCCAGCGCCCGCAGGGGATCGTGGGCCACGGTGCGCAGTTCGTTAGCCCGCATCGCCCGCCCCCCCAGAGCGATCATCTCCGAGCCCAGCCGGTAGCCCCCTTCGGCCGACTTGCGTACGAGCCCCTCGCTTTCGAGGGCGGTAAGCAGCCGAAAGGCGGTGGTCTTGGGCAGCCCGGTCTCCTCGGCCAGGTCGGAGAGGGACCACTCCGGCTGCCGATCGTCAAAGGCTTTCAGCAGCCGGATCGTGCGAATGATCGATTGGGTGCCGGCGTAAGAACCATTGGTTTGTGCCATAATATAAAATGGGATTTCACAATATGAAATTATTTTAAGCCTTATTGGCGGCCGTGTCAATTGAATTTTCACCGGCCGCGGCGCGCATCCACTCCCGGAGATTCCCAAAAAAACAGCCCCGCTTCCCATTTTGGGGGGAAGCGGGGCTGCCCGGTTATCGGAAAGGTGAAATTGAACCCACTACCGATTGATCGTCGGGAGGTAGGCGCCGGTTCCGACCGTGATCTTGACCGTCGCCGTCTGCTGGGCCCCCTGGCTGTCAGTGACCGTGAACGTAATGGTGTGAGGACCGCGCAGGAGGGAGTTGGTCGGGAAGGACGGGCCGGTTCCCAGGACCCCCTGCCGGTTGCTCGACCAGCTGAGCTGGCCGTCGGGCACCACCCCATCTTCCAGGTCGACCCCCATCCCCTGCATGACGATCAGGGCGCCCGGCGAGTAGATTCCATTCTGCACCGGATTCGTGATGATCGCCGAGGGCTTCTTGTTGGGAATCGTGACATTTGGTGACTGCGCCGATCCGGTGTTAACGCCGTCGGTCGCCACGACGGCAAACCGGCCGTTGGTCGAGCCGGCGAAGGCATCGACGTCGACCTGGTAGGAGGTGGCGGCCAGGCCGGTGACCAGGAGCTCCCAGGTGCTGCCGCCGTTGCGGCTGTAGAGCAGGGAGTAGGAAAGGGTGTCCCCGTCGGCATCGCTGCCGCTCCAGGAAACGGTCTGCATGGTGCCGGCCGGGTAGCTGGCGGGACCCGACGGGGCGGTAAAGCTGACCACCGGCGAGTTCGCACTGACATTCTGGGAGGCCAGGACCGTCGTCCCTTTCAGCAGGACGACCTGGGTCGTGCCGTTAATCCAGGGAATGGCCAGAGACACGTCCGCCTGGGCCGTGTCCTCTGGCGGAAACGGCGGTGTATCCGGGCTGGTCGCATGCCGGTCGTTGAAGGCAGAGGACGCATATTCACTGGTAAAAGAGATCCCGAAAGTCTCAGTGTAGACCGCAGTGGATCCATTTCTCAGCTGGATGGCGTAACCCGTGCCCGGCAGGAGCAGTTCCAGTCCGGTGGCCACCCGGTTCAAATTGGTCAGTTTACCCGGCATGGCCGGATTGTAGCCGGGGGCGTCCGGGTTGTAGATTGTGGCGTTGACGACGAGTGTTTCACCCAGGTTGTTGGCCCGCAGCGGAACACTGCCCATCATACCGACGATGTTTTCCATCGGCCGCTGGCTGCGGGCATCTGCGTCGAGCCGGGTCGACATGTAGTTCCAGGTGTAAGGCGAGATCCAGCCCAGCTTGCTCCCGCCGGCCGGGCAGTAGCTGAGCACATCATGGGTCTGGCTCGGGTCGTAAATCTTACCGGTGATCGGGTTGAAGCCGAACTCCTGGATGCTCGAGGTGCTGTAGGGAAAGGCGGATGAGGAGTCGTCAGACCCGCAGTCATCGGCCCCGGTATCGGTGTGCTTCAGGTCGTAGTCGTGCAGGAGCTCGTGCACCATGATCAGGGCGCCAGAGCCGGGATTGTCCGTGCTGGTGCCGGGATTATCCGTGCCGATGCCGACGACCCCCAGGCCGCCCGCATGCGGGTAGACCGGCATATCGGCATGACCGCCGCTGTACCCCTGGTTCGGAGCCCAGCCGTAGACATGCCGGGCGCCGGTAAAGGGGCCGGTTCCCAGCAGCCAGCTGAGGACGTTCTGCAGGAGCCACTGGGAGTTGAGATACTGGATCAGGGCGTGCTGTCCGTCGCCGGTGCCCAGCGTGCCGGTCCAATCGAGATAGCCGCTGGCGATCTGGTAGTTGATCCCGTTGTTCCGGATCGGCAGCATCTGCTCGAAGAAATCGGCCCCGCCGCCGTTGACCGCCCAGCCGCCGGCGTACTGGGTGCCGGTGTAGCCGGGCGGGTGATAGCGGAGCCGCTGGCCGACGACCTTCATCGTGCCGCGCTTGTAGAAGGTCCTGGTAAGGTACCCGACGGCCGGAAACCGGTTGTTGCTCTCGTTAATTTCCGCAATCGTGTTGTTGGGATCGACCACGGCGTAAAAATCGACGACGACGTCATTGGTGAAGTTGACGTTGAAGTAGACGTCGGCGCTGTCGGTGTTGCCCTGGTTGATCGTCGTGGTGGCCTTGCCGTTGGCGTTGGCGGTGTACCACACCCCGTTGGCGCGAATATACAATCGCACCGGCACGTTGGGAATCGAGGAAAAGATCCCACCGGATTTCAGGTAGATGCGGGCCGTGGTGTCCTTTTTGTTCGCCAGCTGCAGGGAGTTATCCGGGCACTGGGCTGCGGAAAGGCCGGTGCTGGGATTGAAGCATTGAATCCCCTGGGTCAGCTCAATGCCGTGGATGGAGACATCGATTGGCAGGGTCAGCACCGGGTCGGTTACGATCGGTTTGAGCGGCAGGGCGAAGATCGGTCCCCCCCAGATCGGCGTGGACACCGGGGTGGGGGTGGGGGCGATCGGGGTGCTGGTCGGAGTCGGCGGCACCGGGGTGTTCGTCGGGGTGGCGGTAGGCCCACCGCAGGGCGGCAGCCCGGCGCCGTTGATCGTCACCCAGGTCTGCGGCTGATCGTACCAGCGGTTGCTTGGCCAGCCGTAATCGTTGCCGACGAAGGCGAACCAGTGATGGTAGACGGCCAGCCCGATCTGCTTGTCCTTGCAGGTCATCCCCGTCAGGTCCAGGGGAATTTTGTATTCCGCCACCTCTTTCTCGGCTGACAGGTTGATCCCGGCCGCGGCCGTCCAGCCGGCCAGCGTCGTCGGCGAATAATTTCCGGAGCCGGTCCCTTTGGCCGTAAAATTGTCCACGTATTCGATGCGGGCTCCCAGCTGGAAGTCATCCCCCTCCGCGAACGGCTCCCGGCCGTTGTCAGTGTCCAGATAGACGGCGAAGAAGCGGTCCTTGAGACTGCCGATCGCCCCTTCGACGCAGACATAGAGATCTTTATCGTCATGCTTGAGGTACAGCTGGCTGATGCGGCCGTTGGCGTCATTGTAAAGAAGAATCGGCGTACGCGGATATTCTCCCTGCCCGACACTGCAGACGTGATCGAGCTCCACCGCTGTCGTATCATAGGGCACGGTAGCCTTGTCTGGCGGCGGCGTGTAATCGATGATCAGCTGCGGGAGGTCCTTCCCCGCTTCCCGGCTGTTGAACTGGCGGGAAAAATCACCGCTGCCGGTTCCCTGGAGGTAGAATCCATTATTTGGATTCGAGCCGGGGTAATTGACCCAATTTGAAACGGCCAGCTTGGCATTCCAATCGATTGGAATGCCAACTGAAGCCGTAATTTGCTCCGAGCTGATGAGCGTCCCGGTGACCGGTTTGGTATTCCAGGTGACAGCCGTTTCCGTCCAGCTGCCTCCGGCCTGATAGAGGTTTACAAACCAGGCGGCTCCGGCCGGCGTGGCTCCTACCTGCTGCAGGCGCAGCGTTGCGCTGTTGATCACCGATCCGTAGGGAATGGAGGACAGATCGAACTTCAACAGCGACCACATTCTCCCCCCATTGGCATCACTGTAGACATTTAAGACGGGAACCGTCCCAAAATTTTGTTCCGACTCCCGGCCGATATTACTGACGAAGGTGTCCTCAGTCGGGTTGAGTGTCACGAGGGTTGCCGCTGCCAGCTGATCAGCGGCCCGGGCCGCGCTCCCCGGGCTTCGCCCGACATTCAAAAATATACTCCCGACAAAAATCCCCCCGATGACCATCACCAAGATTGCGCGCCAATAGTTCATCCTGACCTCCACGTTGTTCCAAGATGCTGCCACCCGATTCATTCAAATATTTTCGGGTTTGTCAAATTAAACCCAGCAATTATTCAATTTTCGGCATCGATCGTTGAACAGGATGGAATCCGCTTCAGACTCCGTCCTAACAGTGTAGCCAGGACAGGTGGGGCTGTCTAGGTCCCAAATGAGGGCCAGCCTGGCCGGCGGGTCGTCCCGGCAGCCGGATAGATCGCGTAAAATAATCAGCCGTGTCCTCGTCTGTTTGTATAGAGGGGGATGCCGCTGCCGGCCGGCGGCCAAGGCTGTTGAACGGCCGGGCCGCCCAATCACTCAGGAGGAACGAACGATGACGCGAAAATTGTGGAAATGGGAGCCGACACCCCGCTGGATCCGCGTGGAGGCAGGTGGCGAAATCATCGCCGACAGCACCCGGGCCATGCTCATGATTGAAAATCCGGGGGAGCTCGATTACTACTTCCCCCTCGAGGATGTTCGGCAGGAGTTTCTCATCCCGTCCGATCACGCCGAGACGTCCGGCTACCGGGGCACCCGCCGCTTCTGGCATCTTCAGATCGGGGAGCACCAGGTCGAAAACGGCGCCTGGACCTATGATGCCCAGGAAGATCGACCGGATTTTACGGGCTACCTGGCCTTCATCTGGCAGAAGATGGACCGCTGGTTCGAAGAAGAAGAGGAAGTCTTTCTTCATCCGCGCAATCCCTATCATCGGGTTGACACAATCCGCAGCTCGCGGCGGGTTGAGGTCTTTTTCGACGGGGTGACGGTGGCCGAGACCGAACGGCCGTATCTGCTGTTTGAAACCAACCTCCCGGTCCGCTACTACATTCCACTGGAAGATATCCGGCGGGAATACCTGACGCCCAGCAGCACCCATTCCATCTGTCCGTATAAAGGAACCGCCAGCTACTTCGACCTGGCCGTCAATGGCTCCCAGATCAACAATGCGGTCTGGACTTATCCCGATCCCATCCCGGAATCGCCGAAGCTGGCCGGCAAGGCCGCCTTTTGGCCGGAAAAAGATCGGCGGCTACAGATCGTCGTCGACGGTAAGCCGGTCTGAACACGGAGCCGGCCGGCGGCTGCGATCGGCACGGCCGGATGGTTTTCCCGGGAATTCGCCCCGTGGAAAACCCTGAAACCGGAATCGTGAAAATCCCTCAAGTTGGGGTTTGACGACCGCCAACCCGTTTGCTATACTGTTCGGGTTGGAGTGCAACCATGTTTAGGACACGAGCACAATGACAAATCTAAAAGGAGGTATGGATATGCGCATGTTTTTCGTTCGCATCTGGAATGCAATCTCTCCAGCGGGTTTTGACGCCCGTCCTACTTCCATTGTGCCTGTGGCTCGGAACATATGTTCTAGGAAGGTCGGCCGAAGTTAATCACCGACCACCCCCCTAAGTCTTCCGACGGCCACGGTGCAAAACCCCGTGGCCGTTTTTTATTGCCCTCGTTTTCAAGCGGTCGCCGGGTTGCCATCGGTCGACCGCTTGATTCTTTCTATGGGGAGAATGGGCGGCCGAAACAGGATGTGATTCGCACAGGAGATTCAGCGAAATGCCGATCGGGCGCTACCCTCAGTCGAACATCCGGGTCATTATCCTGACCCCAATGGAAAAGGTTATCTGGGAGACGCCGGACGGGGAACAGATAGAGGCGTTTGTCAGCATCGACGAGGCCGCCGGCCGGGCGATTATTTATCATCACATCGACGGTAAACCGCAGGTGATCGGATCGCTGGCCATCCCGCCAGAAAAGTCTCGCAAAATCACTTGAAGCTATCTGACAATCCCTGTCTGGAATTCCCGGTAGGCTTATTCAGGAAACGACCTGTCCCAATGGCCACGGTCCGCTGATCGTAGGTCGGATGGCGGTGAAAAATAGGCGGTTAGACTCGTGAGAGAAGAAGTGAGGCGATAACATGTTTGAAAATCCAGGAATCATCGGATTGCCGTTCTAGCAGCCGGCCGCGCAGGCGGAGCCGGCACAGCGGCCGACCGGCCGTCACCTAACAGATATAACATGGCCTGAGACACAGGACTGACCTGTGGGGAGGCATTTTGGAAAAACAAACGATCGACCTGAAAGAGACCATACGCCCCAATCGCCTGGCCGGCCTGTGGCAGCTCATGGGCGGCTTCCGGGCTATCTACCTGACCGCCATCGCGGCCGTCGCCCTGGCGACGCTGGCCCGGACCAGCATCTACTACCTGATTCGCTACTTCGTCGACGACGCGCTCCAGAGCGACCGGCTCCTCCAGATTTTACCCTGGCTGGCCCTCTCTTTTATCGGGCTGGCCACCGGGCAGGGTCTGTTTACCTATTTGAGCGGCCGCTGGGCGGCATTCACGGCCGAAGGGCTCGCCAAAAGACTGCGGGATTATCTCTACGACCACCTTCAGAGGCTGACCTTTACCTACCACGACCAGACACAAACCGGCGAGCTGATCCAGCGAGTCACGTCCGACGTGGATGCCATCCGGCTGTTCTTCGCAGAGCAGGCGATCGGCATTGGGCAGATCGTCCTGATGTTCCTGATTAACTTCATCGGCATCTGGCTGCTCAGCCCTTACCTGGCCTGGATGTCCGTGATCGTCATTCCGCTCGTGCTGATCATCTCGCTCTTCTTCTTCAAGCGGATCGGGACGGCTTACGAACGGTTCCAGGAGCAGGAGGCGGTTGTGTCCAACCGCTTTCAGGAAAATGTCTCCGGCGTGCGGGTGGTGAAGGCGTTTGCCCGGCAGGACTTCGAAATGGGTCGCTTCGAAGGAGCGAACCACAAGCTCTACAGGCGGGGCATTTACTTCGCCTTCATGCACGGCACGTTCTGGCCGATCACGGACATTATTCTGGGCGGGCAGATGGTCTTCGGCTTCTATATCGGGGCCATGATGGCCATTCGGGGTGAAATTACCATCGGGACGTACCTGGCGTATGCCCAGATGGTTCAGCTGATCATCTGGCCGATTCGCAACCTCGGCCGGTTGATTACCCAGATGTCGACAGCGTCGGTTTCCTATTCCCGGGTGGCTGACATCATCCGGCAGGATCGGGAACCCCTGAACCAGGGCTCGACCATTCCAGCCGGAGGTATTGCCGGCGAGGTCCGCTTTGACGGGGTCCACTTCGCCTACGAAGCCCCCCTGAAGGGCGACGCGGTGGAGCAGGCCAATACGGTCGGCCGGCTGGCTCGCTTTCGAGATGATCACCTGCTCGCGGCTTACGGCCTGCCGGTGCTGCACGACATCAGTTTTACCGTCGAACCCGGCCAGACTGTGGCTCTCCTCGGATCCACCGGGTCGGGCAAGACATCGCTGGTCCATCTGCTGCCCCGCTTCTACGAATTCGACCGCGGCCGGATCACGATCGACGGGGTCGACCTGCGGGAATACCCGCGGGCTTACCTGCGGCAGCAGATCGGCATCGTCATGCAGGAACCGTTCCTTTTCTCGCGGACCATCCGGGACAACATCACCTATGGGGTCGGTCGGAAGGTCAGCGAGGAGGAAGTTGTGGCCGCGGCCCGGGCAGCGGCGATCCACGACGTCATTCTTTCCTTCCCCGATGGATACGATACGATTGTCGGAGAACGCGGAGTGACCCTGTCCGGCGGGCAGAAGCAGCGGGTGACTCTGGCCCGCACCCTGCTGAAAAATCCGCAGATCCTGATTCTCGACGATGCGACCTCCTCGGTTGACACCGAGACGGAGGCGCAGATCCGCGAGGCGCTGCAGAAGCAGAATCGGCGGCGCACGACCTTTATCATCGCCCACCGGATCCAGACGGTCATGACGGCCGACCTGATCCTGGTCATGGATAAAGGGCGAATCGTCCAGCGCGGCACCCACGAGGGGCTGCTGGCCCAGCCGGGAATCTACCGGCGGATTTACGAACTGCAGGCGCGCATCGAAGATGAACTGCAGGCGGACCTGGCCGCTTCGGAAGTGAGCAGCGGCCGCCTGCCCGTTCGCGGCGATTAACCCATCGCCTGACAAGGATCAACAGCCGGCCGGCTGGCCGTGGAACAGACCGCGGCCGCCGACCGGCCGCCATTGAGGTCATCATGACTCATCACGTATTTGAAGAAGAAGAATTCGAAGGGCGCCTGAACCGGCGCACCATGTGGCGCGTTGCCCAGGAGGGGTTCAAATTCTGGCCGCTCATGGCCGGCTTCCTGGTGTCCATCTCGCTCGTCTCCGTGCTCGATTCCTATTTCACTTTCCTCAGCAAACGGCTGATCGACGAGGGGATCGGGGTTGGTGATGTCGAGGCGGCCGGGCGCATCCTCCTGCAGTACGGGCTCCTGATCGCCTTCCAGGCCGTCCTGGTGTTTTCGTTCATCATGTGCGCTGGGGTCCTGGGGGATCGGGTGAAATACGAGCTGCGCAAGCGGCTCTTCAACCACCTGCAGGCCCTTTCGTTCTCGTATTACGACCGGACACCGCTGGGCTGGCTGATGTCCCGCATGACGTCGGACATTCAGCGAGTCGGCGAGCTCGTTTCCTGGGGTTTTCTCGACATCGTCTGGGGCTCGACCAACATCCTGTCCGCCCTGGCTTTCATGGCCTTTATCAACTGGAAGCTGGCCCTGATCATCCTGGCTCTGATGCCGGTGCTCATCACGGTGGCGATCACCTTTCAAAAGCGCATTCTGACCGAATACCGGACGGTCCGCCGTACAAACTCTAAGATTACCGGAGCGTACAGCGAGAGCATTACCGGGGTGCGGGTGGTCAAGTCGCTGCGCCGGGAGGAGAAAAACCTGGGCGAATTCCAGGATCTAACCGGTGTCATGTATGAGTCGTCCTTCCGGGCGGCCTGGCTGTCGGCCCTGTTCCTGCCGACGGTGCAGCTGCTGACTGCCATTGGCGTGGCGGCGACAGTCTGGGTCGGTGGCATTCAGTTCCAGGTTGGAACGCCGG
>JBFFZG010000195.1:0-9560 GCA_041568735.1 Promineifilaceae bacterium (SeqCode)
GGCCAGCGCTTCACTGGCGTCGATATTGACGAGGCGGGCGTGGGCATACGGACTGCGGACGATATCCATGTAAAGCATGCCGGGCAGCTTGATATCGTCAACGTAGTTGCCTCGACCCTGAATAAAGCGCGGATCCTCTTTGCGCTTCATCCGGTGGCCCATGCCGCAAATTTCCGTTGGCGTATTGACCTGGATTTCATCCGTGGTTTCCACCCGGGCGGAGGATCCATCAGGGGCGGCGTGCTTGGATTCGAACCGGTCGGCCAGGTGGTGGGGTTTCTGGGGATCGTGATAGGTCATGCCATTACCTCCTCGGCCTCATTCATTTTGGCGGCCGCATACTGAATCGCTTCCACGATTTTGTTATAGCCGGTGCAGCGGCAGAGATTGCCGGCGATGCCCTCGCGGATCTCTTTTTCGCTGGGGTTGGGATTCTGGGACAGCAGATGGCGGGCGCTCATGATCATGCCCGGCGTGCAGAAGCCGCACTGCAGCCCGTGTTTTTCCCAGAAGCCCTCCTGAATCGGGTGCAGCGCTGCCCCGTTGGCCACACCTTCGATGGTCACGACCTCCCCGCCGTCGGCCGTCACGGCGAAAACGGTGCAGCTTTTGACCGTTTTCCCGTTCAGGCTGACCGTACACGCGCCGCAGTTGGTCGAATCGCAGCCGATGTGCGTGCCGGTGAGATTGAGGTGTTCGCGAATAAAATGAACGAGCAGCAGCCGCGAATCGACTTCCGCGGAATGCGCCGTTCCGTTGACTGTGAGGGTGATAGCGTGTTTGCTCATGCTGTTCTCCGTTTAATAGCCGGGTTTCGTTGGCGTGTCTTCGGTAATCTGTAATCGTGATTCAGCCTTTCTTATTCGGTTATTGGAAATCTCGGATCAATTCACTGACTGAATCAAACCCGCAGCCGACCACTGATTACTGTTTGCTGATCACCGATTACTGACCATTCCTCCCCGACTACCGACCCATCCTCTCCAAAGCCCGCTGCACGGCGCGTTTGACCATGACCCGGGTGATGTCCCGCTTGTAGGCGACCGATCCGCGCAGGTCGGGGGAAGGATCGCACTCGGCAGCGGCGGCCGCGCCGGCGGCGGCGATGGCCGATTCGTCCAGGGCACGGCCGATCAGGGCCTGCTCGGCCGCCGTGGCCCGCATGGGGACCGGGCTGACGTTGGTCAGGCCGATCCGCGCGCCCGTGCAGACATTCCCCTCGACCGTCAGCTGGACAGCCGCGGCCGAAATGGCGTAATCACCGACCTTGCGCTCCATCTTCACGTAAGCCCCGCTGCTGTTGGCGGCTGGTTTCGGAATCCGGATTTCCGTCAGGATCTCGTTGTCGGCCAGGGCGTTTTCGAACAGGCCGGTAAAAAAATCGTCGATGGGGATCACCCGCCGGCCGCCCGGACCGGCGGCCACGACCCGGGCTCCCAGCGCCAGCATGACGGCCGGATGATCGTTGGCCGGATCGGCGTGGGCGATATTCCCGCCGACGGTGGCCATGTGACGCACGACCGGATCGGCGATCACCCGGGCGGCATCGGCCAGCATGGGGTATTTCTCTTGAATCAGATCGGCCTCTTCCAGGTCGGATTCCCGCGTCATGGCGCCGATCGCCAGGGCGTCAGCCTCTTCGCGGATGTAGGACAACCCCTCAACTTTGTTCAGGTCAATGAGCGTCTCTGGCAGGGCGAGCCGGTAGCGCATCGCTGGGATCAGGCTCTGGCCGCCGGCCAGCAGCTTCGCCTCCTCCCCATGCTCGACGAGCAGAGCGACCGCTTCGTCGAGACTTCTGGGCGCGAAATATTCAAATTCTCCGGGTATCATGGGACCTCCTTAAATGTGAGAGCGCGACGATCAATCTATGTTCCGGGGGATCGCCTGCTGCCGATCCCCTGTATATCACCGCAGTAAAAAGTAGACGATGACCCCGACGATGATCAGGATGCCGATGATCAGGGCCGGCCGGTAGCGGGCCGGGATTAGTTCGCCGACGACATCCCGGGCCACATTCATGGCCAGCTCGGTCTGGGTCGGGGGGACATAAGCCGGCCCCTCGGCCGCCTGTTCCTCCCCCATCTCGCCCGCGGTCGCCCCCCCGGCCGGGCCGGGGCCATCGGCCTGCCGCTTGGCCGCCTCGACCTGCAGATAGGCGTTCAGGGCGTCGAGGCTCTGTTTGATGATCGACTTGGCGGATGCGTCGAGCAGCCGCTGGCCGACGCTGGCGATCCGCCCGCCGATCTGGGCATCGCCGTGATAGGCCATGTCGGTTTGCCCTTCCCGGCCGGTCAGTTTCAGGGAGCCGCCGGCCTTGACAAACCCGGGAGCCCCCTTGCCGTCGACTTCGATATCGTAGCTTTCCAGGTCAACCAGGTTGTTCAGCTTGATATTCCCGCTGAACGTCCCCTGCACCGGGCCCACCTTGATTTTGAGATTCCCGGCGTATTCATTTTCTCCGATCTGCTCGATCCCTTCGCCTCCCGGCAGAATGGACCCCAGCACTTCCGGGTCCAGGAGCGCCTCCCAGACGAGATCCCGGGGGGCGTCAAATGTATAATCACCTTCTACTTTCATACGGCCTTCTCCTTTGGTTCAGGTTGTCCAATTGTTTGCAAAGCGCAGATGCCGGTTATCGGATTGGAACTGCTGCGCCGCGGGTGGGATGGTGGTGCCCCAGGCTGGCCAGATGATCGGCCAGGGCGGTCAAGCTCTGAAAATTATGAATGGGCAGGAAGTCGTCGATAAACGGCAGGGCCGCGGCCATCCCCTCGACGCGTGGGGTGTAGCCGGCCTGCCCCGAGAGCGGATTGAGCCAGATCAGCCGGTGGCAGCGCCGCTGCAGAAAACGCATCCCCTCGGCCAGCCGGCTCACATCCCCGCGTTCCCAGCCATCGCTGATGACGATGACGATCGAGCCCCGCCGCAGAACCCGCCGGCTCCACTGCCGGTTGAACTGCTGCAGGCTGTCGCCAATGCGCGTGCCGCCAGACCAGTCGATGACTTCCCGGGCCGCCTGGTTGATCGCCTGGTCGATATTTTTGAGCTTGAGCGCCGGCGTGATCCGGGTGAGGCGGGTGCCAAAAACGAAGGTTTCGACCCCGCGCAGGCTGTGGCTGACGCAGTAGAAAAACTGGAGGACCAGGCGGGCGTATTTTTCCATCGAGCCGCTGATGTCGGCCAGGAGCACCAGCGGCCGCTGTTTAATTTTGGGGCTCTGCCAGGAGAGACGCAGCGGCACACCGCCGGTCTGGCCGGCCGACCGCAGGCAGCGGCGCAGGTGCAGCCGCGCACCCTTTGGATCGACGACCAGGCGGCGCGTCCGGCGCAGGCTGACCCGCCAGCGCATCGCCTCCATCAGGCGCTTGATCGTTTCCAGCTCTTCCGGGGTCATGGCCCCAAAATCCTTGCGCTGGAGCAGCTCGACGCCGCTGTAGCTCGCCGACCGGTCGGTCAGATCGAGCTCCGGGTCGGCCGGCCGCGCCCGGGCGGCCATGAGGGCGGCCAGCGTGGCGCGGTGCTCCCGCGGCCGGTTGTGGCGCGGCGCCACCGGCATTTTTTGCCCGTGCCCGCCGGCGCCCCAGGCGGCCGACCGCCAGTAGAGGTTGAACAGCGTTTCGAACAGGGCCAGGTGCTCCCGATGCGTGACCAGCAGCGACCGGGCGGCGTGGAAAACCTGCTCCCGCCGGCCGATGTCGATCAGCGTCAGCCCCTGGCAAAAATCGGCCGCCTGGGTCGGCGTGATCGGCAGGCCGGCCGCCTTGAGAGCCCGCGTAAACAGAAGGGCGTTGTCGAGGAATGGCTGTTCGCTCATTGTCCAGCTGGTCCTGCAAAAATAGGGCAGATCTTTCGACCAAAACACGTGGTCGGATTTCCAGGTGAAATGTCGGGAGTGGTGACCACCGGCCATTCGGCGAAACCGGTGGCAATTTCATCGGGTTGGCGCTGGATAGAAGACCCCGTCTCGATAAAGAAGCTCGCGGCGTGGTCAGAATCGCTTCGTTTTAGACCGCGGCTCAGGTCGACGGGAGACCCAGCAGCTGCCGTACGCCCTGCCCGCGCAGTCGGTCGACATCGTCCTGGTATTTGAGGATGATGCCCAGGGTCGCTTCGACTGTGGCGGGATTGAGGGCCTCGGTGTTCAGGTGGCCCAGCGCCTCGGCCCAGTCGAGGGTTTCGGCCACGCCGGGCAGTTTGGTCAGCTCCTCGCGCCGAACCGCCTGGATGAAATCGACGATCTGCGTCGTCAATGCGGGTGAGAGGTGGGGGACCTTGCGGCTGAGAATTTCGATCTCTTTTTCTCGTGTTGGATAATCAATCCAGTAATAGACACACCGTCGTTTGAGCGCGTCGTGAATTTCGCGGGTTCGATTGGAGGTGATGATGACGATCGGCCGGTGCACGGCGCGCAGCGTGCCGATTTCCGGGATCGTCACCTGGAAGTCGGACAGCAGCTCCAGCAGAAAACTCTCGAATTCTTCATCGGCCCGGTCGAGTTCATCGATCAGGAGGACCGGCGGCCGGTCATGGCTCTGATCAATGGCCGCCAGGAGCGGCCGTTTGAGTAAAAACTCCTCGCTGAAAATGTCCCGGGTGACGTGGCCGTGCCCGTTGAATCCCTGGCGGGCCTGGATTTCCAGCAGCTGTCTCGGGTAGTTCCACTCGTAGACGGCCTGGGAAATGTCGAGCCCCTCGTAGCACTGCAGGCGAATCAGCGCCGTGTCGAAGAGGCGGCTCAGGACCTTGGCCACTTCGGTTTTCCCGACGCCCGGTTCTCCCTCCAGAAAAAGAGCCTTGCCCATTTTCAAGGCTAAAAAAAGGCTCGTGCTGAGTCCGATGTCGGCCAGGTAGTGGAATTCGGCGAGCTTGTCTCGCGTCGCGTCAACAGATTCAAACATGGTTTGCGAGTGGCCGCCCCCGTCGGAATGCTGGTTGATGATCGCCTTGCCCATCCGAGAAAGCCGGGTTGAAGTGGGTCCGACCACCGCCTTCTCTACTGCTCAGTATAACAATTTTTTGCCGTTTTCCAATTCGAGATCAAAAGGGGTGGGCGCTGTTCATTTTCACCGGGCGGACCGGGCCTGCGGGCCCGTTGGATCGGCTGCGGTCCATCAGCCATTCGATTCTCCCAGGGCCTGCAGGCGGGCCAGCCGCTCCGGCTCATGGGCGGCCAGCCAGCTGTCCTGGGACAGCAGGGCATAGGCCCGGGCAAAATGGGGAAGCGCTTCCGACTCTCGGCCCAGACGGAGGAGCAGCTCACCGAGTTCTTCCGCGACGAAACCGTCTTCGATGCCGGCCGCCGCGTTTTCCCGGGCCAGTTCCTCCTGGCAGGCCAGCGCCTCGGCGAAGCGGCCGAGCGACCGCAAAGCCCGGCCGACGGTCCAGCGGGCGATGCGCTCCCCGCGCGAACCCGGTTCGTGGGTCGAGCGCCAGGCGAGTGCTTTTTCAAAGGTCACCAGCGCTTCCTCGAAGCGGCCGGTATCGTGGTAGGACCAGCCGAGGTTGTTGTAGAGCGGTCCCAGCCAGCCGCGGGTCTCTGCGTCGGGGGCTGCCTCGGCCAGGGAAATGGCCCGGCGCGCCCAGGCGATCTGATCTTCTGGAGAGGCGGCAATGGCCAGCATGTGCGCCGCGTCGACGGCGTAGTACGCGGCGCCAAGCGCCCGGGCTTCGTCAAACGCCGCCTGGAAGAGGGGGAGGGCCATTTCCGGCCGGCCGGCCGAATTGATGGTTCGCCCCCGTTCGAGCAGACAGCGCACATGCGGAATCCCCGCTCCGGCCGGCAGGCCGGCTTCGACTTCGTCGAGCAGCCCGTGCGCCTCGTCAAAACGGCCGCGCAGGCTGTAGGTGCGGGCGATCTGGGTCAGCAGCTGGGCGTGCAGCCCTGGATCGCCGGCCAGTTCCGGCAGGAGGGACCGGAAGCGTACCTCGGTGGCAGCCGGATCCTGGTAATCCCAGAGATGATCGAAGGGGGAGCGGGTCATCACCTGCGGCCGCCTAACGCGCAATCCGGCCGAACCGGTCCAGGGTCCGCAGTCTTTCAAGCGTGATCACCCCCTGCCAGTCCCGCCTGGCCCGGGGCCAATCGTCGTCGAAGGCCCCGAACCAGGACCAGTTGGGCGACCAGGAGCCGTCGGCCGCCTGGTCGTCGATTTCGTCGTCGAGCTGTTGATCGACCAGGAGCTGGAAGCGGGCATAAAAGGGCGAGTCCGGGCTGTGAATGCAGTCGAGCGGCCGGACAACGTAGCTTTTCCATTGGGCCGGATCTCGCTCGATCGACTGGTCGAGCAGGTCGACAACACGGTCGATCATCCTGGCTCGCTCGCCGGCCGGCAGCCCGGGACCTTCGACCAGGGTGACGTAGCATTGAAGGTCGTTCACGCCCAGAGGACCGCTCTGCCGGTTGAGATCGGCGACCACTTCCGGGTAGATTGCCCGGCCGATTTCCGGGGGAAAAGCAGCCGGATGCTCGAGCAGGTAGCTCAGGAGGGCCACCCGGGGATTGACCCGAAAGCCGTCGAAGGTCTTTTCCAGGTCTTCCTGGGACCACCAGGGGGCGTGGGGGGCGTCATCGGCGTCGGGTGGGATAAAACGCCACACCCGTTTTTCCGCGTCATAGGCCTCCCGCAGGAAGCGGAGCGCGCCAGCCAGCAGGGGATGATCGGCCGGCGTCGACAGGTCCCGCAGGAGGTGCAGGGCGGTCAACGTGGCCAGGATCGAGCTGCGGTCGGTGCGCAGGTCCGCCTCGAGCGCCCGGCCAAAGCCGCCGTCCGGGTTTCGGAAGGCGGCCAGCGCCGCGTCAACCGGGCCGCGCCCGCCGCCCTCAAAATAGAAGGCGAACAGGGCTTTTTCCAGGGGGCGGGCCTCGCGGTGAATGAAGTTACGGGCGTGGGTAAATTGGGCAGGCGTCAGCTGATTCATCGTGGATTTCCCTGTTGGTGCTGCCGTGTCTGGTTCAGCTGCAGTCCACCGGAATGTAGACGGCCACTGCCTCGCCCGTGTACAGATGGCGCACGGGGAGTGGGGCCCCATTCTGTCGCACCCGCAGGTTGCCCACGAAGGTGCCGCCGCAGCTGGCCGTAAGCGTCAAAATGTACTCGTCCTGGCCGGCTTCGTTTTCTTTGGTCCGCCGGGCGCGCGTTGAGGCGGCGCCGTCCAGCTCGAAAGAATAGGTGAACCCGGTCGGGACCTGCACCAGCAGGTCGCCGCTCCAGGTGCCGTCCCCGTTGCCGCGGCCGCTCCCTTCGAGAAAGGCGAACCAGGCGGTGCCGGAGGCCGTTCCGGCCGCACCGGTCGTGCGGGTGGCGGCTGGCTGAAAGGCGGCCACCGGGGTTTCGCGAAAGGTCGAAACGGTCAGCTTGGCCAGGTCGCCGGAAATGAGCGTCAAAAAGCGGGCCGAAACCCAGCCCTCGAAGCTGTTGGCGTTGCTGATGACATGCACCCACTGCCCGTTCGGATTGCGGCCGAGCAGGACCACGACCTCGCCTTCTTTGGCGTAGTAGTTCAGCCGGCCGAAATCGACCCCGGGACCGGCGAAGAAGCCCGCATCCGCGGCCGCTTCGGCCAGCGGCCCGCTGCGAGTCGGCGTGATCGTTGGGGTGTTCGTCGGCGTCGGGGTTTGAGATGGGGTCGGACTGGGGGTTTCGCTCGGAGTCGGCGTGGTCGACGGGGGGAGCGTTTCGGTTGGCGGGCGGGTTTCGCTGGGGAGCGGCGTCTGGGTTGGCGGAGCGGACGGCGTGGGGGAGACGGCCAGGGTTGGTGGCGCCGGCAGACCGCCGGCCGCCTGGCCCGACTGGACCGGTGCTGAAGCTTCGACCGCCGCCTCGTCTGCGGACCCGGCGAGGGCTGCGACCGCCGGCTCAACCGCCGTCGCGGTCGGATTGGCTGCCCCCAGCCGGCCCCCCAGGCCGATGCCCAGCCCGATGCCCAGGCCGAGCAGCAGCAGGGCGGCGAGAGCGATGAGCAGGAGCCGGAGATCGCCCTTCATCCGTCCGGTTATCCCTCTTCTTCGAGGCCGATGGCGAACATATTGGTCAGATCGTGGCGGGAGTAGGCCTTGAAAGCCAGCATCGACATCGTCTCGAGAATGCCGTCGACGTCGATCATCTTCTGGGTCACGAGATGCGCCAGGCCGTCATTGTTGCGCACCCGCACGACGGCCACCAGATCGTAAACGCCGCTGACCGAGTAGACTTCGGAAATTTCCTCCATTTCCGCCAGTTTTTCGGCCACGGCGTTAATTTTATCGCGGGCGGCTTTCATCAGGATGATGGCTGTAACCATGGGTGTCTCCTCTTTGTTCTGGCTGTCTGGATCAGACGACGGCCGCGCCGTCCGTTGCCCGGGTGATATAGATTTTTGGCTCGCGGCCGGTTTCGCGCCGATAGATGTCGCTGACGGTGCCGGCCAGCGCTTCCGCATCGGCCGCCTGGATGATGGCCACGGCGCAGCCGGCAAACCCGCCGCCGGTCATGCGGGCTCCGTAGCAGCCGGGCTGGCTGCGCGCCGCTTCGACGATGGCATTGAGCGCGGGACTGGAAATTTCAAAATCATCGCGCATACTGCGGTGGCTCTCGTCCATCAGGCGGCCCAGTGCGGCTGGATCATTGGCGCGCATGGCTGCCGCCGCCGCCAGGACCCGCTCGTTTTCGCTGATGACGTGGCGCGCCCGGCGCCTGATAACCTCGTCGAGGCCGCCGCCCCCGGCCGCGAAGGTGTCCAGCGTCACGTCGCGCAGGTGGGAGACGCCGAAGTAGGCGGCCGCCGCCTCGCACTGGGCGCGCCGTTTGTTATAGGCGGAATCGACCAATCCGCGCCGGGTGGCCGTGTCGAGCACGACGATGGCCGTGCCCTCCGGCAGGGGGACCGGCGTCGTGGAGAGATCCCGGCAGTCGATCAACAGCGCATGATCGGCCCGACCGGCCGCCGAAATCATCTGATCCATCACCCCGCAGTTGACCCCGACCCAGTGATTTTCGGCCTTCTGCCCGAGCAGAGCCATGCGGGGGGGGTCCCAGGCAAAGCCGGAAACAGCCGCAAAGGCGCGGGCGACCGCCAGCTCGAGGGCAGCGGACGAGGAGAGACCGGCCCCGATCGGCACATCGCTGCTCATTACCCCCTCCCAGCCCTGCAGTGAATAACCGGCTTCGGCCAGCGCCCAGGTCACGCCGCGGACGTATTCAACCCAACCGGCTCTCTGATTAACCAGGTCATCCAGCGTGAAATCGGCCGGCTTTTCCCCCTCCAGATCGAGCGTGTGAAGCGTCACCCGGCCGTCCCGGCGGGGACGGAGGGCGATCCACACGGCCCGCTCGATGGCCAGCGGCAGCACGAAGCCGTCGTTGTAGTCCGTGTGCTCGCCAATCAGGTTGACCCGCCCTGGGGCGCGCGCCACGATGGCCGGCGGCGCCCCGAAGTGACGATGGACCGCGGCGCGCAGACCGGCTTGCGTCACTCGCTCGGCAGTGCTCATCAGCCACCTCCGCTGTTTCCGGCGCGTGGTTGCCGGATCAGCCTCTCCGGCCGCGGCGGCACGCCGCCCCGCTTAACTCCCTCGGGCA
>JBFFZG010000196.1:0-9544 GCA_041568735.1 Promineifilaceae bacterium (SeqCode)
CCACGGCCGCCCCGCCGAGGGCCGGCGTCGGCGTGCAGAGGTAGATGCCGGCGTCCCCCCAGCTGAGGGCTTCGATCTGCAGAATCAGCCGCAGAATGCCCCAGTTAGGACCCGATTTTTCCTCCGCGCGCCCGTGGCTGCCGTTCTGGCGGGGCAGATACTGCTTCTTGTGCTGCTCCTTAAGGACGGGCCACATGGTGGCGATGAACTCGACCGGCCGCTCGTGCTCGGCTTCGTCGTACTTGCGAGAAATGGGCCGCATGACATGGGCCGCGGCCATCTGGGCCATCTGCTGTTCCTGCTTCAATTTGTCGGGAATTTCAAAGTTAATCATCGTTGCTCCGCTGGTTCGGCCGGCGGCTAGACCATCGCCAGCCCGTCGAGATGGGCGATTCCTCGGGCATTGCGCAGCCAGAGCTCCACCGGATACTCCCGGATATAGCCATACCCCCCGAGGATTTGCACCGCCTGATCGGCAACTTTGACCGCCAGGTCGTCCAGGTGATATTTCATGACGGTCGTTTCTCTCGTCGCCGCCTCCCCCCGATCGAGCTTCCAGGCCGCTTCCCAGACCATCAGGCGGGCCTGGTTGATGTCGGTAGCCATTTCGGCCAGCATGAAGGCGATCGACTGGTTCTGGGCGATCGGCCGGCCGAACTGCACCCGCTGTTTGGCGTAATCCCGGGCAAACTCAAAACCGGCGCGCATGAGGCCGACGGCCGCCGCGCCGAGGGCGATGCGGCCGTGGTTGAGGACCAGGTCGAAATCGAGCCCCTGTTCGCCGCCGACTTTGGCGCCGACCGGCACCCGGCATCGATCGAGCGACACCCGGTAGGTCTGAAGGGCGTTCATCCCCATCAATTTCACCGGCTCCCCGACCTGGAGGCCGGCCGTCCCCGCCGGAACCAGGAACGCCTGTGTGCGCTCTCCCTCCCGGGCATAGATCAGGAAGAGATCGGCCTCCGGCGCCAGCGGGACCATCGTCTTGATTCCCTGCAGGATATAGTCGTCCCCATCCCGCTCCGCGGTCGTCTGCAGGCGGCGGGGATTGAATTGAAAGACGGGTTCCGTCAGGGCGGCGGTCACGGCCGGCGGCGCGGCCTCGCAGAAGCGGGGGAGATATTCGGCTTTCTGATCTTCCGTTCCACACAGGTGCAGGGGAAGGGCGACCAGGTTGGGCAGGAGGATGTTGAGGGTCAGGGCGAGATCCCCCCAGGCGAACTCCTCAACGGCCAGGGCATTGGTCAGGGTGGAGTATTCGCCAAAACCGCCGAATGCTTCCGGCAGGCCGGTGGGCAGAAGGCCGATATCCCATCCCGCCTGGACGACTTCAGGGGGAATCCGGCCGGTTTCTTCCGCCTCCCGAAAGGCTTTGCGGACTTTTTCCTCGGCAAAGCGATGAATCGCTTCCGTCAGCATGCGCTGCTCTTCATCAGGTCGAAAGTCAAGCATCAGCGGCTGCTCCTTCGTCGGTCTATTCGGCCGGCTCGGCGGCGGCCGGCCGGAATCTGGTGGCTGTTAAGGCGATCGTCCGTTCAATGTTTCCGCGCTAACTGATCGCTCAGTAAGTTGCGAAATCAAAAAAATAACGCGGTGCGTTAAATTTATCATGCGGCCCGAACGGTGTCAAGCACCGGCCGGGCAAATGAGGCAAAAAATGAGGATTTTATTTAGGCAATTTGTCCGGGATGGAGCTCCCGATCGAGCCTGACCAGGTCAGGTCTGAGTCCGTCAGGCGGTCACCTCGCAGAAGATCAGTCCATCGGGATGGATGCCGGCATCGATCGTGTCGATCACTTTCAAAGATGCCACGTCGATGACCGACACGTCGTTGGTCTTGTTGTTGGCCACGTAGGCCAGCGTGCCATCCCGGTTGAAATCGGTGCCGCCCGGCCAGATGCCCACGGGAATCCGTTTGATCTCGAGCCGGCGGGCGGTATCGATAACCGAGACGCAGTTTCCGTGCCGGTTGGGCACGAAGGCCAGGCGGCCGTCCGGGCTGAAGGCGACGCGGATCGGGAGCTCCCCCGTGCGAACCCGGGCGACCAGGCTGTTGGTCGCCGTCTCGATGAGATAGACGAGGTTGTCCTCCTGGTTGGCCACGTAAAGCCAGCGGCCGTCCGGGCTGACATTGATCCCTTCCGGGCTCCGTCCGACCGGAATGTGCGCCCGCCAGGTTTCCGTGGCAAGGTCGAGAATCGAATAGGAGTTGGCCCCGATGTTGGAGATGTAGGCGGTTTGTTCGTCCGGCGCCAGGGCGACCATGTGACTCATGCGCTCGGCCGGGATCACCCGCCGGATTTCATGGGTGGCGGCGTCGATGATAAAGACTTTGTGGGCGTAGGTGCTGGCCAGAATCAGCCGGCCGTCCCGGGTGATTTTCCCCTCGTGGGGAAACTGGAATTCCGGGTGCCGAATCGTGTCGACGATTGACAGGGTGGTCATGTCAAAGACGGAGATCGAGTTGGCGCCGGCGTTAGAGACGAAGGCTTTGCGGCCGCCTGCCGTCACCGCCACTTCGTGCGGGTTCTTTTCCACCGGCACAACCCGGACGACCTCACGAGAGGATTCTTCGATGAAGCTGACGGTATCGTCATCTTTGTTGAGAACGATGATGTAATCGGTCATAGGATTCTCCGGTTGTTGTCAGGGAATGTTCCCCGTTTTAAAGGTTTCTGCGGCCGGCTGGCGGCAGATCAGATCGCTCAGCCGGGCGACCCGGGCCATGGCTTCCACGTCATGCACGCGCACGATATCGGCCCCGCCGGCGATGGCGAGGGCCACCGTGGCGGCCGTCCCCTCGAGCCGATCGTCCGGGGGCAGCCCTCCCAGATAATGGCCGATGAACCCCTTGCGGGAGCTCCCGACGAGGAGTGGATAGCCGAGCGCCTTGAATCGGTCAAGGTGGCGCAGGATGGCCAGGTTCTGGGGGCCGGCTTTACCGAAGCCGAGGCCGGGATCGAGAATGATCTGGTCGGACGGCACGCCGGCCGCCGACGCGGCCTGCGCCAGCCCGGCCAGCTCGAGAGCCATTTCCCCGAGCAGATCCTCGTACTGAAACACGCTAATTTCACCGCCCGCGCCGTCCGGCGCCAGGTGCCGCGGCCGCCGCCGGCCGTTGTGCATGAGAATGATGGGACAGCCGGCCCGCGCCGCCACCCCCACGGTGCCGTCCGGGTCGACTTCCCCGGAGATGTCGTTGATCCAATCGGCGCCGGCGTCCAGGGCGGCCGCCGCCGTGCCGGGGTGTACCGTATCGATCGAGAGGGTTGTCCCGGGCAGGGCCGCTCGAATCGCCTCGAGGGCCGGCAGGACCCGCTCGAGTTCGGCAGCCTCGCCGACCGGTTCGGCCCCTGGCCGGCTGCTCTCCCCGCCGATGTCGATGATATCGGCTCCCTGTCGAACGAAATCGACCGCCCGCGCCGCGGCCGTTTCAGCCCCGGCCGTTTCGCTCCAGACCCCGTCGCCGCTGAAGCTGTCCGGCGTGACGGTGACGATGCCCATGATAAACGTCCGCCGCCCCCAGGGAAAAAGATGGGAAAGGGGAACGGCCGGTTTGAACCATTGGATATCGTCGGTGGAAACCGCCGCCAGCAGGCCGGCTACGGCCGTTCGCAGCACCGGATGAACAAACTCCGCGGCGATATCGGCCAGCGGCCGGAGGACAAACCCCCGTTTTTCGATCTGGGGGTGCGGCACGATCGGCGGTTCGCTCGCCAGGACCAGGTCATCGTAAAATAGGAGATCGATGTCGATCAGGCGTGGGCCCCAGCGCTCCCCGGTCTCGCGGCCGAGCGACCGCTCGAGGTCTTTGCAGCGCCGGAGCAGCGCGGCCGGATCGAGAGCGGTTTTCCCCCCGCAGCAGAGATTGAGAAACGGGGGCTGGTCGGTGATCGGTCCCCAGGGGGCGGTCTCGTAGATGGGGGATACGGCGGTGAGGTGGAGAAAGCGGCCCATCCCCCGGAGCGCCTGCCGGAGATTTTTCTCGCGATCTCCCAGGTTAGTGCCGAGGCTGAAGAACACGGTGGCCATGGGCGAGATTATAGCGCGGTTGCCGGTGGGGTCCCACGGCCGGACCCGGCCGGAGGGACCGCCGGCAGAGGAAGGGAAATTGATCCGAACGGGAAAGATTTTAATCGGCTGCCTGGTGTTTCTTTTAAGCGGGATGGGGATGTTCTCTACCCGAGAAGCCGGCGGGCAGGAACTGACTACCTGGACGGTCCAACCGGGCGATACCTGGGCCGCCCTGGCGCTGCGCCGGGGGGTGACGGCTTCCGAGCTCCAGCGCTTGAATCCCCATCCCAACCGACAGCGGCAGCCGATCATCGGCCGGGAGGTGATTTTGCCGGCCGCCGGGGCGGAGAAGCAGGGCCGGCTGCTCCGACCCCTGGACGGCGGCCTCCTGGCAACCGCACTCCGGACCGGCGTCTCCCCCTGGCTTCTGGCGGCCGCAAACGGGCTGGAGAGGCCATCGAGTTCCCATCTTCTGGCGCTCCTGTGGATTCCGGGTGAGGGGATCCCGCGCGAACTTCCGGCCGGTTTTCAGGATCTGACCCTCTCCCACGTGCCGGCCCGCGCCGGGGAGGGGATGGCCTTTACCGCGGCCTTCGCGGCCGATCCCGGTCCGCTCGACGTCTCCCTGGGGACCGCGGTGGGGAGCTTTCACTACAACCCGAATACAGGCCGTGGGATCGGCCTGCTGGCGACCGGGGCCTTTTTCGAGCCGGGGGCGCCGGAGCTGGTGATTGCCGCCTCGGGGAAGCCGCTCTGGGCGCAGCCCTGGGGCTTCGGCGCCAAAGAATGGACCTTCAACCAGATCACGCTCACCGGCAGCGCCGCGGAGATCAGCCAGGAGGAGATCCAGGCCGAGCGGGAGCGGCTTTTCACCCTCTGGAGCGAGCAGTCGCCGGCCCCGCTCTGGACAACCTCCTTCGTCGAACCCGTGACCGATTACCTGCAGCACAGCTCGTTGTACGGGGCCCGCCGCTCTTACAACGGCGGACCCTACCGGACCTATCACGAGGGGCTCGATTTTGCCGCCTACGGCGGGACGCCGGTCCGGACACCGGCGGGGGGGACGGTCGTCCTGGCCGAACAGCTCTACGTGCGCGGGGGAGCGGTGATCGTCGACCACGGGCTGGGAATCTATTCCGGCTACTACCACCTGTCGGCCGTCCATGTCGAAGCTGGCCGGCGCGTGGAAGCGGAGGAGCTGATCGGCGAAGTAGGGACGACCGGCCTGTCAACCGGCAATCACCTCCACTGGGATCTGCTCGTCAACGGCATCTGGGTCGACCCGCAGGCCTGGCTTGACGATGGCATGGCCTGCTGGCTGCTGGCGGCCTGGGGCAGCCGCTGCTCGGAGGAGCCGGGCGGATGACCGGGGGCTGAACGCGGGTAATATCCGGTGGAACCGGGGCGTCTACCGACCGGGGATCGTTCCCCGTTTTCAGCCCCCAACCAGGAAAGAGCGCCATGATTGAAGACCACACAACCTCAGAACAGAGGCCGGCGGCCGGTGACAGCTTCTGGCCGGAACATCGGGGAAAAATCGCGGCCCTGGGCTTCTGGCTCCTGCTGGTCGGCGGCTATTCCTGGTATGCCTGGCGCCATGGCCTGGGTCCGGTCGAGGCGGTGCAGGCCCTGGCCGATCTCTTTCGCTCCCCGGCCGGTCCCTTGATTTATCTGGCCGCTTATGCGCTGCGGCCGCTTCTGTTTTTTCCGGCGACGGTGATCACCATCGCCGCCGGATCGCTCTACGGTCCGGTTCGCGGCGTCTTTATCGTGATCCTGGCCAGCAACCTGTCGGCGATGATCGCCTACGGCGTCGGCCGCTACTTCGGGGAGGGGCTGCTGGAGGGCAGCGGGGCTGCCCGGCAGATCGTCGAGCGCTACACCCGGCCGCTGCGCCGGAACAGCCTGGAAACGGTCCTGATCATGCGCCTGATCTTTCTGCCGTATGATCTCGTCAACTATCTCTGCGGTTTTCTGCGCATCGACTGGCGGGCTTTTCTGCTGGCGACGATCATTGGATCGATTCCTGGAACCATCGCCTTTGTCCTGTTTGGCGCGTCGATCGACATCAGCGAGGGGATCGACCGGCCGGCGCTCGACCCCACCACCCTGGCTGCGTCCGTCTTACTCGTGGGGGTCAGCCTGGCGCTCTCCCGCTATTTCCGGCGGCGGGAACAAAAAGCCGGCCGTGCGGCGGCCGGCGCGAATCACGACTGATCGGCTCTTTCCGGGGGGAAAAAGGCTTCACCCCTTTATTTTCTGGCGTAATTTCTCCAGATCGCGGGTCTTTTCGGTCAGCTCCGCCTGCAGGGCGCGAATGTGATGGGCGGCGCCGCTCCGAAACCGCCGCAGTTCATTGGCATGGAAGTCGAGTTTTTCCTGCAGGTTCTTCAAGGCGACTTCTTTCACGACCAGGTCGACCTGGGCTGAAGCCAGCCGCTCCCCCTGCTCGTCGAACTGTTCGGCGTAATACTGCAGATCTTTTTCGTGGTTCTGGATGCGGGAAACGGCCTTCTGCTCCAGTTCGGCGATGGTGGCTCGCGCTTCATTTAAGGCGGCCTGCAGGCTTTCATTGGTTTCCTGGATGTCCGCCAGGCGCTCTTCGAGATCGGCTGATTTCTCTTCCAGCCTGACCCCGCCGGCCTGGGCCTTTTCGAGGGCGGCCGTCTGTTCGGTGAGGCTGGTCTGCAGCGTTTCAACCGTTTCCTTCTGGGCGGCCAGCGCTTCCTGGGCGGTTTCGAGCTCGGTTTCCAGGGTCGCTCGCCCGGCCGCCGCGTCCGCCAGCCGGTTTTCCAGCTCCTTGATTTGCTCGACCAACTCTTCCAGGTGTGGATGGGCGGCCGTCAAGTCGTCGAAGTGGGCCTGCAGGTCGGCCAGCTCCTGCCTGATGGCCGGCAGGGGCTCGAGTTCAGCCAGGCTGTCGGCCAGCTCCTTCTCCAGGCGGGCGATCTGCTGATTGGCTTCGGCATAGGCGGCGGTCGATTCGACGAGCGCCTGCTTCGAAACCTCCATCTCCCGAGTTTTCCGGGCCAGCTCCTCCTCGACCCGCTGGAGCTGCTCGGCGAGCTGGGCACTGGCCGCCTGATCGGTAATTTTTTCCCGGAGGGCGGCGATTTCCGCGTCGGCCTCTTCCCTGGCGCTCTCCAGCTCCTCTTTTTTCCGGCGCAGGCTTTCGATCAGCGCTTCGGATTCTTTCCCCTGTAATTCGGCCTGATCGAGGGCTTCCTGCGCTTCCCGGGCGGCGTTTTCATTGGCTTCGGCCAGCTCCTGCCAGCGGGCCAGCGCCTCGTCCTGTTCGGACTGGCGCTGCAGGCTGTTTTCCAGAGCCGACTCCAGGCCGGCACCGCGTTCGACCTGCTGGTCAAAGCGGGCCGTCAATTCCTGCAGCTGCCCGCTCAGCGCTTCTTTTTCCGCCTCCAGGCCGCGAATCTGGTCTTCCTTCAGCTGAATCTGGTTTTCCAGGGCGATCGTCTTCTCGATGCCCTGGTCGAGCTCGTGCTTTAATTCGGAGATGGTGGTCTGCGCCTGGCTGTTTTCGGAGCGCTCTTCCTGGATCTGGGCTGAAAGCACGCTGATGCGGAGCTGCAGCTTATTGCGCTCCGTCTTCAGCATCTCGAGATTTTTTTCGAGCTCTTCGGCGCGGGCGAAGCGATCGGCGGAGATGGCGTGCAGGCGTTTGTCGAAGTCGTTTTCCAGCTCCAGGCGGGCCAGGCGGGAGGCGGCCGTTTCATCGCGCAGGCCGGTTAGCAGGGCGGCCAGTTCGGCCGGCAGCTCCCTGGCCGTCCGGTCGACCGCTTCCCTCAAGGGATCCGGCAGGGCGGCCAGCTGGTCGCGCGGGGGCTCCGGCGGCTGGTTCCCTTTTCGGATCGCTTCGTACCGTTCTTCCTCGATCGTATAGGTCCAGCCGCTCAGGCGGGCGCCCGGCTTCATGTGCATCGCCACGGTGTAGATATCTCCCCAGACACGGCCGCTCTCTTCGAGCGTGACCTCCCGGGCCAGGATATAGCCGAAGACCATGCCCCGGACGACGACCGCCTCCGCCCGAATATCCCCGGCCACGGCCGATTCGGCGGGAACGATGACCCGGTCCACGGTCTGGATGGCTCCGATCTGGTAGCCTTCAACTACGAGATCTTTCCTTTTTTTCGCCCAGAATGAGCGGCGTTTGGTGGAGCGGGGAGTGGATTGCGCTCTGGATGCTGAAGCCATGGAGTGAATTTGGAATGAACGCTACAACGCCGGCACTAAATAACTCAAACCCGGTTTAATGGTAGCACAACCCGTTCTGCCCGGCGAAAACAATCGGCGGCTCTCAGGATCAGCCGCCTCTCCAGCCGGCAGCCGCCCGCACGGAAAAGGAGGCGCTCCACCTGTTGTGAAGTCACGGGTGGTCTGGTACACTTTCAGGCTATGGGTCTGACATCGCCGCTGCGTTTGCATCGAGAGAAACGGGTCAAAAACCATCGGTTCCAGTGGACCTTCCGAATTCTGTTTGGGGTGCTGCTGGTTGGGAGCCTCTTCTGGGCGGCCATCGGCGGGGCTTCCTCTCGTGGGGCCGTCGAATTCAACGGCCAGGCCATCCTCGACGACGGCACCTTGAAGCTGGAGGCGCTGTTCTCCCCGCCGGCCGCGGAGGTCGGGGATCTCGTCGAGCTCCAGCTCACCCTGCTCAACAGCGGCAGCGAACCGGTGGCGGCCGAAGTCTCCCTGACTCTGCCGGCCACCGTCCAGCTCGATGTCAGCCAGCTGCGCAACGGCGCCAATTATAACTTTCCCGCCCGCCTGCTCAGCTGGCAGCCGGTGCTCAACGGCGGCGGCGGTCTCAGCCAGCTGCGGCTGCCGCTGGCGGTTGTCGGCCTGGATCGAAATCAGCCGGAGCAGCCGCTGCCGATCAGCCTCGCCTATCGCGGCCAGCGGCTGGATACGGCGGCCGTTCTCTGGGTTGGCACCCCACCGCAGGCCACTTTCACCATGAACCCGCCGCGGGCTTCGGTGGGCCAGCCGATTCAACTGCAGGCGCAGCTTTCGGGGAGCGGCCCCTTTCGCGAGGTCTGGTCGCTGGGTGACGGCCGCGTCGTGCCGGCCAGCAATCCCGTGGTGATCTATCCCAGCGTCGGCACCTACCTGATCGAGCTCCAGGCCTCGAATCCACTCGGTGCCTTCAATCATCGCGAGGCGATCGTCATCGTACCGGAGCCGGCCGCTTTCTTCCGGCCGGCCGACACCACGCCGGCCGTCAACCAGGAAATCAAATTCACCAGCCAGAGCGGCGGTCAGCAGCCCCTGACTTATTTCTGGGATTTCGGCGATGGCACGACGTCGACCGACGCCAACCCGGTCCATCGCTACACAGCGCCGGGCAGCTACCAGGTCATCCTGACCGTGCGCAACGCCTACGGCCAGGCGCAGAATTACGTGACGATGGCGGTGGGCAGCCCGCCGGTGGCCGATGCCATCGTGCCGGAAACCGCCTCCGTCGGCACCCCCATCACCGGGCAGGCCTTTATCGACGACCAGACCCTCTCCGTTA
>JBFFZG010000197.1:0-9507 GCA_041568735.1 Promineifilaceae bacterium (SeqCode)
CCTCGCCAAACCCGCAGTATTCGAGCACCTGCTGGAGAGAATAATCGGTGAAGGTATTGAAATGATCGAAATTTTGCGCCAGGGCCTCGGCTCCGGTGATCGGGTTGGCGCCATTGAGCCCATGCACGACCAGGGTGCTCCCCTCCGCCAGCCGGGCGTGGCACAGCCGCAGAAAGAGGACCATTTCGTCCTTGGTCAGGTGGTTGAGCTCCTGCTCGCAGATGATCACATCCAGCGGCTCCCGCCGGGCGGCCAGGTAGGGAAAGACCTCGGCCACCTGGCAGTTCAGCTGGCGCGCCCGGGCGTGGCCGATCTTTTCCGGGTCGGAATCGATGCCGGTCACCCGGGAATACCCCTCGTCGCGCAGGAGCTGCACGAAATAGCCGGGGCCGCAGGAGATCACGAGGATGCGGGCATCTCGATCGGGCGGGAGATGTTTGAGATAGTTGTGCCGGTAAAACTGGCCGAAGCGGCCGTACCCCTTTTCCACGTCTTCCGGCCCTTCCCAGAAAGAGTCAAACGGCTCCATGCGGGCGGCCGGCTTGAGCCCGGCGGCCAGCTCTTCCAGCTCGGATTCCTGCCGCAGATCTGCCTTCTCCATTTTCTCTCTCAGCATGGTTCCCTTCCTTTTTCTCCGGTACTCCGGCGGGACGGCCGGGATGGTGTGGTTATATCAGTCCTTCTTCACGGTACCAGGCGGCCGTCTGGCGTGCTCCTTCGGCAAAGGCGATCCGGGGCACGTAGCCGATCTGGCTGGCCGCCCGGTCGATCGAAAAGGCGAAGCTCTTGCGAAAAAAATCCATGCGCCGCCGGTGGAGGGGGGGCTGGATCCCGAGCGGGCGCAGGAGCCCTTCGAGCAGCGCCGCCAGCCACAGGAACGGAGGCAGCGGCAGCCGCAGACGCGGAACCGGTGCCCCCACGGCCGCTGCGATCTCGCGCACCATATCGCCGGTCGTCACCGGTTCCCGGCCGGTGAGGATAAAGGTCTGGCCGACGGCTGCTTCATGCGTGGCCGCCAGCCACAGCCCATCGATCAAATCGTCGATATAAACGAGGTGGTGCAGGTTGCGCCCCGGGCCGATGACGAAAAACATCCGACGGTGAATGCCGCGGAAGAGCTTGAGGAGCCGGCGATCTCCCGGCCCAAAGGTCTCGGAAATGCGGATGATCACGGTGGACAGCCGGCCGGCGAAGTCGGCTACGGCCGCTTCCCCCTGGAGCTTGGTCCGCCCGTAGATGTTATCCGGCCGGGTCGGCGATTCTTCGTCGAGCACCCCGCCAGCTCCCGATCCGTAGACGCCGATCGTGCTGCCGTGCACGAAGCGCCGCACACCGGCCGCGGCCGCGGCCTCGAGCATGTTTTCCGTTCCCCGGACGTTGACTTCGACAAAGTGGTCGTCGGCCATGTTGGCTTCGTGCTGGGCGGCGGCCAGGTGAAAAACGATCTCAGCCCCGGCCAGCGCGGCCGCCAGCGCCGGCCGGTCGGTCACCGAGGCCAGGCAGACTTCCCCGCCGGCGGCCGCCACCCGCGCGGCATTGTCTTTTTCGACCGGCTGGTTGGCCAGGCCGATGATGCGCACCTGGTGTCCCCGGTCGAGCAGGCGCAGGGCCAGCCGGGAGCCGATAAAACCGGTACCTCCGGTGATGGCGATCAGCATGAATTCGCTCCTCAATCAATGCCGGTAAAATTGCTCGGGAACGGATCGCTCACCCGATCCACTTCCGGCCGCTGCCAGGCCGGGTAGCCGGCCGTTACCCCGGCGATTTCAGCGGCGGTCCGTTCCGGGGACCAACCGAGTTCTTGGGCAATCAGCGCGGCGCAGCTGTCCAGAGCCGCCGCCCCGGGATAGCCGGCCGTGCCCAGGTCGGTTCGCCGCAGTGCGACATCGGCCAGGGTCAGGGCCATTTCGTGCCGCACGGCGTGGACGATCTCCGCTTTCAGGGTCGTCGATCCCGGCAGCGGCTGCAGGAGCGCGGGGTCGGCTTCCCCGAGGGCCAGCACCGATCCACAGGCGCTCCCGTAGTTGTGGGCCAGGGCCCGGACGATCGGCGGCGGCAGCGCCGGCACGCGGTGCTGGATCTCATCCTGGAGGCCGGCGAAATGGGAAAACTCCCCGCCGTGAATCGGGGTGGATTCGGTCGGCGGGGCGGCCGCCGGCTTCTCGAGTTTGCGGGCGATCAGCCGGCCCACCTCGGCGGCGACGCCCCGGCCGGTCGTATAGCGCACGCCGACCACGGTGATCAGCCCGTCGACGCCGTCTTCGACCTGGTGGTCGACCACGATCGAGCGCTTACCGTAGCTGAGATGGGTCGCCCCCGCCTCATTTTCGCCGAACAGGGTCAGACCGGCGTTCCACAAGGTCACTTCCTCCAGCTTCAGGTCGAGGCCCGGCCAGCCACGGTTTACCTCGTCGATCCAGCGCTCGATTTCGGCCGGGGTCACGGTGAAATCCTCCGGCCGGCCGGCAAAGACGGTGTGCCAGACGCCGACGAGGGTATGATTTCGCCAGGGGACCAGGAAGAGATGCCGGTTGCCCCGGCTCAGCAGGGCATCGGGGTCGCGGGTCTGTCCCTGAATCGACAGGGCCTGCTCCAGCGGCAGGCGGCGGTTGACCACGAAATAGGCGTCGCGGGAAAAAGCCGGCTCCCGGCGCAGGGCGAGATCGGCCGTGCCGCGCCCTTCCGCTCCGAGGAGCCATCTGGCCCAGGGGCCGGTGGCGTTCACCACCACGCGGCCGCGGATCTCCAGGAATCGGCCCGAAAGCCGGTCGAGCGCCTGCACGCCGACCACCCGGCCGGCCGGCCGCTCCCGGATGAGCCCTTCCATCTGGACGTAGTTGGCGGCGAGCGCCCCGCGGGCCGCGGCCGCCTGAACGAAGGCGAGGGTCAGGCGGGGGGGATTGTACATCTGCCCGTCGTGAAAGATCGCCGCCCCGGTCAGGCCATCCGGGTTGAGGTCCGGGATCAGCCGCAGCGCTTCCCGCCGGGAGAGCACCCGACCGGCCGGCACGCGCCGGGATGGATCGGCGATCCCGCGGTTGCGGTCGAAGGTCAGCGCATCGTACAGCTTCAGGGCGATCGTCATGGCCTCCCGCCCTTTGAGGCCGTGGCCGTAGGTGGGAATGACAAAGGGCAGCGGGTAGACCAGGTGGGGGGCGATGCGCAGAAAGGCCGATCGCTCCAGGCTCGATTCGCGGATGCGGGCGACGTCCCCGTGCTGCAGGTAGCGGATCCCTCCGTGGACGACCTTGAAATGGCTGGCCGAGGTCGCGTGGCCAAAGTCCTCTTTTTCAATCAGGGCGACGGTCAGCCCCCGCAGTGCGGCTTCCCAGGCGATGCAGGCGCCAAAAATCCCTCCGCCGACCACAATGACGTCGAAGGTCTTTCCATCGAACTCCGTGCTGTCCCGTTTCATTCCACTCAGTCCGGCCGGCCATCTTTCAACGCCGGTGGATCTCTCGAATGTGATAGATCGGCTTGTTCTGAATCTCGTAATACGTTCGCACGATGAGCTCGCCGATCAATCCCATGACGAGGAGCTGAACCCCGATCACCATCAGCAGCACGGCCAGCAGCAGGGCCGGCCGGTCGGCCAGCGGCTGCTCAAAAAAGAGCCGCAGGATGGTCAGGTAAAGAGCCAATCCGCTCCCCAGGCCAAAACTGACCAGGCCGAACAGGCCGAAGATCTGCATAGGCCGGGTTGCATAACTCAGCAAAAATTTGACTGTGATCAGGTCGAGCATGACCCGAAAGGTGCGGCTAAAGCCGTATTTCGACCGGCCGCGCAGGCGGGGCCGGTGGTTGACCGGCACTTCCGAAATCTTTACGCCCATCCCACTGGCCAGCGCCGGGATAAAGCGGTGCAGTTCCCCGTAGAGGCGGGTATTTTCCAGCACTTCTCGCCGGTAAGCCTTGAGGGAACAGCCGTAGTCGTGCAGATTGACCCCGGTCGAGCGGGAGATGAGCATGTTGGCCAGCACCGAAGGGAGGCGGCGGGAGAACCATCTGTCCTGCCGATCGATCCGCCAGCCGCTGACGATATCATACCCTTTTTTGATTTCGTCCAGCAGTTTCGGAATATCGGCCGGATCATTTTGCAGGTCCCCGTCCATCGTGATGATGATATCTCCTCGCGAATAATCGAATCCGGCGGAGAAGGCGGCCGTCTGCCCAAAGTTCCGCCGGAGCCGGATCACATGAAAGCGATGATCCCGCTCCGGCAGGGTCTTTAAGAGGTCAAAACTGCCGTCCGTACTGCCGTCATCGACCAGAACGACGTCGATGACATGGGGATCTTCATCGATAACGGGCACCAGCTGCTGGAAAAGCTCTTCGACATTGGCCCCTTCATTGTAGAGGGGAATGACGAGCGATACGGTCGGTTCCCAGGATTCTTCCACCGGCCGCCCGCCTTTCGGGAAAGGAGCCAGGTCAAAGATTGACTTTTCCTGCTGGCGTACCACGGTCATTTTTTCTGCGCTTTCGCTGGTCAGGGATTTATTCATATCGATTCATTTCACTGCCCCGGCCGTGGCCAAAATCAAAAATTGCGTTACCCTTGCCGGCCAGGTGTCAGGATAATTGGAAAAGACCAGATGAAACAACCGGCCATATTTTTAGATCGCGACGGCGTCATCAACGAAAACCGGCCAGACTATGTGCGCAGCTGGGCCGATGTTTCGATTTACCCATCGGCGCTGGCGGCTCTGGCACGGGCGGCCGATCTGCCCTACAAAATTGTGATCGTGACCAACCAGTCGGCTGTTGGCCGCGGGCTGGTCCCCCTGGCAGCCGTCGAGGCGATCAACCGCCGGCTGGTCGCCGCCATCGAAAAGGCCGGCGGCCGGATCGACGGCGTTTATTTCTGCCCGCACGCCCCGGATGACCGATGTGACTGCCGCAAACCGCAGCCCGGGCTGCTTCTGCGCGCCGCCCGCGAGCACAACATCGATCTGGTTCAGTCCGTTATGATTGGGGATGCTCTTTCGGACCTGGCGGCCGGGCGGGCGGCAGGTGTTGGCCGGACGGTGCTGCTGCTTACCGGCCGGGGAAAGGCCCAGCGCCAGCTCACCGCGGCGGACCGGCTCCAACCCTTCCCCGTCTACGAGACGCTGGCCGACGCCCTGCTCGCGCTTTTCCCCTGAAAACGGCCAGCTCAGGAATCCTTTCCAGAATCGCCTTCCCCTCGGCCGTTGACCCGGAATCGGCTTTTCTTGCGCTTCTGGACCTTTGGTTTTTGTTCGACCTCTTCCCCGGGCGTGCCGTAGTACTCATGGCCATAATGGTAGTAGTAGCCACCCTGGCTGGAATTGATCTTGTTGACCACCGTGCCCAGAATGTTGGCCCGGTAGCCTTTGAGCCGTTCGACCATGTGGCGCAGATGGTTGCGCTTCGTCGCGCCAACCGCGGTCACGATCAAAACCCCGTCCACCTGCGTGCTCAGGACGGCCGCATCGGTCACCGGCATCACCGGCGAGCTGTCAATAATCAGGTAATCGTACATTTCCGACAGCGTCGAAAGCAGTTTTTTCATCTTGGCCGAGCCCAGCAGCTCCGACGGATTGGGCGGGATTGGGCCGCAGGTCATCACCCCGAGCCAGAACTCCGGGGCCTTCTGGATGAACTCGTCGAGAATCTCCGCATCGTACTTGGTCTGGGTCAGATCGGATTCGAGAAGCAGGCTGGTCAGTCCGCGCTGGCTGTCCATGCCAAAAATGAGGTGCTGCTGCGGCCGGCGTAGATCGCCGTCGATCAGCAGCACGCTGTGGCCGGCCTGGGCCAGAACCACGGCCAGGTTGGCGGCCGTAAAGCTCTTTCCCTCACCGGGATTCCCACTGGTCACCAGCAGCACCCGGTTGGGATTGTCGACATTCGAAAACTGGATCGCCGTGCGCAGTTCCCGGAAAGATTCAGAAATGGGCGATCGAGGCTGGGTCAAGGTGACGAGATATTCCTGCGGCTCGTCGATCTTGGCGAAGGAGAGACCGGCGAAATTGGGAACCCGCGTCAGCTCTTCCACATCATCCGTCGATTTGATCGTATCGTCGAGGAACTCGAGCACGTAAGCCGCGCCCACGGCCAAAGCCAGACCGATGGCCATCGCCGCCACGATGGTCTGCAAGATTTCGGGGCCGATCGGCGAAGTCGGCAGGGAGGCCGGTTCGATGATCGTCAGGGCATTGGAGGCCCCTTCCTGGGTTGAAGAGAGGAGACTGGCGTAGTTGGAGCGCAGGGTTTCCAGTTTAATCTGGAGCACCTGGATCTGGTTCTGCGTGTCAGAAATTTCCCGGGCACTGAACAGATCGCCCAGCTGAATTTCCAGGGCGTCGATCTCTTCGCTCGTCGCTTCGATCTGCCGCTGTAGATCGTCCAGCTGCTTGTTGACAAAGCTCGTGCGGGTGTTGCCGGACTCCTCGTCAGCGCTGGCCGGGCTCAGTTTGATGAGCTGGTTGGCCAGTTCGGCCGCCACCTGCTGGGCGCGCTCCGGCACCGTGTCGATCACCTGGATCTCGACGAGCTGCGAGCGGGGCACAACGTAGGCGTAGTATTCGGGCAGCCAGGGAATACCGAGCGCTTCCATCGTATTGGTCCGCACCAGCTGCCGCTCGGCCATATCGGCGTACACGCCGGCCAGCTCATTGCCGAGATAAAATTCGTTGCCGCTCGGATTCAAATCGCTGATCGCCCGGCCGACCATCAGGGTCGTGCGGGATTCGTAAATCGACGGCTGGCGGCTGACGGCGATGTAGCTGGAAATGCCAGCCAGAAGGGTAGCGGCTGCGATGAGCCACCACCATTTTCGGATCGGACCAATGTAAGCTTTGATATCCAAAGGTGACCTCTTCTCGTCAAACCTCGACGTTTTTCCTCTCTTGATCATTTAACCACAAAATGCGGTTAACTTCAGCTATCAGCGTGACTTTTGTATCGCCGGGGCCGGCACCGGAACGCCATTCTGGGTCCGACCCAGGAGATCCTGCTCTGCCCGCGCCCGCAGTTCGGTGATAAACAGGTGGCCGAGCATCAAATGAATATCCTCCACCTGCTCGATAATCTCACTCGGCACGTGAATGTGCACGTCGACCAGACGACCTAACTGCCCACCGGAAAAGCCGGTGATGCCGATCGTCCGGGCCTGGCTGTTCGCTGCCAGCTCAACCGCCCGCAGGACATTCCTGGAGTTGCCGCTGGCCGAGATGGCCATGACGACATCCTGCGGGTTGATAAAGTTCTCAATCTGCAGGGCAAAGACATTTTCGTACCCGTCGTCATTGCCGTACGCCGAAAAGGCGGTGATGTTGTCGGACATGCCCATGACCCGAAAGTGGGGCAGGTCGGGCCGCTTGGTATTTTTCGCCAGATCGCCGACAAAGTGGTTGGCGGTGGAAGCGCTGCCGCCGTTCCCCATGACGAAGATCTGCCGCCGCTTCATGCGGGCTTCATGCATCATCTCGACGGCGGCCTGAATGGGCTTTTCATCCAGCAGCTGGAGGGTGCTTTGAAGTTTTGCGATGTATCCCTGGATGTTTGCCGCCATGTCTCTCCATCTCCTTGCGGAAATCGCTTCAACCACAAGCCGGCCGCCGCTCCATTTCTGGCCGAATTTGAGCGGCAGCCCGGTGGCAGGTGGGCCCCGGCGTGGCTGCGTTTTGCTCAGTCGCGCCGGTAATGGAAAATGACTTTAGTACCGTCATCCTCCATTCTAAAGTGCAATTCTTGCAAGTTACCTAACGCCCGGCGCACGGACTCCTGGCGCTCGTGCGGGCAGTACAGGAGGAGAAAACCGCCGCCGCCGGCCCCGGCGATTTTCCCGCCGATGGCCCCGGCTTTTCGGGCCTTTTCATAGAGATTGTCGAGATCCCCGTTGCTGATCTGCCTGGCCAGCTGCTTTTTCAGCAGCCAGCTTTCGTGCAGGAGCTCGCCGACGGAATCGAGGCAGCCGGCCGTCACTTGGCGGCAGGCGGCCTGGGCGATGTTTTTTATTTCGCGCAAGATGGCCAGGCGGTCGCCAATATTCTGTTTCTGTTCTCCCAGCACCACTTCCGCCCGCCGGGTCAGGCCGGTGTAGAACAGCATCAGGTTCGAATCGAGGGTTCGCTTCATTTCGATCGAAAGCCCGATCCGGTTCGGTACGATTTTTCCTTCCCGGGTAAATTCGATGAATTGAAACCCGCCGTAAGCGGCGATGTACTGGTCCTGCACCCCGATCGGCTTGCCGAGGATGTCGATTTCGATTTCACAGGCTTCGGCCGCCAGCTGCTCAGCCGACACCAGCCGTCCCTGCAGCGCGTACATGGCGTGCAGCGTCCCAACCGTCACCGTGCTCGACGAGCCGAGCCCCGATCCTTCCGAGGGAATATCCCCCATCGTGGTGATCTCGACGCCCGAGCGCAGGCCGGCCTTGCGGAAGGCCTCGCGGATCAGCTCGTGCTGGATTTCATCGACCGTGTCGACCATTTCCGTGCGGGTGTAGCCGACCCGGAGTTTTTCGTCGAAGCGCTTCTTGATGGTGACAAAAATGTACTTGTCGATCGCCGTCGACAGCACGCAGCCCCCTTCCTCCAGGTAATAACCCGGGAAATCAGTGCCGCCGCCAAAAAGGCTGACCCGCAGAGGTGTCTGCACGATAATCAATGGTTCATCCCCCTTTCATAACCGTCTATACGCAAAGACTCAAACCGGGCGGCCGCCAGAGGCAGGAACCGGCCGGCCGGATTCCCCGCCGGCTCGATCGGCCGCCAGAACGCATCGATCCAGCTGAATTCGGTTTAATAGGCCCCCCGTCCACGAAATACGGCGGGGATCGTCTGGATCAGGATAAAAATATCGAGCCAGATCGTCCAGTGGCGGATATAGCGCATGTCGAGATTGACCCGCTCCTCGTAGGAGACATCCGAACGGCCGCTCACCTGCCAGAGCCCGGTGATCCCCGGCCGGACGGTCAGCAGGTTCATCCCCCACTGGTCGTACATTTCCATTTCCGCCGGGGAAATCATGCGCGGTCCGACCAGGGACATATCGCCCAGAAGCACATTCAGCAGCTGGGGCAGCTCGTCCAGGCTCGTCTTGCGCAGGAATTTGCCGATGCGCGTGATCCGCGGATCGTCCTTGAGCTTGTGAGTGCGGGCCAGCTCCGCTTTTAATTGGGGGTGTTTCTCCAGGATAGCATCGCCGTCGACCCGCATGGTGCGGAACTTAAAGGCATTAAACCGGCGGCCGTTCAGCCCCATCACTTCCCGGCGGTAAATGATCGGGCCGGGCGAATCCAGATAGACAATCAGGGCGATCATCAGGAGCATCGGCAGCAGGAACAGGATGATCAGAGTCGTCAGAATGTAATCCAGGGTGAATTTCATAACCCGATCGATCCCGGTCAGCCGCACGTGCTTCACCCGCACCAGCGGGGCAAAGGCCAGCTCCTTGACTTCTAACCCGGTGGTGACGAGTTCAAACAGGCCGGACGACAGCCGCAGATTGAGATCTTTTTTGAAGCCAAACTCCTGGAAA
>JBFFZG010000198.1:0-9422 GCA_041568735.1 Promineifilaceae bacterium (SeqCode)
GATCGTCGATACCTCCAATGAAATCGGCGGCGATGGAGACATCCCCCATCGGGCGGTCGGCCGCGCCCGGCGCATGCAGGTTCCCAAACCCGCATTCCAGCACGAAACGATGATCGAAGCAGTGGAAAACCACAACCCGGAGGTCATCATCATCGACGAAATCGGACGGGAAGCTGAGGCACTGGCCGCCCGCACCATCAATGAGCGAGGGGTTCAGCTCGTCGGCACGGCCCACGGCAATACCCTCGACAACCTCCTTCTCAATCCGACGCTTTCCGATCTCGTCGGCGGCATCGAAAGCGTCACCCTGTCGGATGATGAGGCACGGCGGCGCGGCACGCAGAAAACCGTCCTGGAGCGGCGGGCGCCGCCTACCTTTGACGTGGTCGTGGAAATCCTCGATCGCAACCGGGTCGTCGTCCACAGGGACGTCACGAAAGCGGTTGACGGCATGCTTTACGGCCATCCCGAACCGGTCGAACTCCGCTACTGGAATGAGGACGGCCATCTCGAGCTCGAAGTTCAGGAAGTAACCGAGCTGCCGCCGGCGCTGAGCGGCCGCCGCAGCGGGCGCAGCGGAGAAACCGGCTCCCGCCTGACCCGGGAGGGACGCGGGCGAAGCACCCGGGGTTACAGCCCGGCCGACGCTGGCTATGCGGGGAACGGCCGGGAAAGCCAGGATCCACCGCGCCGGCCGCTGAATATCATCTCGGTCGATGAGCTGGGCAACGGCGGCCGCCGCAAGAAACCGCTCAGTGTTTTTTCCTACGGCGTTGCCCGCAACCGCATCTACCAGGCGGCCCGCCAGCTCGACATCAACGTCGTCCTGGTCGAAGAATTGAAGGACGCCGATGTCCTGGTCACCCTCAAAAGCTACTACCGCCGCCGCCGCCGGCTCATCAGTGAAGCCGAAGCGTTTCGCATCCCGGTGTATATTCTGCGGGCGAATTCCCTGAACCAGATTGAAAATTTCCTGGCCGAGGCAACGGGGATCGAGGTTCCTCCCCTCGACCCTTTTGATCGAGCACTCGCCGAGACGCAGGATGCGATCCGGCGAGTGCAGCTGGGGGAAGCGGAGATCAATTTGAAGCCGGCCAATCGCTACGTGCGCCGCTCCCAGCACGAGATGGTGCGGGATGCCCAGCTCTATTCCCACAGCTACGGCCGGGAGCCCAACCGGTACGTCCGGATTTTTCATCCGAACTATTGAGAGGGCAGGGATCCTCCTGGAAAACAAAAAGCGCCCCACCGGCCGGTGGGGCGTTCTGTTTTTCTCGATTCGAGACCGGGGCCTTATTCGATTCCGTTATCCAGGGGAATCTTAAACTCGGCTTTAGTTCCCTGGCTGACCTGGCTCTCGATCTTCAGGGTGCCGTTCAGCATCTCCAGCCGTTCGCGCAGCGCCGGCAGGCCGACCGTTTTGCGATCCGGTGACTTTTCGAGGAATTCCCGGGCGTCAAATCCCTGCCCGTTGTCTTCCACCACGACGGTGACTTCCTCGGACGAGATATCGAGCTGGAACTGGATTTCCGTCGCCTGCCCGTGAATGCGGGCGTTGTTCACCAGCTCCTGCACCGCCCGAAAAATCGTAACTTCGATGTAGCTCTCCAGGCGGCGCTCAATCCCTGTGACGCTCATCACCAGGGGAACCCCGGTTTTGTCCTGAAAAGAGTTGGCGTAGGAGCGCAGGGTGGGCACGACCCCGAGATCGTCGAGCATCATCGGCCGCAGATCGAAGATGAAGTCTTTGACTTTGCTGAAAGTCGCCGTGGCGTCTTCCTTTAGCGTGTGAAGTTCGTGCCGGGCCTTGTCCGGATCGCTGTCAAACAGACGTTCACAGATTTCCGCCTGCAGAATAAAATTGCTCAGGGAAGAGGCCGGCCCGTCGTGCATCCGGCGAACCAGCGATTGGCGGGCGAACTCCTCGGACTGAATCACCCGGACGACGCCCGAGCGGTCGATCGCTTTCTGCTGCCCATCCTCGGCCTCGGCAAAGCCCCCGCGGCCGGAGAGCTGGAGGATGTGCTCCTGCAGCTCGATCAGCCGGGCCATATTCCGCTTATCACTCTGCAGTTTCTCGAGCTGAGCCCGCATCGTAAACAGTCGCTGCTGGGTGTTAATGAGGTCTTCGTAGCCGTCCCGGATATCCTCGCGGGGGGCGGTCTCGATGTTGAGCTGCCGGACGTAAGCCAGAATCTGGGCATTGCGCTGGGCGAGCCGCTCGACTTCGGCCGTGATCTGGTTGACAAGGACGCTGATCTCGCGCAGTTCGCTCTGGATCTGATCGTGCTCGCTCTGGACCTCTTCGAGAAATGATTCAAATGAAGCAGTGGCTTGTTGAGTCATAACCTTGATGGAGAAATGCAAATGTCGGGTAAGCCAAGCTTACCCGACAAAGCGAAAGAATGAAAGAAAAAAGATTAACTGGCGGTCGCTTCCAGACGCACCCAGCCCCGCCGCAGCGCGTAGACAGCCGCCTGGGTGCGGTCGTCGACGCGGAGCTTCCGCAGAATCGCCGTCATATGGTTTTTGACCGTCTGATGGCTGATGCCGAGTTTGTGGGCGATCTCCTTGTTGCTCAGACCGCGAGTGACGTGCTCCAAAATTTCCATTTCACGCGGGGAAAGCGGTACGAACATTTCATCCGCATCGTCCAGAGGAACCCCGGCCAGCCGGCCGACCTTTTCCTCCACCCAGTAGACCACTTCTTCATGAGTCATCGATTTTTCGCCGACGACATAGAGGTTGTTGGTGACTGCGTGGATCGTTTTGACCAGCGATTCCGGCGTGACGTCCTTCGGGCAGTAAGCCGAGGCGCCGGCGCGGAGCGCGTGGAAGACCTGCTCGGCGTCATCATAGCCGGTCAGGACGACCACCCGGGTCTCCGGCATGACCGCTTTGACCTTGCGGGTCACCTGGAGACCGTTGATCGTCGGCAGGTTAATATCCATTAAAATGACATCCGGGGTTAAGTCATACGCCAGCTCAAGGGCGACTTCCCCGTCGGCCGCCTGGCCAACGACTTCGATTTTCGGGTCGGTTTCGACGACATCGACAATTCCCTGGCGAAAAACTGGATGATCATCAACAATGAGAACGCGGACCTTTTTCACAGTAACTCCTTTGCGCCACTGCGCAACGAACTCGACAGCTAAATCCGATGAAAAATGGCTGATCCGGACCGGCAGCACCAGCTGAAGCCCGGGAATTTCACATACATTATGTCATCTCTATTAGTACTACGAAGGCAGTATAACATGGGGTAGTACCCCTGACAATAAAGTTAGGACCATAGTACCTGGTGCCAATTACCCCATCCGCAAGATGTGTTAGAATCAGTCCGTCCACCCCGGGAAAGGGGGTCGACCGGCCGTTCTTTCGATTCCCAACCACCCGCCTCAAGGATGATCAGCATGAGCAATCTTCACCAGCTATACCGACTGCAGATGATGGACACGGCCGTCCTGGAGGAAAAAGCGCGGCTGACCCAGATTCTGCAAAGTCAAAAAGAACCGCAGCCGCTGATCGACCTGCGGACAGCTCACCGCCAATGGCTCGCGGAGCAGCGCCGCCTGCAGGCCGCTGCCCGGGAAAAGGAGCTGGCCGCCGGCAGCGTCAACGCCCGCCTCAAGGAAACCAACGAGCGGCTCTATTCCGGTAAGGAGCGCAATCCCAAAGCGCTCCAGGATCTGCAGCAGGAGGCGGAATACCTGGCCCGCCACCGCGCCGACCTGGAAGAACAGCTCCTGGAATTCCTGGTTGAACTGGAGGACGTCGAAGGGCAGCTGGCGGAGACCACCGCCGAGCTGGAGCGCTTTGAACAGGACTGGTCGGTGGAAAGAGAGAATCTGCAGGCACAGCAGCTCCAGTCGGCGACCCATCTCAACGACCTCCTGGCTCAGCGGCAGGCGCAGGCCGGGCGGATCGAGCCGGCGACTCTGAAATTGTATGACGGGCTGCTCAAATCCAAGCGAGGGGTGGCCGTGGCCCTCATGAAGCATGGGGAATGCCAGGGGTGCCGAGTTTCTTTGACCAGCAATATCCTGCGGGCGGTTTCGCTTGGGGAAATGATTCACTGCCCGACCTGCGGCCGCCTGCTCTTTGGAGAAGGCTAGCCGCGGCTAAAATCGATAGACGATCTGCAGCCAGTCGAGAACCGCCACCACGAGCGGCGCAATCACCAGAGCGGGAAGCAGGTTGGCCGACCGGATGGCCTTCAGGTCGAGCAGCCGCAGGCCGATCGAGAGGAGTACGATGCCGCCGACGGCCGACATTTCTGCGATCATCGGCCCCGTGAACAGGCTGCCCCCGAGCCAGATCGCCAGAAGAGAAAGCCCCCCCTGAAATCCGAGAATGACGAGGATCGAAGCCAGAACGCCGACCCCAAGCGTGGCGGCAAAGGCGATCGAGGCGAAGCCGTCGAGGACGGATTTGATCGCCAGCTTGGTGTAGTCTCCACTGAGCCCATCCTCGACGGCCCCGAGAATGGTCAGCGGTCCGACGCAGAAGACGAGGCTGGCCGTCACAAACCCCTCGACAAAGCGGCCGGTCTCGACCTGTTCACTCTGCGGCACAAAGCGCCGCTTCAACCATTCCCCGAACCGCTCCAGCCGGCCGTCGAAATCCCACCACTCCCCCAGGAGCGCCCCGATGACCAGGCTGCCGAGTGGAATCAGGGCATTACCGGTCTGCAGTGCACTCTGAAACCCGATGAAGAGGGTGAACAACCCCAGCGCGGCGAAAATCGTCTGCTGCATGCGCGTTGGGAAGCGATGCCCGAGCCACGTTCCCAGGGAGCCGCCGATCAACACAGTCAGGGCATTCAATAAAGTTCCAATCATGAGAAACCTCGTCCGGGCCGTAAGAATGGCCACCCAGCGCGCGTCCGACCTTAACTATATGCCAAGCGCCGTTCCCGGCAAAAAAACGATGAGCGGCATCTGTTTTTATTTGATTCTGGGTTGCCATAACGTATAATTTGATCAAACTATCCATTGGGCACCGACGCCTTTTTCTATGAAACGATTCCGCCAACTGTCCCTGGTTTCGGGGGCGATCTTCCTTTTTCTCCTTCTGGGAGCCGGTTCTGCCGAGGCCTTTGGCGTCGGCTGTTTTCCCTTGAGCGGCCGCTACATCTGCAGCGTCGTCCCGGAACAGCCGGCCTTTGTGAAGCCGCTGCCTGTGAAGGATGACTTCATTCTGAAAACCACGTACGTACGGCTGCACGACTACGCCGATGTCTATGCCGAACCCCGCCGGGACAGCCCGATCCTGCGCAACGTCGGAGACGGCTATCTCTTCTCCTCCCTTCATGGGAAATTCCGCAACGACGCCAGAGAGATGTGGTACATGATTAACCCCGGCGAGTGGGTGCTGGAAGAAAGCATCCGCGAGGAGCGCCAGGTGTCCGATTTTCGCGGGGTCGAGGTGCTGCGCCACCCCAAACGCCCCTTCGGCTGGGTCGTCTCCCGCAATTTCACGCCGTCCAGCGAACCGGGTGGAGAACCCGATCCCCGCTTCGGCGAAATGTTCCGCTATGATTTCGTCGAGGTCTACGACGCCGTCGAAGACAGGGAAGGCTGGCTCTGGTATTCCATGGGGGACGGCCGCTGGGTCAAGCAGACACACGTCAGCCTGGTCGACTGGCGCCCCCGCCCCGAAGAGGTCGGGGCCAGGGAATACTGGGTCGATGTCGACCTCTACGAGCAGACCCTGGCCGCCTATGTCGGCGATCGCATGGTCTTTGCCACCCTCATCTCCAGCGGGCTGAACCGCTGGCCGACGGTCGAGGGGGTCTTCCAGGTCTTCGACCGGTTTAAGGCGATCAAAATGTCTGGTGCCGAAGGACGCGTCGACTATTACTTCGTCGAGGACGTCCCCCACACGATGTATTTCGACCGGCACAACGAAATCGCCCTGCACGGCGCCTACTGGCACGACCGCTTCGGCTACAAGCACAGCCACGGCTGTGTCAATATGCCTCCCCAGGATTCCGAATGGGTTTACCAGTGGTCGGAGGATGCCCCCAACGACCTCTGGGTCAAGGTGCACACTTCGGATCCCAAGCACTATTTCGATAAATACGACAGCGAAAGCGACCTGGACGATACCTGATTTTGATCGCCCGGTCTCAATGAAAAATTAAACCCGGCCGGGCCGGGTTTTTTTGCTTTCGCCCATCGACATCTCGCGATCAATCCTCGAGCTGGTTAATCCGATCCAGGTAGTGGTAGACAGCCTGAACCCAGTGGCTGAATACCACCAGCAGATCCCCACTCTGGCGATCCCGCAGCCAGTCGACCAGATAGCGGCCGATGAGCCGCAGCTGAAAGGAAATCTGCACCCGGTTGGGGTCATCTCCGGTCAGGTGTTCCCCCACGAAATAAATGCGCCGCATGATCTCCGGCGGCGTGGCTGCCGGCAGTCGCTGCCGCAGGGCCGCTTCCTGCACGGCCACCTGCTCCAGGAGCAGTCCGCGTTCGCCGGCCACCCGGGATTCGCTCAGGCGCCGGACCGCCTCGTGGTCGATTTCGACCGGCTCCTGGCGCCACTCCTCGACCGCGTGAAAGCTGCGGGTTGACAGCAGGTAGACTTTGCCGTTCCCCATCCGGTTGAACCGGTAGGATAGGACATCGGCCGCGCACAGCGCATCCAGGTCGCTCAGCCGCGTCAGGCGCAGGCTCGGCTCGTGCCGGACATAGATGGCATATTCCGATGGGCCCACCGGTACAGGAACGACCGTCTGGTCGATTTTGCGCTCCAGGGCGTAATTGACGAGGCGCACGAGGAGCGCCTTCTGCTCCAGGCTGAGAGAGCCGGCCATCACCTCTCCTCCGGCAGAAGCGGCAACAGGCTGTTAAGGAAGGATCGGCCGGCTGCATCGAGATCCCCATCCAGGGCGAAACAGGTCGATCGGTAGCGGACTTCCCGGTTGCGGCCGTCAAGCGGGCGGGCCAGGGGAGTCGGATAGACCAGGAAGGCGTGCGGGCACCCCCGGGCATGGGCGTAGAACGTGACCTGAAAAACATCCCTCAGGTCGGCCCGGTCGGGCGCTTTGAACTTGGTGTCGAGAACGCAGAGGGGCCGGCCGCGACGATCGGTGAGAATGAGATCGACCCGGACAGCCCGCTCATCCGCTTCGTCCAGGAAGACCCGCTCCTGCGCCTGCAGGCGGATGCCGTCGGGCAGGTGGCGGTCCAGCCAGGCAGCCACGAATTTTTCAAACAGCCGGTTCATGTCGACCAGGAAAGGCAGGATCGTTTCAGACCCGGCGCGGGCTTCGGGGCCGGTCAAATCGAGGATAAACCGGCAGAGGAGATACATCGACCGGTAATCTTCATTGAGCCGGTTGGTCGCCAGCCCTTCGCAGTCGGCCGCCGAAAATGGCCGCAGGCTGACCGGCAGCCGGCGCACGACCCGCCACAGCCGCCGGCGCAGCGGCTCCGCGCAGAGGCCGCTCACCCCGGCGAGGCGCAGGGTCCAGGCCAGGATCTGATTGGCGGGGATGTCGGCCGTGTGAATTTCGAAGTCACAGCGAGGCGCCGCCGCCGCCGGGTGGGCGGCCAGGTAGTCGATATCGAGTCGACCCACAACGGCCGGACGCAGGCCTCGCCGGGTCTGGTACGGCTGGTAAAGCCCCTGCCGCAGCCGCCAGGCGACCCGTTCCAACAGCTCCAGAACCACCAGCTCGTAAAAATCCCCCAGGGTCTGAGCCGGGAGCCGGCCTTCGAACAGGCGAAATTCGTCCAGATCGTAGGCGGTGGCCAGCATGCGGAACAGATTGTCAACCGCCAGCCGGGGACGGATGGCAAGGACCGTGCGTGCATCCAGAGGGATCGTTCCGACCCAGCCGCGCGGCGTAAGCCGCCAGCGGCCGCCCGTCTGAAAAGATGGTGGGGCGATGTCGAGCTGGGGCCGGAAGTACCGGTCAATCATCTCCCCCTGGGCCTCCGTCAGGGCGGCGGCCGGCAGCCAGGTCGGTTCATAGGCGACCAGCTCGATGTGTGTCGGCGATTGAATGCGCATTACGACCGTTGTTGGCTCTGCAGCTGCCGGTTCAGGTGGCCCACCGCCTTGACGGCCCGCTCTTTTTGAAAAAAGGTAAGCAGCGGCAGGGGACGCCCCCCTTTCAGGCGGGCGTACACGATAAATTTGACCGGCCGGGTCTGAATCTGATCGTCAAAGGGTCGATTCGGTTCCGCGGTAAATTTTACAATGCCGGCCAGCGGCCACCGGCGGCGGCCGAAGCGGCCAAACGGCCGTCTTTCCAGCACGAGATCCCCTCCCTCGACCCGCATGCAGTGGGTGGCCGTCCAGTTGTACGCCGCCGAGAGGAGGGCGGCGGCCGCCAGGAAAACGGTCAGCAGGTTGGGTCTCGAGGAAAGCGTCCAGACCAGGATGGCGGCGACAACCAGCCAGAACAGGGCGAAGATCCACTGGTAAGGATGGGATTCACAGAAGGAAAGTTCGGGGTCGGTCGTGTCCGTCTGGGGAATCATTCCCTAATAGTACCCGGGGGACGATTGACGGCGCAAGCCGCCCACTCGACCCGGCCGCCGCTGTCCTTTGCCCCCCATCTCCATTGTCGCTACAATCGCCCACTTGGTGGTGGTATGACCGAAAGTTTTGACACGAAAGTTATCGTCCCGACATACAACGAAGCCGACAACATCGATGCCCTCGTGCAGCAGATCATCGACCTGCCGAACCGGGTCGGAGTGATCGTCGTCGACGACAATTCGCCGGATGGCACCGGCATGCAGGCCGACCGCTGGGCAGCGGATTATCCGGGTCGGGTCCACGTGATTCACCGGGCTGGCAAGCTCGGGTTGGGCACGGCATACATCGCCGGTTTTCAGCTGGCTCTGAGCATGCCTGAGGTCAATCGGATCATGACGATGGACGCGGATTTCTCCCATAATCCCCGCTACATTCCCGCCATGATCGAGCTGAGCCGCCGGAGGCATCTCGTGATCGGCTCCCGCTACGTACCGGGCGGCGGGGCGCTGAACTGCACCTGGCAGCGCATCCTGCTGAGCCGGGCGGCCAATCTACTCACAAAGACCGCCCTTGGGCTCAAGGCTAAGGATACAACGGCCGGTTTTCGCCTCTACCGGCGCGAAGTGCTGGAATCGATCCCGCTCGATCGGATCTTTTCCAGCGGCTATTCCTTCCTGGTGGAAATGCTGTTCATGGTGCAGCGCCGCGGCTGGCAGGTCGGCGAAGTGCCCATCCTCTTTGAAGACCGGCGGGCCGGCACGACCAAAATTTCCCGCCAGGAAATTCTCAAAGCCCAATACACCGTGCTGCGCCTGTTTGCCCGCCGCCTGCTCGGCCGCGCTCCCCGCCAGCCGGTTGAACCCGTCGTGAATTCATGAAAGACGTTCTCTGCAATTTATGCGGCCAGGACGACTACATCGTCC
>JBFFZG010000199.1:0-9406 GCA_041568735.1 Promineifilaceae bacterium (SeqCode)
CGATCTGACCCATCTCTTCACCGGATCGGAGGGGACGCTGGGGCTGATCACGGAGGCGACGTTGAAGCTGGCGCCGCTGCCGGCCCATTTCAGTGTGGCCACGGCCGCTTTTCCGACGGTGGCGGCGGCGGCCGAGGCGGTGTTCGGCATCATGGGCAGCGGCCTCAACCCGGCCGCCCTTGAGCTCATCGACGGCAGCACCATCTCGATTCTGGAAGACAGCGAGGGGCTGGGCCTGACCCCGGACACCCCCTACCTCTTCATGGAATTCACCGGGGCCAGCCAGGTTGGGCTGGAAGCGGCGCTGCAGCTCGTGCGGGAGATCTGCGATGAGAGCGGCTGCCTGGCCTTTCAGTCGGGGCTCGGCCTCGACGCGCGCCTCAAGCTGTGGGAAGCGCGCCACCGCCTCTTCGAAGTCATGGTGCGCACCTTCCCGGGCCAGACCTACCGCATCACCGACGTGGCCGTGCCGATCTCGTCTTACCCGGCGCTGGTCGGCTACGCGGCGGCCAGCATGGCCGATCTCGGCCTGGCCGGGGGAATGGTCGGCCACGCCGGCGACGGCAACCTGCACACGGTGGCCTTTTTCCCCCCCGACGATCCGGAGAGCGAAGCGGCGGCCGACAGCCTCAACGACCAGCTGGCGGCCCGGGCGATCGCCCTCGGCGGCACCTGCACGGGCGAACACGGGGTCGGTATTGGCAAGACCAAATACATGGTGCACGAGCACGGCGAGGCGGCCGTCGCTCTGATGCGCCGGCTGAAGGAAGCGCTCGACCCCCACCACATTCTCAATCCGGGAAAAATTTTTGGGGAGATCGCCTGACCCGGTTCCGAATTCAGATCTCTGCCATCAACCGGCGGCGGACCGGCGTGGCGCTCGACTGGCGCGGCCGGCTCAACCCGGTTTGATCAGCCGGCCGACCAGATGCAGCCGCATCGACCGGGGGAGCCGGGGATCGAGCCGGCAGAACAGCCGAAACAGCGGCTCGTTGAAGGCCAGGTAAGTTGGATCGGGGATTGTTTCCCATTCGGCCAGGGTCAGGCCGGCCGCTGCGGCCAGGGCGGCCAGGCGGGGGACGGTGTTGGCCCGGTAGCGGGTGGGAAAGGTATCTTCGGCGACCCGGCCGTAAAGGCGGGCCACCAGCCGCCCCTGCACGGCGGCCAGGCGTCCCAGCCCGCGGTTGAGCCAGGCCAGGGGGTGGCGGCCGTTGGGGGTGATGAAAACAAAATGGCCGCCCGGCCGCAGCACCCGGCCGATTTCCCGCAGATCGAGCGCCGGCGCCGCCAGGTGCTCGAGCAGCCAGCTGCAGAAAATCAGGTCAAACGAGCCCGCGGCGAAGGGGAGGGCGTGGCTGAAGCCGGCCGCCCGCGGCAGCGCCGGCAGCCGGTGGGCAGCCAGCGAGCCGATATCCGGATCGAGGCCGGCGATCCGCTCGAGGGGATGGTCCAGCTGCTCGACCAGCCCGCCCCGCCCGCAGCCGAGGTCGAGGACCCGCCCCGCCGGCGGCAGATAGCGGCGGACGAGATCGGCATAGACCTCCGTTCCCGGCCGCCACCCCGGCCGCAGCGCCCGAAAGCGCTCCCGCAGCGCGTTCTGTCTGTCCAATGATAGCACCCCCCCATTGTTCTGGAACACCCCCCTCCTGTCAACGTCCCCATCCCCTTTCTCCCATCCCCCATCCCCCTGTTCTCAGGTACAATCCGCCAAAATTATTTGGAGAAAGGTATGAAACGCCTGTTTCTACTTTGGTTGGCCGTTTTGCTGGCCCTGACCGCCTGTGCGCAGGATTCCTTTGCACCGGTGGGAGCTGTCCCGACCGCCCAGGTGGAAGTCCGTCCGACGACGGCGGAGGAACCGACCGCCGAGCCAGCGGCTGTGCCGGCCACCGCCGAACCGGTCGAAGAAAGCGGTGCGAGCGCGGGGATCGAAGCCCTGCCGGTTGAGTCTGTCGAACCGCGCTTCGCCCCGCCGGCTGAGCTGCTGCCCCGGCTGGCCCGCGCGCCGGTGACCGAGGCCCAGCGGGCTGCCGCCGCCGCCCTGGAGAACGAGCTGCCGCCCGACCGGGACGAGGTCCAGCTGGCCATCGCCTTCCGCGGGCTGGCCGGAGCCCCGGCCGCGCCGTCCGGAACGGCCGCCGAGCCGCTCCGGGTCGGGACCGTCCAGGAGCTGATCGTCAACAACGTCGACCTGAACATCAATTCGACCGTCCAGGCCGAGCTCAAAGTGGTGGGGGAGCACGCTTATTTCTGGTTCGATCGCACGACGGGCAACAAGCAGCCTTCCCCGGAAGAGCTGGCGGCCACGGCGGCCGCCTTCGACCAGATCTACGAGGATGTCATCGCCTTCTTCGGCTCCGAAAGTAATCCCGGCATCGACGGCGATCCGCGCGTCCACGTCGTCAACGCCTCCCCGCTGACCATCTGCGATGTCGACGAGGCAACCGCCCACAACTGCGGGCTGCTGGGGTATTTCAGCTCGCGGGATACGGTGCCGGCGGCCGTCGATCCCCGCTCCAACGAGCGAGAAATGTTCGTCATGAACGGCAGCTATTTCGGCAGCGGGATCTATCTGGACACCCTCTCCCACGAATTCCGCCACATGATTGAAGACAACTACGACATCAACGACGCCGACTGGGAGGTGGAGGGATCGGCCATGCTGGCCGAGGATCTGCTCGGCTTCAGCGATGGGCCGATCAACCGGGCCAATGCCTTCCTGGGCAACCCCGATCAGCAGCTCAACCGCTGGACCGACGGCAATACCCTCCCGTACTACGGGCAGGGCTATCTGCTGAACCGGTATCTCTATGACCGGCTCGGAACGGACCGCTACCGGGAATTTGCCACCAGTCCCCTGCCCGGATTCGCCGCGGTAACGGCCGTCGCAGCGGCGCACGGGCTCGGCTTCACCGGGCTGGATCTCTGGCTCGACTGGCTGACGGCGCTGGCGATCCACGACCAGCCCAACGTGCCGGACCTCTTCCGCCTGCCGGCCGGCCTGCGCGCCGTCCAGACGGAAGCCGTCAACAAATTTCCGGCCGAAATGGAGACAACCGTCAACCAGTACGCGGCCGACTACTACAAGCTCTTCGGCGATGGGAAGGTGACGGTCACGTTCATCGGCAGCAGCCACGTGCCGCTGCTCAACGTGCCGCCGAAGTCGGGGGAGATGATGTGGGTGGCCAACCGGGCCAACAACAGTGATGCCCGGCTCACCCGCGCCTTCGACCTGCGCGGGGTCGCCGCCGCCACCCTCCGCTACAGCGTCTACCGGGATATCGAGCGGGGATATGATTTCGGCTACGCCGCCGTCTCCGTCGATGGCGGCCGGACCTGGCAGAGCCTTGACGCGCCGGGCATGGACGGCCTCAGCCCGGACGACAATCCCGGCAACGGGGCCTTTACCGATCGATTTTACACCGGCCGCGGCAGCCGCTGGATCGATGAAATCGTCGACCTCACCCCGTTCGCCGGCCGGGAAATCCAGATCCGCTTCGAATACGTCACCGATCCGATCCTGACCTTCGACGGTCTGGCTGTGGACGACATCGCCATCCCGGAAATCGGCTTTGTCGACGACGGGGAGAGCGACCAGGGGTGGACGGCCGAGGGGTTCGTTCGGGCGACCGGCTATCTGCCGCAGACCTGGCACCTGCAGCTGGTGACGTTCGCCGCTGAAACGCCGGTCGTGACCCGCATCGAGTTGGCCCCCGACCAGACCGCCTCGTTCGAGGTCGATCTCGACCCGGGCGGCGGCGGCCGGCCGCTGCTGATCGTGGCCGCCACGGCCCCGATGACCCTCAACCAGGCCCACTACCGGCTGTCGTTCGAGTAAGCAAAAAGGCCATCCTGAACCAGGATGGCCTCTTTTTTTCTGAATGCTGCCGGGAAAGGGGGCTTCTGGCCCGGCTATGAAATATGGCCTATGCTGCTCGTTAGCGGGAGTAGTACTCGATCACCTGCTGGACTTCACAGACAATCGGCACTTCCTCGCGGCGGGGGAGATAGGCCAGGCTGAACGCCATTTTGCTGCGGTTCAGCGCGATGTAGTCCGGGGGATACGCGTTGTCGGCGACCTCCTGGAACATGTCCAGCTTCTGGCTTTTGGGGCGAATGGTCACTTCCTCGCCGATCGCCAGGTTGTAGGACGGGATATTGACCTTGCGGCCGTTGACCAGGATATGACCGTGGTTGACGATCTGGCGCGCGGCGTAGATGGTCGTGGCAAAGCCGGAGCGAAGGACAGCCGCATCCAGGCGCGATTCGAGCATCTGGACGAGCGTGTCGACCGTGTTGCCTTCCTTGCCGACGGCTTTGCGATAGTAGTTCTTCATCTGACGCTCGTGGATGTTGTACTGGGCGCGCAGACGCTGTTTTTCGAGGAGCTGACGCTCAAAGGCCGACTGGCGGCCGCGGCGGTACTGCTTCGCAGGGCCGTGCTGGCCCGGCGGGTACGGCCGTTTTTCCATAACCCGGGCTGCTTTTTCGGTCAGCGGGGTTCCCAGACGACGGGATAACTTGACTTTTGGTCCGGTGTATTTCATGCAATTCTCCTGTGAATCACCAACAGCATTCAGACCGGTCAGTGGGCATAAAAAAGCGCGACCTGAGGCGCGTGGGGCTTCGGGTCGCACTTGATGTACGAACTGTCAACTAACCGGCTTAATATTATACCGTTTTCCCCCCAATAGGGCAAGGGCGGGCGCCAAAGCGCTCAGCGGAGCGCGGCAAAGGCCCGGTGGGCGGCCGCCAGGGTCGCCTCGATTTCAGCCGGGCCGTGGGCGGTTGAAAGAAAACCGGCTTCAAACTGGGAAGGGGCCAGATAGATGCCCGCGGCCAGCATGGATTGGAAAAAGGCGGCGAACCGCTTCGTATCAGAGCGGCTGGCCGTGGGCCAATCGACTACCGGCCTGTCGTTAAAGAAAAAGCCGAACATCGTGCCGATCCGGGAAGCCTGCAGCGGCACGCCGGCCGCGGCCGCCGCCGCCTTGAGCCCGTCGACGAGCCCCCTCCCCCGCTCTTCGAGCGCTTCCCAGACCCCCGGCCGGCTGATCTCCCGCAGCGTGACGATGCCGGCGGTCATGGCCAGCGGGTTGCCCGAGAGTGTGCCGGCCTGGTACATCGGGCCAACCGGGGCGACCAGCTCCATGATCTCCCGCCGGCCGCCGTAGGCGCCGACCGGCAGCCCACCGCCGATCACCTTGCCCAGGGTCGTCAGGTCGGGTTGAATATCGAAGAGGGTCTGCGCGCCGCCGGGATGAACTCGAAAGCCGGTCATCACTTCGTCGAAGATGAGCAGGGCGTCGTGGGCGCGGGTGATCTCGCGCAGCCCCTCCAGAAAGCCGGGCCGCGGCTGGATCAGCCCCATGTTGCCGCAGACCGGCTCGACGATGACCGCGGCGATTTTATCCCCGTACTGGTTGAACAGCCGGGAAACGTTCTCCAGGTCGTTGTAGCGGGCGACCAGGGTGTCGGCGGCCGTGGCGGCGGTGACTCCCGGCGAATCCGGCAGACCGAGTGTGGCCACCCCGGAGCCGGCCTGGACGAGCAGCATATCGGCGTGCCCGTGGTAGTTGCCTTCAAATTTGATCAGCTTGCTGCGGCCGGTGTAGGCCCGGGCCAGCCGCAGGGCGCTCATGGTCGCCTCGGTGCCGGAATTGACGAAGCGGATCATTTCGATCTGGGGCATCAGTCCGGTGACCAGCCGGGCCAGCTCTACTTCCAGGGGCGAAGGGGCCCCGTAGCTGGTCCCCCGGCCGAGGGCCTGGGTCAGGGCGGCCACGACGGCCGGATGGGCGTGGCCCAGGATCAGGGGTCCCCACGACAGCACGTAGTCGATGTACCGGTTCCCATCGACGTCGATCAGGGCCGCCCCTTCGGCGCGCTCGATAAACAGGGGCTGCCCGCCGACGGCCCGAAAGGCGCGCACGGGGGAGCTGACCCCACCCGGCAGGAGCCGGCAGGCCTCGTCGTACAGCTCAATGGATTTTGATAAGTCGAGCATCTGGTTCTCCGCATGCTGCGGCGGCCGCCCGGGCCGCCCGATCGCCAGAATGGATGCAGTCGGGAATCCCCACTCCCCGGTAGGCGGCCCCGGCCAGGAAGAGTCCAGGCAGCGCCTCCAGGCGCCGCTCGATCGCGGCCAGCCGATCGAGATGGCCGAGATTGTACTGGGGCATGCCTCGCTCCCAGCGGTAGATTCTGGAAAGCACCGGGGGGGACTGAATATCCAGGGTGTCGGCCAGCTCGCCCCGGGCCAGCTCCAGGAGGGTGGCGTCGTCCTCGTCGAGAATGGGCCGGCGGCCGAAGCGGCCGGCGTAGACCCGCAGCAGCACGATGCCGGCCGGGGCCCGGCCGGCCCATTTCTGCGAGGTCCAGGTGCAGGCCAGCAGGTCGCTCCCGGAAGAGCGGGGAATGAGATAACCGTAGCCGTCGAGCGGCGCCTGGATGTCCGCCCGCCGGTAGGCAAGTGAGATCGTGGCGGAAGAGGCGTACGGGATCTCCTCCAGCGCTCCGGCCAGGGGAGCGTCGAGCCCGGCCAGGATCTCCGCGGCCGCGAAGGCCGGTGCGGCCACGATGACCGCCTGCGCCTCGATTACTTCCCCCGGGGCGAGCAGGACGTCCCAGCCGCCGGCCGCCCGCCGGATCTCCGTGACCGCTTTTTCCGTCAGGATGGTCGTCCGGCGCAGCCGGCGCACGAGGGCGGCGATGAGCTCCCCGACGCCGCCCGGCAGGGTGACGAACGGGGGATAAGCCGCTTTGCCGGCGGCCGGGGCCGGCAGGCCGCGCAGGAGGCTGCCCTGGCTCTGCTCGATCTGCTTCAGATGGGGAAAGGTGGCCGCCAGGCTCAGGAGGCGGCCGTCGCCGGCGTAGATGCCGCTCATCAGCGGCTCCATGAGCCGCTCGTAGGCTTCGCGGCCGAAGCGGCGGGTGACGAAAGCGGCCAGCGATTCGTCGGCCGCACCGGCGGCCGGCGGCACGTCGACCTCGCGGGCCAGGCGGGCCCGGCCGGCGGCCGAAAGGAGGCTGCTGTTTTCCAGGGCGGCCAGATCGGTGGGCACAAAGCCGCTCAGCCCTTCGGGCAGGCGGTGCAGGGTGCCGTCGAGGCGCAGATAGGTGCGGCGGTTTTCCGGCCGGCGGCCGGTGAGCCGGTGCGCGATTCCGAGCTCTTCACAGAGAGCAACCCCCCCCTGTTTGCGAGAGAGGAAGCTGTCTGCCCCTCCCTCGATCAGCAGGTTGCCGAGCCGTTCACTGACTAACTTGCCTCCGAGATGGGAGCGGCTTTCGCATAAAACAACCGCTGTCTCCGGCCGGAGCTGCTCCAGCCGGTAGGCGGCCGCGAGGCCGGTGATGCCGCCGCCGATAATGACGATCGGCTTCATGCGGGCGGCGCCTCCACGGCCGTCCAGCGGGCGGCGCGGGCCTCGATCTGCTCAACCAGGGCGTCGATCAGCAGGGGATCGCTGTTCAGAGCGGGCGGCCGTTCGAGCCGCACGCCGTGCTCGCGGGCGGCCGCCTGCGCCTTGATGTCGATGTCAAACAGGATCTCGACGTGGTCGCAGACGAAGCCGACGGGGATGCTGACGATATTTTTAATTCCCCGGGCGGCCAGATCCGGGATATGCTCCTCGATCTGGGGGCCGAGCCAGGGTTCCGGGCTGCGGCCGGCCGACTGGTAGCTCCAGGACCAGCGGTCGTCCGGCAGGCCGGCGCGGGCGGCGACGAGGGCGGCCGTTTCCCGCAGCTGGCTGTCGTAAGGATCCCCCATCTTGAGAATGCGTTCGGGCAGGCTGTGCGCACTGAAGACGACGTGAACGCCGTCCCGTTCGCCGGCCGGCCAGCGCTCGATCCCCTCCCGCACCCGGTTGGCCAGGGCCTGGATCAGCTGGGGGGCGTCGTGGTAGCTGGCGATATGCTCGAATTCGATCTCCCCGCGGGCCATTTCCAGTCCTTCGGCGATCCGGGCCTGGTATTTAGCCACGCTGAGCGCGCTGTAGTGGGGGGCCATGACCAGGCTGACGGCCCGGGTGATGCCGTCGTCGACCATCTGCCGGACTGTGTCCTCGATCCAGGGGGACCAGTGGCGCATGCCGAGATAGCAGCGGAAGCGCTGCGGATCGAGGCGGCCGGCCACGGCCGCCACCTGCGCCCGGGTCATCTCGAGCAGCGGCGACCGGCCGCCGATGGCCCGGTAGTTGTTGGTGATTTCTTCCAGCACCGCCGGCGTGGTCGGCCGGCCGCTGCGGATGTCGGCCAGGTAGCCGGGAATTTCGGCCAGGGAATTCGGTCCCCCGTAGGCCATGATGAGCACTCCGATGGGCGCGCCGTGCCGGTTGGTCATGGGACTGCCTCCACCGCTTCGCGGCTCGTCTGTTCGTGGACGTATTCGACCAGCCGGGCGACCTGCTCGGGGGCCGTTTCTTTAAAAATGCCGTGGCCGAGATTGAAGATGTGGCCCGGTCGGCCGCCGGCCCGCCGCAGGAGATCGTCGACCTCGTGGCGCAGCTCCCGCCAGGGGGCGAGCAGCAGAGCGGGATCGAGATTCCCCTGGATCGGCCGGTCGTGGCCGATGGCCGCCCAGGCCCGGTCGAGCGGGGTGCGCCAGTCGACGCCGATGACATCTCCGCCGGCCGCGGCGACCGTGGGCAGGTAGGCGGTCGTGCCGGTGCTGAAGTGGATGACCGGCACGCCCGCGCGCGCGAGCTGCTGGAACAAGCGCTCGTTGTACGGCTGCACATACCGCTCGTAGGCCAGCTCGCCCAGGGCCAGGCCGACCCACGAGTCGAAAATCTGCAGGACGGAGGCCCCGGCCCGGGCCTGTTTGATCAAAAAATCGGCGATGACGGTGACCAGCTTGGTCATCAGCCGCTTCCAGGCGGCCGGCTCGCCGTACATCAGCCCTTTGACCCGTGTATAGGATTTGCTGCCGCCCCCTTCGATGGCGTAGCTGGCCAGGGTAAACGGCGCGCCGGCGAAGCCAATCAGCGGGACGCCGCGCGGGGTCAGCTCGGCCGCCGCCAGCTCAACCGCTTTCAGCGTTCCCGCCATCGTCTCCTCGGCCGGCGGGACGGCCAGCAGGTCGATGTCGTACGGAGTGCGCAGCGGGTTGTCGATGACCGGCCCTTCGCCCGCAACAAAGTCGAGCCGGAGTCCCATCCCTGCCAGCGGGGGGAGAATATCGGAGAAAATGATGGCCGCGTCGAAGCCGAAGCGGTCGATCGGCTGCAGGGTCACTTCGGCCGCCAGCTCCGGGGTGTGGATCACCTCCAGCATCGAATGGCGGGCCCGGATCGCCCGGTATTCCGGCATGTAGCGGCCGGCCTGGCGCATCAGCCAGATGGGCGTTCGGGTGGCGGGCAGCCCGCGGCAGGCGCGCAGAAAGGGGGAGTCATGCAGGGGATCA